>JAOZMY010000008.1:0-2367 GCA_029934085.1 bacterium | reverse complement strand
GCGATCCGTACCTTGACGGGGGAAGAGATTCCATAAATCAGTCTGAAGGTTGAAGTCTAAATCAACGAAAATCCGAAAACAATCAACTATAATGCCAGGATCTCGAATTAGAAACTATTTACGGTCACGAGCGCTTGACTTTTTATAGGTATGATAGATGCGCTGAAAGACCGTAACGTTCGAGAGGACCATGATAATCAGGATGGCGTAGGGAAGAAAGCCGAACAGGGCGCCGGCGGCCAGGACGATGACCCGCTCCGGCCGCTCCAGGATCCCCACCCGGCACTCGTCGATGATGTTCTCCGCCCGCGCCCGCGCGTAGGGTGTGACTGTGGTTCCGATGATGGCGATGGCACAGAAGATGACCCACATTGTTTGATTGAGTTGAACGAAATAGATCAGGATTCCAAAGAGAACGAACTGGTCGGCGTAACGGTCCAAGACGGAGTCGAGAAACCCGCCAAAGGGAGTAACCCGGGATTCCTGCCGGGCCACGGCCCCGTCTAACATGTCAAAGAATCCCCCCAAGAGAAGGAGAACGCCGCCCCAGATCAAGTGGCCGAAGGCGAACATGATCCCGGAGGCAAGGTTGGTGAGGCATCCAAGGATCGTGAGAATGTTGGGATGAATTGCCCGATTCGATTTTTTGGGAGAGAGTTTATAGACGATAGGATCCAGGCGATGGTTCAGCCATGAACTGAGCATAGCGACTCCTTTTCTGGCGTTTATATCAATTGGAGAAGAAAATCACAAGGAGCTGTTTCTCATAGGGTAATGATATGAGAAACTTACGGGGTCGAAGAAAGGACCTTGCGCCCCTTCCGGGGGAAATCGTAATCCGGATTCGAGGGAAGGTTATTGTGCCGTGCCAGTCGACCAGACCGCCTTGTAAATGACCAGGTTCCCATCGTCCTGGAGAACCAGATAGGCCCCGCGGTTCCCTGAGGTATTGCTTGCCCATACAGGACCATTGGGTCCATAGAGGACCAAGTTCCCGTCGTTCTGCATCACCAGTTTTTTTGCGTTCTTCCCGTTGGTGCCGGAAGACCAGAGGGCCTTATCCTTGTCATACAAGACGAGGTTTCCATCGGCTTGAAGAACGAGCTTGAAGCGCCCATTGATAGAGTTCAAAGACTCTCCCTGATAGAGTACTTGACTACTGGCAAGGATGTTTCTGGCCATAGTTGGGTAGGCGGCAATCACTGAGAATGTTAAGATAAGCCCAGCGATGACGAGGGCTTTTTTCACATTTATTTTCATCTGTTTTCCTCCGGAGATTTTCCCAGAAAACATATCATCCCCAAGGGTTTTCGTCAAACCGGGGGGGATGCGTCGAGGAGAGTTCCAGGCCGGAAGACCTACACGAAGACAGTGGTTTCCTGGGGCTCCCTCAGTTTCTCGATTCTGGTCCTGATAACCTCTTCGCTCTTGGAGAAGTCCGCAGTTAGGGCCCCTTCCGGGCACGTCTTGGCGCAATTGTAACACCGGATACAGTCCTCTCCGATGGCAGGCGTAGGGTTCAGGGTGATGCAGCCTACGGGACAGACCTCAGCGCATTGCCCGCATTCCACGCAGAGGGTTTTGTCGAATTCAATCCGGGGGAGACGGGCCTTCGACTTCTCGAATCCGCCCTCCAGCATCGTTGCCAGCGTGTCACCGGTATAGGTGGAGATATCCAAAGGTGCGAGGGAAGAGGTATCGTTCCCCTCCACCTTTCGGTGGACCGCCTTTACGCCTTCCTCAATCCTCGATGCGTCTTTCCTGTCGGGACGTCCCCCACAGAAGGGGTTGGAAAATGCCCACGACATGGAGTGTTCGGCCACGATTTTCATGGCGCCCGACAGGATCGCCCCTTTCTTTTCCAGGGCCCTTCCCATCTCGAAGAGGGCGGAGCCGCTGCACACCCCTCCCCAGGTCACAAAGGGAACGGTGTGAATCCCGTCCAGCGAGGGAAGCCGGCGGATGAACTCCATAACGGCCGGCAGGGGATGGAAGCCGTAGACGGGGGAACCCACGAACAACAGGCGGAAGCGCCCCCGCGATTCCTGAAAAACACGCAGGGCGGTTTCCCTCCCCTCCTTTGCGCAGAGGGAGAAACTCGCCACGTTTACGGAAAGGGATCTCAGAGTTCTCTCAATGGCTTCCGCCGCAACGCGGGTCGCACCGGCGGGGGAGCAGTAGGTGACTAGTGCCCCAATGGAATTCAAACTCATCTTTTCTCCTAAGGTTTTCTCGATTTTAGGCAAAGTTCGGACCGGTTACAAGGAGATTCGAAAGGGAGGGTGTCTATGGGGATTCAAAGATTTTCCCTTTTTTGAAATCGGCCCAGATGGTCTCGAACCAACCCTCCGTCTCCGGGATTACCCG
>JAOZMY010000139.1 GCA_029934085.1 bacterium | reverse complement strand
CTTCTTGAAAAGCCGAGCTTTTGATTGTAAATGCCATGGCTTGTCCTCCTATTGTTAGAACGATTCCCATCACAAGGACCCAACAAAAGGCAATGGACAACCACTTTGACATTGACAGTCTCCTTCTTATTTTTCCTTTCTCTTCTCTTTCAATGCCTTGAGCACCTTCTCCGGTGTAATTGGAAGGTCGTTGATTCTCACACCGATGGCGTCATAGACGGCATTGGCGATGGCAGGTGCCGTGGGCACCAACCCGGGTTCACCAATACCCTTCGCCCCATAGGGTCCATCCTTTTCATCCGTCTCGATAATCATGGGAGTGACCGGGATATTATCCTTGGCCGTCAGCATCTTGTAATCGAGGAAATTGGGATTCATCACCCTACCCTTTTCGAGCTTCATCTCCTCGGTCAATCCGTATCCGACACCAATATAGCCCGCGCCGTAGATCTGTCCCTTGATAAGGGTCGGGTTGATCGCCTTCCCCACATCATGCGCCGCATAGAGCTGAAGAATCTTAACCTCTCCCGTCTTTTCATCCACTTCCACTTCAACCCCGGTGGTTCCAAAGGCGTAGGTGCACGAAAGATTTCCCTTGAACTCCCTGTCCAGCATTTCCGTGGGAGGATCGTAAAAGGCCTCCGCCACTACCACATGACTCTTTCCCGTTCCCACATGCAGGGCCTCACGGAGAATATTGCTAACTTCCGTTCTGAAATACGGATTCTCAGGATCCTTTTTACTAAAGACGATTCGGTCTCTGATGTCCAGGTCTTCAGGATTCGCGATGAGGCTGAAATCGAGATCGGGTTCCTTGAAATCCGGGTCTTTCCGCTTCTGGCGCTTGATCTGGTGCTTTATAAGTTTCGGCAGCTCAACCACGGCAAGCTCGAGGATTTGCCGTTTGACCTTGGCACAGGCCTCGAGAGCGGCGTTTCCCGCGATGAAGGTATGACGGCTCGCGTGGGTTCCCGCATCCCACAAACCGAACGCCGTATCCCCAAAGACCAGGTTGATATCGTCCGGCCTAAATCCCAGGGCCTCCGCGATAATCTGCGCCAAGGCGGTGGGAGATCCCTGCCCCTGGTCCGTTCCACCGGACATAACATCCACGTGACCGTGCTCGTCTACCTTGATAATCATGCCATGCCCGTCGGATTTATAAACACGGGCGCCACCGGCCACATGGATCAGCGAGGCCATGCCAACCCCTCGGCCATTTCGTTTCCCACGCTTTTTATCCCAATCGAGTTTCTCTTTGACACCCTTGATACATTCCTCGAGACCACACGAGGTGATCTTCAACCGCATCGGGGTGACATCCCCCGAATGGTTACAGTTGATCAGTCGTAATTCGGCGGGATCGATTCCCGCTTCCTCCGCCAGGTGATCCATGGAGGTCTCTACGGCAAAGGTGGCCTGCGGGTTTCCGTACCCTCGCATAGCCTGGCAGTAGATGTTGTTGGTATAAACGCACTTCGCCTCGAAATAGACATTGGGAACCCGATAGAGTGAAGACATGGGCATCATCATGACGGAAGGTGTCGTAGCCCCCCAAGAGGTGTAAGCCCCATTGTCAAGAATCGCCTTTGCCCACCTGAAGGTCAATTTTCCGTCCTTGTCACAACCCTGCTCGATCTCGAAGATGGCCGGCTGGCGTGGCGGCAGGGCGAAGAATTCCTCCTCACGCGTAAAGAGAATCTTGACGGGGCGACGGGTCTTCAAGGCAAGCTGAATCGCGATAAACTCATAGATATCCGTATCCAGCTTCGTCCCGAAACTTCCCCCCACGATGGGATTGACGATACGGACCTTGCTATCCTTCAGTCCAATCTGGGCAAAGTATTCCATGATGCGCCGCTTGTCCCAGAAGATGACGTTGGCCTGATTATACAAGGTCAGGTTGTTGTTCATATCAAATTCTGCAATGCACCCGCTTGTCCCCATACAACACTGATTGACCCAGGTGGTCTCCACACTGTCCTTGACGATATACGCAGAGGCCTTGCGTCCTTCCTCGATATCTCCCGCCTCGAATTTCCAGGGAAGCGGAAGGATATTGGTTCGGATAGGACGTCCTCTCGCGTCAACCTCGTGGATGAGGGGGGCGTCTTCCTTCATGGCCTCGAAGGGATCGAAGAGACCAGGAAGCTCTTCGTATTCCACCTCAATCAGGTCACAGGCCTCCTCGGCGATCTCGGGGCTGATGGCCGCCACAGCCGCTACTTCATCCCGGAACTGGCGGACTTTGTCCTTCTTCAAGACGGTCTGATCCCTCAAAAATCCCACACGGACATCAGGAATGTCGTATCCGGTGATGACCGCCCTGACACCGGGGAGCTTTTTCGCCTTCGAGGTGTCGATATGTTTGATCCTCGCATGGGCATATTCACTGTACTTGATCTTCCCATATAACATGCCGGGGCGCTTCAAATCATTGATGTAGATGGCACGTCCCGTTACCTTGTCCACCTCAGCCGTCCGAGGAATATTCTTTCCCACATACAGGTATTCTGACATTGCTTCCTCCTGAAACCTTATGATTTATCCTTCATCATTTCTGCAGCCTTTTGCACTGATTCCACGATCTGCACATAACCCGTACACCGACAGAGGTTACCAGAAAGGCTTGTTCGTATTTCGTCTTCATCCGGGTCGGGATTCTCGTCGAGAAGGGCCTTGGCGGACATAATCATTCCGGAGGTGCAGAAACCGCACTGAACACCGTTGTTCTCCAGAAAGGCCTTCTGCAAGGGATGGAGGGTTCCGTCTTCCCCCGCGAGTCCCTCGATCGTTGTAACCGTTTTACCCTCGACCTCGGCTACGGGATAGATACATGAATTAACGGCCTTTCCGTCGATGAGGACCGTACAGGCGCCACATTCACCCACGCCACAACCTTCCTTGGGCCCCGTTATTTCAAAATACTCACGTAGGGTTCGCAACAGATTCCACGTGGACGGGACCTCCGCCTCGACCTGATCTCCGTTCAAAGTAAATGAGACTGTAATCTTCTTCATTCTCGACTCCTTATTATCGATTCTTCAACCGCTCCAGGGCCTTATGAGCCATTCTCGGAACAAAGGTTTCAATCATTTCTTTCCTGTACCACGCCTTTCCCCTGAGGCTGTCTCTCGGGGAAGCCTCATTCGCCGCGATCTTCCCGGCCTCAATAAGGACATCGTCACTTAACTTTTTCCCTTTCAAATAGGCCTCGGCCTCCATCGCCCTCATAGGCGTGGGAGCCGCCACACTCAGGGCGATCCGGGCATCCCGGATGATCTCCCCCTCGATCTTCAGGGAAACCGCCACCCCCAGAATGGGCAGGTCCATCGCCTTGCGTCGTGAATGTTTGTGATAGGCGCTTCCGAACTGCCCCATCTCAGAGGGAATCTCAAATTCGACCAGGACCTCATCGCTCGCCCGCACCGTCTGGGAAGGACCGGTGAAAAACTCCGTCAGCGGAACCTTCCTGCTTCCCCCGGGTCCCCGCAGGACCGCCACCGCATCCAATGCCAACAGAGGGCTCGCCGTATCCGCGGATGGCGCGGCATTGCAGATATTTCCCCCGACCGTGGCGACATTCCGGATCTGTACGGAACCAACCTGCGAGGCTCCGTCATAAAGGGCGGAGAGCTCACTCTGCACCAACGAACTGGTTTCCAGCATCCGGTGGGTCGCAAGGGCCCCAATGTGATAGCCGTCCTCTCCCTTTTTCACATAGGCAAGGTCCTCGAGACCACGGAGCGAAATGAGCGCCTCCGGAGCAAGTTTCTTGTTCCGGATATTCACCATCACGTCCGTTCCCCCCGCGATGAGGACAGCTCTCTCCCCATAGGACTTCAGGAGGGAAAAAACCTCTTCCAGATCTTTCGGTTTCAGATATTCGTAATCAATCATTACAGCTCCCTTCTCCATCAGTTCTTGTCTCTGTTATCGAACACACGTTTGCTCTTCCTTTCCGTCCTGGGCAATGTCCCATAATCGACGATTTCAACCGCCGCGCTTACCAGGATCTCTTTCTTAATCCGATCTTTGATCTTAGCAATCAATTCCTTGTCCCTGTCAGGGCTTTCAGCGGGATCCCTCTCGACCTTTACGGTCATATAATCCTTCCCGTC
>JAOZMY010000138.1 GCA_029934085.1 bacterium | reverse complement strand
CAAATGGGTGGTCCTTTACTTCTATCCCAAGGACAACACCTCGGGATGCACCAAGGAGGCCCTCGACTTCACGGCTCTGAAAAAAGACTTCGAGGCGCTGGGTGCCGTCATCTTTGGGGTAAGCCCGGATAGCCCTGAGCGGCATCGGGGGTTCATCGAAAAACACGGGCTCGGGATCACTCTTCTCAGCGACGAAGGGAAAAACGTGATGAAGGCCTACGGTGCCTGGGGCATCAAGAAGAACTATGGGAAAGAGACCGAAGGGGTCATCCGCTCCACCTTTCTCATCTCCCCGGACGGCGAGGTCAAAGAGGTTTGGCGGAAGGTAAAGGTCCGCGTCAAACGCAAGAGCGGGGAGGTCAAACACGCCGAGATCGTCCTTGAGCGCCTGAAGACCCTACAGCAAGATGTCTGAACTCCTGCCACCAAAAGAAAAGACCTTGGAAGAAGATAAGAGGAATGTGCGTCTCCTCGGTATCTTTCACTACGTGATGGGCGGGCTGACGGCGCTCTTTGCCTGTATCCCCTTCATCCATCTCTTCATCGGCATTGCCGTCTTGACCAAGGGGCTGGCGGAAAACCCATCGGGTGGTCCCTCTCCCGCACTGGTGGGATGGATTTTCATCCTCATCGCGGGCCTTTTTATCCTCGCAGGGTGGACGCTGGCCGTGCTGATGATCATCGCGGGTAGGAAACTCTCCAAGTTCCGCAGCCGCACGTTTTGTCTTGTCGTCGGCGCCATCGAGTGCGCCATCATCCCTCTCGGCACCATCCTGGGCGTATTTACCCTCATCCTCCTCACCAAGGATTCGGTGAAGGATCTTTTTACGTCCTGACCTTTTGTCATGTTTCTCGTCGCGGACAATCTCCAGATTACGAATCCGGTATTTCAGAAGGCCGTCTCAGAGCGGGATCCCGTTCCCATTCAAGATTGTGTGAAACGGTGTGTCGCCGCAGGCGCGGAGGCCATCGACGTTAACGCGGGGCCCCTCACGAAGGAACCGGAGGAACGGATGGCCTTCCTCGTGGAGACCGTCCAGGCCGTGACGGATCTTCCCCTCTACCTCGACACCACCAACGCCGCAGCCTTGAGGATGGGGCTTTCCGTGTGCCGTAACCGCTCCGTCATCAACGGGGTTTCCCTGGAGCCGAAGAAATTGGAAGAGATGCTGCCTTTGGTGTCGGAGTTCAACGTGGACATAATCGGGTACCTCCTCTATCCCACCGGCCAGGTGCCGAAAACGGCAGAGGAACGCCTCGCCGTAGCGACGGAGCTCTTCGCGGAAATAGAACGCGCCGGGATTTCCCGGGAGCGAATCATCGTCGACCCCGTGGTACCGCCCCTGATGTGGGAGGACGGGGTGGAACAGGCCATGGCATTCTTGGAAACGATCCGGACCCTCCCCGACCTTTTGGGATTCCCAGTGCGCACCATCGCCGGACTGTCCAACCTGACCACGGGAGCCGGCCCAAAGGAGAAAAAGCTCCTTGTTGAACGAACCTATCTGCCCATGCTCGCCTCCTGCGGTCTCTCTGAGGTGCTGATGAACGCCTTCCACGACGAAACCGTCCGCGTAGCACGAACCTGTAAGATCCTGCTAAACTCTGCGATTTTCGCCTGGGAAGCTATTCCGTGATATCCGCCTCACGCCCGGGGAAAAGCATTAAGGGAAATTTTTCCCCTTTCATTTGAACTTTTTTACGAGATCCTCGACTTACTTTTTAAACGGAGGATAAAAATTTAGCATTGTGCGATCACTAACTCATTCAAAGGGGAGGTCGATTGTGCGTAAACGAAGTTTTTTGGGGTATAACTCCACGGTTTCTTTGGAAGCGTTCATCCGTTCAATGATTTTTCTTGTTCTCATATTCGGCACCACTTTGCCCGTGCTCGCGGGCCTTACCCATCCGGGTGCGCCACCTGCTTTCTCCCATCCTCCTAAATTCCCGGCAAAGCCCTCGGCGTCCTCGTTGAAGAAAGTGCTCTTGCCCGACCTGGCAATCACGTCCGTTTCCTGGAAGCCAGCAGAACAGGCGGAAGCATCTAAGGCATGGATCACCGTAAAGGTCAAGAATGTGGGAAAGGCAACATCGAAACCGACGAGCCTGGCAGGGGTGCATACGTGTAACGGAAAAGCAATTTCCAAGAAATCGTTCAATGTCAAGGCATTGAAACCTGGGGCGAGCCTCTCGTTCCGGTGGCTGATAGCCTGCGGCGTCGGGGAGAATGAGGTGGTTTTTACCATCCGAGATGCCATTAATGGCAGCAACAATAAAAATAGGGTCCACTTCCAGTACGCGTTGCCCTTGAGGTCAGCCCTTATCCGGAAAAGTGGTGTTCCCGTAGGGATGAGGAAAAGCCACCGGGCAGTGAAGAAACCTCTCCTGACCATCCGGGAGGTCGCTTTCCAGGATACGAGACCCAAAAAACCGGACGAGAGTTGGATACGGGTTGTTGTGAAAAACGACGGCAAGGCAGAATCCCCGCACCTGAATCTTTCCGTCACAATTACACTGCCAAAAGGGGAGCACGTCAAAAAACATTTCCCCGTTGGGCCGATTCGGCCTGGACGACAGGCGGTCGTCGAGGGAGCCATCCGGATGGGCCAGGGGATCAACCAGGTTCGGGTAGCGCTGCTGCCAGTTTCCAAAAGTGCAATTACCTCTTATCAGAAAGGTGGGATAATCGTGACAAAATCCCACTACTTCAACGTCAGGACGGTTTCGAAGCAGGCCCTCGGTGTGACGAAAGGGCAAAAGCCCCTCCTCGTCGAAAAACAGTCCTTGGGAAAGGCTACGATCAAGCCTGTTCTCAAGTCTACTCCCTACGGCGGGACCGTCTCCTCCCCGCCCGACCTCAAAATCGTTTCTATGCAAGCCTACGACAGCCATAATGAGGTTCATTGGATCGTCCGAGTCGTAAACATCGGGGGAGACTACCCGCAGGATTCAAGGATAAAGATCGTGGGGCAGTTTTTTATTCGGGGCCCCCTCGGGAAAGAACCCCTCAAGAAGGTTACCAGCGCTCAGCACCTTGCCCCCGTTACCCAGAATGGGAGGGAGGTCGAACTCGTGTATAAATTCACGCCCCCTGTCCCAGGGCAGTATTGGAATAAGGTGCGTGTCAAGTTCTCGCAATATGTCGGGGAGAAAAACTTTCAAGACAACGTGGGAGAAAAATTTCACATTGCCTATCCTCTCCCTGACCTCAGGGTTTGGATCTCCAGTCCCAGCGACGTGCGGGTGGGTGGCCCCAAGCGGTGGTTTCGGTTCTATGTAAAGAATACGGGAGGGAGTATTTCAAGAGAGACAACCCTGCGGCTGCATATCGACGGGGATGGGACTCACACCTATACAGTTCCTCCCCTACATCCAGGTCAAACTTTCCCTGCGCATGGAGCGAAAAAGCGTGGTATCCGCTGGTGGAAAAAGGGGCGGAAACATTATCGCATCACGGTCAACCAAGATCGGGCGTTCGAAGAAGCCCACTGGCACAATAACACCATTGAAGATTCCCTCTATGTCTATAATCCTAAAGTAGTTTTTGACCCTAAAGCAAAGGTCCTCGTTCCCATAGACGTGGCTTTGAAAAACCATGCACCGTATGTAGTGGGAGAAACATCATCCATTACCTTCAAGTTTTTCAATTTCAGCAACAGGGCCCTTTCCGACAAGTATAGATTTAAGATCAAGATCGTTTACCCGTCCCCCAGTTTGAGGGAAAAGTTGCTCACCTTCGATGTGGGGCCTTTAATGCCAGGGGAATCCATTTATAAAACCGCTCATGCCAATTTTGACTACGCGGGAAGAGCCCTTTACTCAATAAAACGCTTTGTTTTTCTGAAAAATGGCCACGATTATAAAGAATTTCCCCTCGACAACGTTCAAGCAAGGGGTGCGATTGAGGTCCTCCCCCAGGTGGGTGAAGCCGCTACATCACCACAACTGGGAACCCCTCCCCAGACAGAGTAATCTTTTTTTAAGATGACTGATTTGCCCCTTTGGAACCCGGATTCCAAAGGGGCAAATTTTTTTCTTCGTGGAGTGAACTTTTTCCCCTGGAAACTTGACATACAAAATAGAAAGGGGAAAAATGGTTATGTCCAGCCGGACCAACATTCAAACGACCATCACGGGAGGATTAACCATGTTTGTTCAACGGTTCCACAGGGACCTTCCCTCTGGAAAGAAGGGGAGGTTTGTC
>JAOZMY010000137.1:1607-4228 GCA_029934085.1 bacterium | reverse complement strand
TGCACGGTGAGGCGGTGGATTTACGCGGTGGACCGATCCATCAAAGGTTTGGTGGTCGTCAACGCCACGTCGTTGAAGAAGGAAGGTACCATTGTTCTGGGGAACCTTCCCTATGGAGTGGCGGTCGTCCGATAACCGGGACGATCTATTTTCTTTCCTATTGATTTCCCGCGCCAATTAGGTCATAAATCGGGGTATGGAGGCCCTGAAAAAGATCATATCGGAAGAACGAAAAGTTCTGGATCGCCTCTTCATCGTCGCCATTATTGGCGGGGCCGTTGTTGGATTTTTTCTCCTCTATCCCATCAACGAGTTTGTCTATTACTATGAGCACGGCATCGAAAGCCCCTCGGTCTGGACCTATATTTCTAACCAGGTGATCAATTCCCTGAAAGGCCATACCCCCATCAAGACCGCCTTTTACGCGGGAGTGGGAGCCGTGTTTGGTGTGCTGGTAGCCCTTCTCTTCAACGCCTGGCGGAAAAAGATGGAGCATATTCAAAAACTTCATTCCGCTCTGGAAGAGAATCTCGGCGCCCTGATCGCTCAAGGAGAAGGCCCGAAACTGGAGTTCAAGTCCTCCTTTCGATGGGATTACAAGCAGGACAAGTTCAATCGCGGCCTGGAGGACGCGGTGCTTAAAACCCTGGCGGGGTTTATGAACGGCCAGGGGGGTACGCTGCTAATCGGTGTGGATGACGGTGGAGAGGTTCTGGGGCTGGAGAAGGACTATGAAACCCTCAAAAAGAAGAATCGTGATGGATTTGAACTGGCCATCATGACGGCCGTTTCTATGAAGTTAGGGCCGGAGTTTTGCCAGAACCTCCATGTGATGTTTCACGCCATCGACGGGAAGGACGTTTGTAGAATCTTGGTGGCTCCATCCCATCAACCGGTCTTCGTGAAGCAGGACAAGGCAACGAAGTTTTACCTGCGCACGGGGGGGAGCACCCGGGAGCTGAACATCGAGGAGGCCATGTCCTACGTGGCTAATCGGAGGTAGGAATGCGTTGGAATCTGTTGGAAAAGGAGGGGTGAAATGAGCGGGAAGATGCCGCCGGGTCAAAGGTATATTTCTTCCTGGCCGGTCCGCACAGCCGAGGATGCGCCGGACATCGATCCTAAAGACTGGACTCTTGAGATCACCGGTTTGATTAAGACGCCAAAGACTCTGAACATCGAAGAGGTTCACGCCATGTCCACGGTCGAGGTAGAGGGAGACTTCCACTGCGTGGAGAGCTGGACCGTGCCGGACAACCGCTGGAGGGGTGTGCGGGTTCGAGATCTTATTGGTGAGTCAGAGCTTCAACAATATGCAAAATTTGCCCTGTTTCATTCCCCAGGGGGGTATTCCTCCGAGATTGATCTTGAGTGTCTGATGGATGACGAGACCATCCTTGCCTGGGAGCGCAACGGGGAGCCCATTCCTTTCGAGCATGGATATCCCCTCCGTTTGATTGTTCCCAGCCGATACGCGTACAAGAGCGTGAAGTGGGTGTCAAAGATCGAACTCGTGGACAAGGATATCCGGGGCTACTGGGAGGCCCGGGGGTATCATCCCGTGGCCGATGTTTGGAAGAACGAGCGTTATGGATAGTTCAGCGGGCCTGGCGTGACGTGGAACCCAGATAGATGGCGAAAATCGCCAGGGCCGCACCCGCCAGGTCGAAGAGGCCTGCGGGATGCCCGAAAAAGAGGATGTCCCACACGAAGGAAAGGGTGGGCTGTAGCAGCAGAATAAGCCCCGCCTTCGATGCCTCGATTCTCCCAATTCCCTTCGAGATGAGAACCCAGCCCAGGACCTGACCCATGATGCCGTAGGCGGTGAGGGTCAGGGTGGTTTGTATGTCCGGAATGGCAAACGAGTTGCCGGTGAGAATCACTCCGACCCCGATCCCTGCCGCTGTCAGGATGGAGATGATGGCGATGACAAAGAAGACAGAGATCTCCGTGTAACGGGATTGGAGGTGACGCAGGCTCAAGAGGTAGGCCGAATAGGCCAGGGCGGTGAGGAGTCCCAGACCGACACCCAGATAGAAATGGGGCTGCGGGGCAGCCATATTCTGGGGAAGGATGAGGAGTCCAAGTCCCAGAAGGGCCAGGGGGACGGAGATAACATAACGCAGATTCAGCCGTTCTTTGAAAAAGAGAAAACCGATTCCCGCAAGAAAAAAGACCTGGAAGTTGGCGAGAATCGTGGCCAGACCCGGACCCACATAGAAGATACTTTGGTGCCAAACAGTTAAATCCCAGACGAAACAGAAGGCGCAGAGGGCCATGAGGCCGAAAGACTTGATGGGGAAGCGGGTGACCTTGCCTGTGGCAATGGCTATGATGATGAGGATGACCCCGCCGATGGCCATGCGGTAAAAGGCGGAGACGATGGGACCTACATGGGCGATCTTGACGAAGACGGCGGAGAAACTGATCATCATCGCCCCGGCGAGAACCATAAAGATCCCGCGTAATTTTTCTGAAGATGGGAAAGCTTTCATCATCAAATTAACAAGGCACCCGAAGGTGCCTTGCGACGAAACTCCTTTATTTGTTCGCTACTACCTTCAGACTTCAACCTTCAATCTATCAACTCCTCAATTTACCGATCGAATCGTCAGAACCGG
>JAOZMY010000137.1:0-1507 GCA_029934085.1 bacterium | reverse complement strand
ATGATGTGAACGATGAAGAGTTTGCTCTGGTACTTTTTTGCGAGATCCAGGGCATAAGGGAAGGTATCATCGCTGTTCTTGGACAGATCGGTACAAAACATGATTTTTTTAAACATGGCACACCTCCTTTCACAAGCCACGAAAGAAAACTTGTGTTGTTAAGTTTTCAAGCCTTCGGTCTTCAACCTTCAGACTAACTTCCCTCAATCTAACAAGCTATGCCCCGAACTTCTTCAGTTTCAAGGCGTGCGCCAGCATGAGGGCGATCCCGTCCTTTGCAAGAAATCGACCCAGCCCACCGTGCACAAATGCCCGCTCGCTGAAGTAGGTAACTTCATCCGGACGGATGTATTTGTTGACCAGGAGGAAGGGGTTGGGGTGCCAGCTATGGGACTTAAGCATGGCCGGCGTCGAATGGTCTGCCGTAACAACCAGAACGTCAGGCTTCAAAGCGAGGAGGTCGGGGATAGCCTTGTCCACTTCCTCGATTATAGAGACCTTTTTCTCGAAGTTCCCATCTTCTCCGTAGCTGTCCGTTTTTTTTACATGGACGAAGAAGAAGTCGAAGGAATTCCAGTGTTCCTTGAGGGTTTCAATCTCGTCTGCCACGGTTTTGCCCGTGTCCAACAGGGTCATCCCTACCAGCTTGGCGAGCCCGCGATACATGGGGTAGGTAGCGATGGCTGCCGGAGTCAGGCCGAACCGCTGTTCCATGCTGGGGATGTCGGGATATTTTGCAAATCCCCTGAGCAGGATGGTATTGGCAGGATGCTCGTCTTTGAGCACCTCCTCGGCTTTCCGGATGAAGGCATTGACAATCTCGACGGTGTGTTCGGCTTCCGGGGCGAGAGCCGTCGCCAGTTTGGGAGAAAGTCCTACCTGTTGGGGGTCGGCGTCGGCGATTCGGCCGTCCAGACCTTCTCCCCGAAAGAGGACGACAAATCGGTGTTCCATTCCGGAATGGATGATGACTTTTACGCCGTCGATCTCCGGGATGGCTTCAGCCATCTTGGCGCAGAGTTTCTGGTTCAACTCGGTGGGAATCCGGCCGGCCCGCCGATCGGTGATGGCCGTTTCGTTACGGGTAGCGAAGTTCCCTCGAGCCGCCACGTCCAACGGGGTCATCTCCAGGCCCACACCCAGGGCCTCCAGAACCCCCCGCCCAATTTCATATTCGGTAGGATCGTAACCAAACAACCCCAAATGTCCAGGGCCGCTACCTGCCGTGATGCCGCGCTCGATGGAGTCGGTGAGCCCGCAGACGTTTTCTTTTACCAGCCGGTCCAGATTCGGTGTGTTGGCTGCCTCTAATTCCGTCTTCCCATTGATGGGAAGTCCTCCTACGCCGTCCATCACGAGGAGAACGATCTTACTGTCGGTCTTCGTGACAAGTGAAGTCAGAATATCTGGATGCATTAGATGATCCCCTTTTCTTTGAAGACCTTTAGATCTTCGGGGGTGTACCCGAGTTTCACGTAGATCTCTTCGTTGTGTTCCCCGAAACGAG
>JAOZMY010000136.1:2274-4236 GCA_029934085.1 bacterium | reverse complement strand
GCGGGGTACGAAAAACTTCCCTCTGATATCGAAGGTTTCATCAAGTGCTGTAAAAAGCTGAAGGCCAAGGGACACCCCACGGGATTCGCCCTGGGGCACGCCGTTGGGGACGGGAATACTTGGACCCATTGGTGGCTCTGGTCCTTCGGCGGAAAGGCCGTGGAGAAGGACGGCAAGACCATCGCCATCAACAGCAAAGAGACCATCCAGGCCCTGGACGCGGCTAAAGAGCTTTATGAGACCATGATCCCAGGGGTTGCTTCCTGGCTGGATCCCCATAACAACAAAGCCTTCCTGTCGGGTCAGATCTCCGTGACCTCCAACGGGAACAGTATCTTCTACGCCTCCATGAAGAAGTTCCCCGACATCAACAAGGACCTGATGACCATGAACTTCCCGGTGGGCCCGGTGGGGCATCCCGCGGAACTGTCCATGATCAGCCAGGCCTTCGTCTTCAAACACACACCGGTTCCCAACGCGGCCAAGCATTATCTCACCTTCATGTTCGAGAAGGCGCAATACGGGAAGTGGGAGAGCGAAACCTGGGGCTACATCACCCAGACACTGAAAGACTACTACAACCTTCCCGCATGGAAGAAAGATCCGCGGATCACCCCGTATCGTGAGTGCGTGAAAAGGATGCTCTGGAACGGATACGCGGGACCCATGGGACCGGCCTCCGCGGCGGCCATGAGTGAATACGTGATCGTGGATATGTTCGCGGATGTTTGCGTGGGCGGCAAGTCTCCCAAGGCGGCGGCCGCGGCAGCGGAGAGAAAACTCAAGAAATTCTACCGTTAAGTCCTTAAGGGGCAGGCGGGGAAGGGAAACGTTTGATGAAATCGGGAAACGCCGGGGGAGGGGTGCTCAAGGCCCCCTCCGTCGGCCTTCTTCAGAGAAAAGGGTTTTTGGGGTTTCTATTTACTCTTCCCGCGGATATCATCCTCCTTCTCCTCCTCGCCTATCCCTTCGTTTTGGGCATCTGGCTTTCCTTTACCAACACCATCATCGGTCGGACGGGGTCCTTCGTGGGCCTGGAAAACTATATCGACCTCTTTCACAGCGAGGTCTTCCGGCTCACGGCCTTCAATACGGTGCTTTACACCGTCGTGGCGGTTTTCTTCAAATTGATACTTGGCTTCGGGCTGGCCATCGTCCTGAACCGGGACTTCAAGGGGAAAGGCCTGATCCGCGCTATTGTGCTGCTTCCCTGGATTGTCCCGACTGCCCTCTCCACCATCGCCTTCTGGTGGATCTTTGATTCGAACTTTTCCTGTATCAGTTGGTTTTTAATGAAAACGGGATTGATGAACCATCCCATCGATTTTCTTGGAAATCCCATCAACGCGAGGATCTCGGTCATCATCGTCAACATCTGGCGGGGAATTCCTTTCTTCACCATCGGGTTGATGGCGGGGCTCCAGACCATCAACCAGACCCTTTACGAGGCGGCGGACATCGACGGGGCCACCCCCTGGATCAAGTTCAAGAGTATCACCCTGCCGCTGATTATGCCGCTTCTGGCCGTCATCACCACATTTTCCATCATCTGGACCTTCGCGGACTTTCAGCTCATCTGGATCATGACGCGGGGTGGGCCCGACAATGCCACCCACATCTTCGGGACATTTTCCTTCCAGCGCGCCATCGCCGGCGGACACCTGGGGGAGGGGGCCGCCATCTCGGCCTTCATCTTTCCCGTCCTCTTCATCAGCGTCCTCATAACCTCCAAGTTCCTCAAGCGAGAAGCGTGATGATGCAGCAAAAGAAAAAGGAAAAATTCTTCCGTTTCTATCTCCCTCTGTTCCTGTTTCTCCTCTTCCTCCTCTTCCCGTTTTACTGGATGTTCGCCACCACCTTCAAATCGGATATGGAGCTCTACAACCTGAAGCTCAATCCCTTCCTCATCCATACCTGGTCGCTGACGAATCTGAAGCACCTCTTTTTCGAGACGCGCTTCCT
>JAOZMY010000136.1:0-2174 GCA_029934085.1 bacterium | reverse complement strand
GCGAGTCGCATGTGGATCTTCTGGCGGGTGATTATTCCCCTTTCCCTGCCGGGCATCCTCTCCGCCGGGATTTTCGCCTTCACCCTCTCGTGGAATGAGTATCTCTACGCCCTCACCTTCATCTCGACGAGCGTGAAAAAGACCGTTTCCGTGGGGCTCGTCACCGAACTGGTGCGGGGTGATGTCTATCACTGGGGACCCCTCATGGCGGGGGCCCTGTTTGGAAGCGTCCCCGTGGCGCTGGTTTATTCATTTTTCGTGGAATATTACGTTGCTGGGATTACCGGGGCGTTGAAGGAGTAGAATTATATGGCCGAAGTAGTTCTGAAAAACGTGGGAAAGAAATTCGGGGATGTCGTCGCGGTGGATGATTTTTCCCTCACCATCAAACACGGGGAATTCATGGTCTTCGTGGGACCCAGCGGCTGTGGGAAGACCACCACCCTGCGGATGATCGCGGGGCTGGAGGATATCACCTCCGGGGAGATCTTCATCGACGGGCGGAAGGTTAACGATGTCCCGCCGAAGGACCGGGATATCGCCATGGTCTTTCAGAATTACGCCCTCTATCCCCACATGTCGGTGTATCAGAACATGGCCTTCGGCCTAAAACTGAAAAAGGTCCCGAAAGACGAGATCGACCGTCGGGTCAGAGAAACCGCCGAGATGCTGGGAATCCTCGACTACCTCAAGAGGAAGCCCAAGGAGCTCTCCGGCGGCCAGCGTCAGCGCGTGGCCCTGGGGCGAGCCATCGTACGGACGCCCAAGGTCTATCTCTTCGACGAGCCTCTCTCTAACCTGGACGCCAAGCTGCGCGTCCAGATGCGCCTGGAGCTGAAAAAACTCCACGAGCAGATTGGCACCACCAGCATCTACGTCACCCACGACCAGATCGAGGCCATGACCATGGGGGACCGCATCGTTGTTATGAAGGACGGCAGGGTCCAGCAGGTGGGCGAACCCTTGGAGATCTACATGCGTCCTGTGAATCGATTCGTGGCGGGGTTCATTGGTTCCCCGACCATGAACTTCATCGAGGGGGTACTGGTGGAAAAGGAGGGTGAGGAGCTCTTCGTAAAGACGGAAGGGCTGAGGCTTCCCGTGGCTCCGGAGAAAAAAGAGGCCCTCATGTCCTACGCCGGGAAGGAAATCACCTTGGGTATCCGGCCGGAGGACCTTTCGGAGACCGATACGCCGGACAGCCCCGATACCTTTACCGCCTTCGTGGAGGTGGTTCAGCCCGTGGGGAACCAGATCTACGTGGACGTCAAAGTGGGCGGTCGCGATCTTCTGGCCTCCATCTCGCCCCAAAGCCGGGTCAAGTCGAAACAGGACATCGTCCTCAAGGCGCGGCTGGGGAATCTTCACTACTTCGATTCCGAGACCGAAGCGGCCATCGGATAGGCAAAAAGCCCGAAGCGGAAAGCTCAAAGGCTTAGGCAGAGATTTCAGGACTCTTTTGTTTTCATCAAAAGCTTGAACGTTTCTTCATAGATGACGCGCCTGGGGCCGATGGTGACGATTTCCACCCCATCGCCGCTTACGCGGTAGATGATTCGGAACCGCTTGACTCTGTAACTTCGAAGCCCTTCCAGCTCATCTTTGAGGGCCTTGCCGGACGTGGGGTCTTCGAGGATTTGCTTTAGAGCCGCTTTTACACCTGCCTTGAGGGCCGGGTGAAAATGCCTGAGACGATCGGCCACATGATCCGGGACGAGGAGCCTTTTGGAAGTCAGCGCCATGGACGTCAGCCCAAGAGCTCTTCCAGGGAATAGAGCCGGGCTTTCCTCTCTTTCAGGGCTTCCAGACCCTTTCCGATCTCATCCATCAGCTCCGCGTCCGATTTTATATGAGTCGTTTCCCGCCATCCCTCATACTCTTCAGGACTCACGAGCACGGCGACCGGTTTCCCGTTTTTCGTGATCACAATCTCCTGCGAAGTGGTGTGAACGACGTCCACCAGGGCGCTGAGCTTCATCTTTACTTCCGAAAGGGGTAGTATCTTCATAAATTCACCTCTATTTTGGTTGACCAGAATTTAGACCAATTATGCCGTTTTCCCTTTTCAAAGTCAAGTTGGCCAGGACAGGGCTTTAGATGGAGTGGGTGGGGTTATCTCATGAATCGCAGGTGCTTGCACTGTGGAATCTTCTTTTTTGATCCTGCCGATCCCA
>JAOZMY010000007.1:40066-43113 GCA_029934085.1 bacterium | reverse complement strand
ACCATGAGTGTTTGATCTTTCGGAACCTTCAATCTCTTCATGATGCTCAAGAGGGCCGATGGGTCCGGCTTGGGGACGAGGCCCGCTTTTTCCCCCACGATTGCCGAGAAGAAAGGGGCGATTCCCAGCCCCTCGAGAATCTTGACGGCATAGGGTTCCGATTTGTTTGTGAGGACTGCCAGGAAACTTTTGGGTTTCAGAGTCTTGAGGGTTTCCAGGACACCAGGCAGCAAGACCGTATGGTCCAGGAAGTGCTTTCGGTAGTGCTCGGCGAAGTAGGTTTTCGCCTCGGCGAAGCGCGCCTCGTGCTGGGGTGTCAGGCATCGGCGTATCAAGGCATCGATCCCGTCACCTACGTAGGAGATGATGGTATTTTCCGGAAGTGGAGGAAGTCCCAGCTTGGTCAGGGCGGCATTGGCTGCATTGGCGAGGTCGGCCCGGCTGTCCACGAGGGTTCCGTCCAAGTCGAAGACGAAGAGAGCCGGCCTTTTCACGAGGGAATGTCTCCCAGGGAGACACTGACGATCTTGGAGATACCGGGCTGTTCCATCGTGACCCCCAGGAGGGACTGGGCGGCGGCCATGGTACGCTTATTGTGGGTGATAAGAATGAACTGGGAGAGGGTGGAGAGTTCCTTGATCAGGTTGTTGAATCTGTCGATGTTACTTTCGTCCAGGGGGGCGTCGACCTCGTCCAGGACGCAGAAGGGGCTGGGACGGGTAAGAAAGAGAGCGAAGAGGAAGGCGATGGAGACCAAGGCCTTTTCCCCGCCCGAGAGGAGGCGAATGGCCTGAAGACGCTTTCCCGGAGGTTGGGCGAAGATTTCCACCCCCGTTTCCTGGTAGTTGTGGGGATCGGTCAGGCGGATTTCCGCCCGTCCGCCCCCGAAGAGCTTGACAAATAATTCCGAAAAATGCCCTTGGATCTTATCGAAGGTTTCCTTGAAGCGGATGGTCGTGGTCCGGTTGATCTTCTGGATGGTCTCTGTGAGGGTCTGTATCGCCTCCAGGAGATCCGAGCGCTGCTGTTCGAGGAAGGTGATCCTCTCCTTCAGTTCGTCGAACTCCTGGACCGCGACAAAGTTGATTTCATCCATGTGCCGAAGCTTTTCTTCCAGGTCGGCGATTTCCGCTTCGTCGATGGGACCCGTTTCCTCCGATTCCAACTCCGGTAGCTCATCCATTGTCAAATCCACGTTGTAGTGGGACCTGATGTCTTGGATAAGGGATGTAATTTCCATCTTGGTTTGGGTGATCTCAAGTTTCCGCTCTGAAACCTCCTCTTTCATCTTCTGCAGCTCTTTGAGGAGAGCCGACTTTTTCTCCTCCAGCTCCATGATCATCTCTTTTTCACGACGCAGGCCCAACTCCTTGGTTTCTATCTCTTTCTGTAATTCCTCGATGGCCGCTTCGGAGCCTTGAATTTCGTCTTTGAGGACGGAGATTTTCCCGGCGATTTGCTTGAGACTTTCGGTAATCTCCCGGGATTTCTGCTGCTTCCGTTCGATTTCAAGCCCCAGTTTCTCGATTTCTTCTCCGAGAAGCGGGCGTTTTTCAAGAAGTCCTTGGAGCTTTTCCTTGATCTTCGCCTCTTCGATCTTTAGCTGATTCACCGCGAGGGCTTTCTCTTCCACACGACCCTTCATCGCTTGTATCTTTTCCTCGAATTCCTGGGTCTTTTCCCGGAGGCTTGTCTGGCGTTCCCGGTTTTCCACGTAGACATTCTGGAGCTCTTCCTGCTGGGTCTTCGCCGTTTCAAGGGTCTGCTGTAGTTCGTCGATCTCGGCCTTCAGGATTTCCATCTGTTTATCCACGCGCTCACAATCCTTACGGACGCTTTCCAATTCACGTTCTCGCCCCAGAATATCCGTTTCAAGGCGACGGGTTCTTTCCGAGACCTCTTCGAGCCGGGACCGGATGGAAACCGTGGCCTTTTCCGCCATGTCCACCTGACGAGCAAGGCTCTCCCTCTCCCCCTCTAAGGTTTTGATTCTCTTTTTCAACTCCCCGATTTTTCGGTTCCGCGCGATTCTTCCCCCCGCTCCGGGTTCGTCGCTTCCTCCCACGATGACGCCATTGGGATAAAAGACATCTCCGTCGAGAGTGACCAAGACGCCGGAGAAACCGTTCCTCTTATGGATTTCGACGGCACGGCGGGGATCCTCGACAACCCAGACATCTTTCAAGAGACAGGATAAAACCTTTCGCTCTTTCTCGGGGGCGCGGACGTAATTTAAGAGAGGGGCAACATCCGTGTTTCGTAGTGCATCTGACGATTCCTCGCACGCATTCAGGCTGTCTCTTGGAATCAAACCGCTTCTCCCCGCGTTCCTTTCCTTTAAGAACGAGAGACTCTTTAGCGCCGTGTCATGATTGTCTACCAGGACGAATTCCAGCTCGTCCCTGAGGATGGCCTCGAGTGCCCGGTCGTATTGGGGATCTATCTCTATCGTGTCCGCCACCAGCTTGCAGGTGGACCCGTTTTGGGCCCTGGGGGAGAAAAACTGCCCCAAGAGGGTTTTGGCCCCTTTCGACGAGACATCCTCCATCCGTTTTTGGATTTCTTCCAGGGATGAAAGGCTAGAGCGGTCTTCAGAGAGTTTCTTGTCGAGTTCCTGAAGCTGTTCTTTTAAGGTTTTTTCTTTCTCCTCCGCCTCTTGTAAGGCGGTTTCGAGGCTGGCTTCCTCCGTTTTCTTGGCCTTCAACTCGTTTGTCAAGCTGTCGATGGTTCCCTTAAAGGTGGTCTCCTCTCGTTTCGATGCCTCGTAGCGGGTGAGGGCCTCTTCCAGGGTCTTTTTCCGTGCCTCGATCCCTCGTCTTGTCTCGTCGATCCTCTCGGTTAGTTGGACAACCTTGTTTTTTGCGTCCACCTCGGCCGTCATGGCCTTGAAAACGGCCTCCTTGTGGGATTCGAAGGCGTTTTCCACTTCGCTCAGACGTCTCTTTTCGGCTTCATAGACGGAAACCAGTTCGGCGAGTTGATGCTCCTTTACAGAAATTTCTGCGGTAAGGGTTTCGATGTCTTCCTCCAAGGTGAGGGCCTGTGCC
>JAOZMY010000007.1:33674-39966 GCA_029934085.1 bacterium | reverse complement strand
TCGAGCCGTTTTTTGAGTCGTTGATACCGACGGGCCTTCGCGGCCTGACGTTTCAACCTGTTGGCCTGTCGGTTGACTTCGTAGAGGACGTCCTCTACACGTGAAAGGTTCTGTTTGGTGGCCTCCATCTTGCGGAGGGAGATCTCCCGCCGCTCCTTGTACTTGGAGATTCCCGCCGATTCGTCGAGAAACAGGCGCCGTTCCTCGGGCTTGGCGTTGATGATGCTGTCGACTTTTCCCTGTTCGATAATGGCATAGGAGTTACTTCCAAGACCTGTCCCGAGAAAGAATTCCGTGATATCCCGAAGCCGGCAGCGGCGCTTGTTGAGCCAGAATTCGCTGTCCCCCGTCCGGTAGACGACGCGGCGGATTTCTATCTCGGGAAGTTCCCGGTAAGGCTCACAGGCAAGACCCAGCGAGTTATCGATGAGCAGGCGGACCTCCGCCCTTCCCAGGGGCGCCACCCCTTCCGCCCCGGAAAAGATAACATCTTCCATAGACCGGCTTCGCAACAACTTCGGGCTTGTCGCCCCCATGACCCACATCAGGGCGTCCAGGATGTTGCTCTTGCCGCACCCATTGGGGCCGACAATCGCCGTGATTCCTTCAGGGAAGTCGATGGTAGTTTCGAAGGGAAAGGATTTAAATCCTATGAGTTCGAGGCGTCGGATTCTCATGGTATGTAGGTGGTTATGGGACCTTTCATGGCTTAGACGCCGGTTTCCCCCTTAGGTTGCTTGGGAGGCCTTGTCGGATAGATATTCCATGGCCTCCTGTAGACGCGCAATGGTTTTTTCTCTGCCCAGAACTTCCATAACCTCGAAGATGCCGGGGCTGACTGTTTTTCCCGTCAGGGCCACCCTGACGGGTTGGGCGATTTTTCCAAGTTTGATCTGGTTGTCTTCTGTTACCTTTTTGAAACACGCCTCCACGTTGGGTTCGTCAAAGGTTTTCAGGGCGCTTAGACAGTCCGTCAGTTGGGAGAAATACGGAAGCATGGCGGCTTTCAAGAATTTCTTTGCCGCCTTGGGCTCGTATTCGATTTTGTCCACAAAGTAAAAACGCATTCCCTCCGCCATCTCTTTGAGGGTTCGGCTTCGTTCTTTCAGGGTCTTGATGGCCATGAGAAGTCTCTCCCTCGGAGGGGCAATCCCCTCGGCGTCGAGGAAGGGTTTCAGGGCCTCGGCAAGGGCCTCGTCAGAGGAGGCACGGATATAGTGTGCGTTGAGCCATAGGAGTTTTTCGGGGTTAAAAACCCCTGCTGATTTTCCGATGCCTTCCAGGGTGAAGAGGTCAATCAGTTCCTCAAGAGAGAAAATCTCCTGGTCCCCGTGGGACCAGCCAAGCCGGACGAGGTAGTTGGTGAGGGCCTGGGGGAGGTATCCCTCGTCCCGATAGGCGAGGACGGAGACGGCCCCGTGGCGTTTACTCAGACGCTTGTGGTCTTGGCCCAGGATCATGGGCACGTGGGCAAATTTCGGAAGAGGATACCCCAGGGCCTGATAGATGAGGATCTGGCGGGGGGTGTTGTTCAGGTGATCGTCGCCGCGGATGATGTGGGTGATTCCCATGGAGGCGTCATCCACGACCACGGCGAAGTTGTAGGTTGGAATTCCGTCCGTCCGCATGATGACGAGATCGTCCAGCTCCTTGACGTCGAACTGGACGGTTCCCTTGACCAGGTCTTCCACGACGACAGTGCCCTCCTCGGGGCATTTGAAACGAAGGACGTAGGGTTGATCCTCCGGGAAGTCGGTTCGATTGCGGCAGGTGCCGTCGTATTTGGGTTTTCTTCCCTCTTTCAGAGCCCTTTTGCGTTTTTCTTCCAGCTCTTCCGGAGTGCAGTAACAACGGTAGGCCCAGCCGGTCTCCAGGAGCTTTTGGGCCGCTTCACGGTAGAGATCCATACGCTGTGTTTGATAGTAGGGGCCTTCGTCCCAATCGAGCCCCAGCCACTTCATCGCGTCCAGGATGGCCTGGATCGAGGCCTCGGTCGAACGTGCCCGATCCGTGTCTTCTATTCTTAAAATGAATGTTCCTTCCGTATGACGGGCGTATAACCAGTTGAAGAGGGCGGTCCTGGCCCCCCCGATGTGGAGGTATCCGGTGGGACTCGGGGCGAAACGGGTGATGACCTTGCCCGCTCCCATATCTTTTCCCATATTATTCTTTCTCCTTTGAAGTCGATTTCCTGATGAGTTCAACCTGGCCGGACAGCCCTTCCCATGTTACCTGAACGTCATCCTCGTAGTCTGTCTTGACAGTTTTCCCGCAATAATCGGGTTGGATGGGCAACTCTCTGTGCCCACGGTCCACCAGGACGGCCAGACGTATCTTCCTGGGGCGGCCGAGGCAGAAAAGGGCGTCCATGGCGGCACGGGCGCTCCTTCCCGTGAAGATGACGTCGTCAACCAGGAGGATGGCGGCATCCTCGACGGAGGCCGGCAGTTCCATCGGTAGAAGGCCCTTATCCGGAAGGAGGCGGTGAATGTCGTCCCGGTAGAGAGTGGTATCGACGGAGCCGAGATGAACCTCGTGAGCCCCAAGCTGTTCGAGAGTGGCCTTCAGGCGCGTGGCCACATTCAGCCCCCCACTTTGGATTCCCACAATGAGGAACGAGGGCTCTTCCTGAAACTCCGCGTAGATGCCCCGGGCCATAGCCTCGAGTGTTTTATCGACTTGTTTCGGTGTGTAGAGGACTTTTGAAGACATTAATGGATGACCTTCCCGATGCGATTCCACCGGACCTTGTGGAGGAGATCCGGGGCAAGGTGGTCCCAGGACCAGTATAGGATTAGGGCCTTTCCCTCGATGAAGCGCTTGTCCACGAATCCCCAGAACCGGCTGTCGTAGCTGTGGTTCCGATTGTCTCCCATCATGAAGAAGGCATTAGAGGGAACCTTTACAGGCCCGAAGTGGCTCTGTATCTTTCCGATCATACCGCCGGAGTGCCCCCGGTAAACCCCCCAGGGATCTCGGATAGGCTTCCCATCCACAAAAATTTTCTTTCCTATGATTTCAATGGTTTCTCCGGGGAGACCTATGACTCTTTTGATGAAATCCTTGCTGTGGTCTTCCGGAAACACGAAAACGACCACGTCCCCCCGCTTGGGGGAAGAGATGGGGATGAGGGTAGTCCCCCCGCCCGGCAGGTAGATTCCGAAGACGCGGTAGGGGATGCGGATGCCGTAGGAGAATTTGCTCACCAGGAGGTGGTCCCCGACGAGGAGCGTAGGCTCCATCGATCCCGACGGGATCTTGAAGGCCTGGATGACGAACGTCCGCACGATCATGGCGATGATGAAAGCGATGAGGATGGATTCGCCGTATTCTCTGAACCAGGACTTCTCTTTCAGGCCTCTCCGGCGCTTCGAGGCAAATATCATTTTACTCATATTACTCTTCCACGGACAGGATAGCGAGGAAGGCATCCTGGGGAATATCCACCTTGCCCACCCGCTTCATGCGTTTTTTTCCTTCCTTCTGTTTCTCCAGCAGCTTTCGTTTACGGGTAATATCCCCCCCGTAACACTTGGCGGTCACGTTTTTTCTCAGGGGTTTGATGGTCTCACGGGCGATGATCTTTGCGCCTACTGCCGCCTGAATTGCCACCTCGAAGAGCTGCCTCGGGATGAATTGTTTAATCTTTTTGATCAAATCTCTCCCTTTGGCGTAGGCCTTGTCCTTATGAACGATAAGAGACAGGGCGTCCACGATTTCCCCGTTAATCAGAACATCTAATCTTACCAGATTCGCGGGCTTAAAAGCAAGAAACTCATAGTCGAAAGAGGCGTATCCGCGCGTGGACGATTTCAGGCGATCGTAAAAGTCGATGACGATCTCGTTCAGGGGGAGTTCGTAGGTGATCACTACCCGATTGGAGGAATAGAACTTGATTTCCCTTTGAACTCCCCGTCTCTCTTCGCAGAGTTTCAAAACGGTCCCGACGTATTCGGAAGGAATGTGGATGGTTCCCAGCATAATGGGTTCCAGGATAGCCTCTATCTTCTGGGGCGGAGGGAGCTGGACGGGATTTTCCACCATGATTTTTTTCCCGTCCGTTCGGATAACCTCGTATCGAACCGTGGGGGCAGTGGTGATCAGCTCAAGTTCAAACTCGCGTTCGAGTCTCTCCTGGACGATCTCCATGTGGAGCAGGCCGAGGAATCCGCAGCGGAATCCGAACCCGAGCGCCAGGGAAGTTTCAGGCTCGAACTGGAACGAGGCGTCGTTCAGACGGAGTTTCTCCAGTGCATCCTTGAGATCGTCGTATTTTCCCGCATCGATGGGATAGAGGCCGCTAAACACCATGGGTTTGACTTCCTGAAAACCCGGCAAGGGCTGTTTGGCGGGGTTTTTGACGGTGGTAATCGTATCCCCGATACGGGTGTGTGAGATATCCTTGATCCCAGCCGTGAGATACCCCACCTCTCCCGGGCCGAGAGAATCCAAGAGGACGGGATGGGGCGAGAAGGTCCCCACGGAGGTGACTTCATATACCTTCCCCGTAGCCATGAGGCGTATGTCCATTCCTTTATAGATCCTCCCGTCGTAGATCCGGACCAGGGTTACGACCCCCATGTAGCTATCGTACCAGGAGTCGAAGATTAGGGCCCTGAGGGGGTTGTTGATGCTGCCCGATGGGGGTGGGATACGATGGACGATGGCCTCCAAGACATCCTCCACACCTGTCCCCTCTTTGGCGCTAACAAGGATGGCCTCGGTAGGGTCCAGTCCGATGATCTCTAAGATTTCCTGTTTGACCTTGTCGGGATCCGCGCTGGGGAGGTCGATTTTGTTGATGACGGGGACGATCTCCAGCCCTTGGTCCACGGCGGTATAGACGTTGGCCAGGGTCTGGGCTTCAACTCCCTGGGCGGCATCCACCACGAGGATGGCGCCTTCGCAGGCTGCCAGGCTCCTTGAGACTTCGTAGGAAAAATCCACGTGCCCCGGTGTATCGATGAGATGGAAGAGATAGGTTTGGCCATCTTTCGCTTTGTAGCGCATCCGCACCGTTTGGGCCTTAATGGTGATGCCCCTTTCCCTCTCCAAGTCCATCTTGTCCAAGAACTGTTCCTTCATCTCTCTCGGGGATACGGTGTGGGTCACTTCCAAGAGACGGTCCGCCAGAGTCGACTTGCCGTGATCGACGTGGGCGATGATGGAAAAGTTTCGTATGTGTTTCAGTTCGGTCATTATCGTTTTACGATGGTGGCCCTTGGGATCCTGAGGGTATGATTCTGAATCATACGTCGTCGTGCCTGGGATGCCTCCGTGAGGTTTCGGTAGTAACCCACCCAGATCCGGTAATACGTTCCAGGTTTGCCGGGGATGGAGACGGGGATGATGTGGGGGGTAAACCCCTCTTTTCGAAGCGTCTCGGCCATCCGGAGGGCGCGACTCTTTTCCTTGAAAGCCGCGACCTGAAGGGCATATGCACCTTGGCTTGTGGCTGTCTTTCTCTTTGCCGGTTCGGTTTTCTTAGCAGCCTTCTCCTCTTTCTTGGAAGATTTACTGTTTTTCTTTTTGGCGGCCTTTTGTTTTTTCTGACCCTCGGGTTTTTCGTTGAGCTCCTGGTCGCCTTCTTTCATCAGTTGCTCGTAGAAGTTGATGTCGACCTTTTCCTGTGTCTTCCCTTTCCCGTTTTCCTGGGGGGGAATGATAGACTCGCCAGGGAGTGGCTGTTTGACTTGTTCCACGACGGGAACCATCCCCTCACGGATGGCGTATTCCTTTCCTACTTTCACGCCGATGAGAAAGAAGATGATGGAGGAGATCAACGCGACGATGAGGGTAGTCGTGGGAGAACCAGATTTTTGTTTTTTTTCCTCCTTCTTTTTCCCCATGGGTCCTACATCCTCTGAGGCGCAGATATTCCGAGGAGCTCGAGCCCGTTGCGGATGACCTGTTTGACGCATCGGACGAGGAAGAACCTTGCTGCGCTGAGTTCGCTGTCATCCGTCAAGACCCGCGTGTGGTTGTAGTAGTGATGGAAATCCCCTGAAAGTTCGTGGAGATAGTATACCAGGCGATGGGGTTCCAGGGTTTCCGCGCATTGGGTCACGACCTCAGGAAACCTTGCGAGCTGCTTCATCAGCCGGCGTTCCCCGGGGTGTTCAAATTTCTGCCAGTCCACCTGATCGTGCCGGGGGAAGGGAATACCGGCCTCTTTGGCCTTTTCCTCGATGCTACTGATGCGTGCGTGGGCGTATTGGACGTAGAAAACGGGGTTTTCGTTCGACTGTTGACGCGCCAAATCGAGATCGAAGTCGAGGGGGGAATCCGCACG
>JAOZMY010000007.1:20858-33574 GCA_029934085.1 bacterium | reverse complement strand
GCCACCTCTCTGCAGCGCTCGACTGCCTGGTCCTCGTCTATGGAGAGAAGCTGTTCCCCTTCGGTTTCCAGCAACTTTTTCGCGATGTCTTGGATATAGCTTCCCTGGTAGTGATCGTTTGGGAATGAGATTTCCCTGCCGCTCAGTTCGAGGAGCCGTAGGTAAACGGAGCGTCCCAGGACCTTCATCTGACGCCCGATGTCGTTGATGTAGTATTCCGTGTCTACCTGGTGCCCGATGGCGCGAAGGAGCCTGGCCAGGGTATCTCCCACGGCGGCCCCGCGGCCGTGCCCCACGTGGAGGGGGCCGGTGGGGTTCGCACTGACGAACTCGACCTGGATCTTACGAGACGGGCTTGCCTGCGTGTGACCAAAGGTTTCGCCCTTTCTTTCCACCTCCGCCAGGCTTTCGAACCAGGTCTTGGGTGAAAGGGTGAAATTGATGAACCCCGGTCCCGCGACCTCCACCGAGGTGAAGATTTGGGTTTCTTTCAAGCGCTCAGCAAGCGCTTGGGCAATCTCTCTGGGATTCTTCTTCAACGTGGATGCATACTGCATGGCTACATTGGTGGTGTAATCACCAAATCGTTCCTGCGTAGGGTAATCCACTACGATCTTGGAAAGGGTTTGCGAGGAGGTTTCTATCTCTGGGAATAGCTCCCGAAGGGTTTTTTCAATGGTTTTCCGTATTCGTTCCTTCATGATCTTCCTTTTTATTCTCTTCTTCCTCTTCCCTGGGGAGTGATAGGTCCCTTGTAAAATCGGGGCAGATTCTATCCTTCATGGTGAAGCGTTTCTGACAGGTCTTTCGCCATGCGCATACCGAGCAAAATGTCTTTTCAGCGGCCGACATCGATATATGTTCTCCTTTTAAGATTGCTGGACGAGCGAACGATAAAGCTGGGGCTGTCTGTCCTTCAGAACGGGCCACTGGTTCCGTGCGCTTGCAACTTCTTTGAGGTCAATGTCCGCGATGATTAGTCCTTCTGTCTTACCACTTTCCTCGCCCAGGAGCTCGCCTCCAGGACCGACGCAGAAGCTCATGCCGTAGAAGTTTTGTTTATCCTCTAGCCCGACCCGGTTGACCCGGAAGGCATAGTATCCGTTGGCGATGGCGTGAGACATGATCATGGTCTTCCACCTGTGATGGGAGAGGAAGGCGTTGGCGGTGGGGCTGAACAGGATTTCAGCGCCGCCGAGCCCCAGAATCCTTGCCGCCTCGGGGAAAAAATTGTCCCAGCAGATGAGGATTCCTATCTTCGCGAATTTAGTCTCGATAACGGGAAAGCCGAGATCCCCTTTTTCGAAATAGGAGCGTTCTTCCCAGAGGGGAAACTGGGGAATATGGACCTTTCGGTATTTCCCCACGATGCTGCCGTCCGCGTCGATGACGAAGGCGGTGTTGTAGAAATGGCCGTCCCCGGTTTTTTCGAAGAGGGGACAGATGAGAACCATTTCTTCTTTCTGTGCCATTTCGCGCATCTCCGTCAATGTAGGTCCGTTTTCATCCTCTGCAAGGTTGAAGTGGTCATTGTTGATCTCCGCCGGGAACCAATGGGTTTGGAAAAGCTGGGGGAAGCATACGATCTTGACCTCCTTGGTCGCGGCGAACCTAAGGAGTTTTAGGGCGCGTTTCAAATTGTAGTCTTTGTCTTTTTTGCAACTTAGTTGTACTCCCGCGATTCTCAGCATCGTGTCGTTTATCTCCTATAGTCGTTTGAGCCCAAGGGACTCTATTTCCCATTGGGGTGAAACGGTCAGCCTCTTTTCTTCCTCGGAACCGGTTTCTTTTATCACGACCTCGACGGTCTGTTCAGCACGTGCCTTACCGTAACGTGCCACGATTCCCGCTGCTTCCTCGAACCTCTTCGGAGGGATGTCTTGCCCCTTCAGGATCCCTAAAGGCCCGGGGAACCCCTCCACCTTTATGAGACTTTCTCCAACTCCCGACAGCATCATCAGGCGTTTATTCTCCTCCTGATTCCGGCCCACGATGAAGTGCGTGCCGTCAGGCCAGACGAAGTGTCTTCCGATACGGCAGAGGGCGATGTCCCGCTTCTCAACTTCCCGGTATGTCTTTATCACATATTCGATTCTTTTGGAAAGAACGGGGTCTGTGAGGACACACCCCCCCGCCGGTGATGGGTAATCGGTGATTCCAAGGGACTGGGCAAGTTCCATCTGCCGGTTGCGTCCCCTCCCGGAGAAATCGTAGAGTCGTTCCCGGCTGACGTAGCCCTCTTTTTCAGGGAGGGTTTCAGGAAGGAGTTTGGCGGAGAGGGGACGTAAGAGCAATCCTTCTATGCCGGAATCGCGTTCCACGATTCTCATGGTGTCCCTTCTCTGGGACATGGGGCGTTGCCCAATGACCTCGCCGGTAGCGATGAATTTCGCTCCCGTTTCCCTCATGATTTCTCCCGCCTTCCGAACCATGAGGATCTTGCAGTCGATACAGGGGTTGAAATTCTTCCCATATCCATGTGCAGGTGCCCGTAGCATGGGAAGGTATTCTTCCGTGATGTCCGCTACCTTGAGGGTGATATCCCACTTCTCCTTGACCATTCTGATCAAGGATTCGGGATCATCGAGAAATTCACTTCCGAAAAAGGGGGTTACGAATTTGACGGCCAGGACCTGGATTCCCTGAGACTCCAGAACCTTGACTGCGAGAATACTGTCCAATCCACCAGAAAACAGACATACTGCTTTAACAAAATCCATAAGTAATGAAAAAAGCTAAACACTTTCATGTTTAGCTTCCCCAACCTCCTTTTGGCACTTCTTTTATCAGAGATTTTCCGGAATTTCAATCCGTGCCGCGGGGTTTTTCGCCTTGGGGTGTTTCCGCCTCTTTTAAGACATCTCCCTTGCCAAAGAGGGTGGAGATGTAGCTTATCACCTTTTTCCCGGTTTCGGTTGAACGACCTAAATACCAAAATCCCCCTGCAAAGACGAAGAGGCATAGAAGGATTATCAGCCAGATCATGAGGCGGTTCCTCTGTTTTCGGGGAGGTAACCCCGCCTCAAACTGTTTTGTATCCCCCATTTTCTTTCCGTCAAGGGCAGCCAAGGTGATGGAGATGTTGTCCCTCCCTCCCGCCGCGTTTGCCGCGGCGACGAGGCGCTGAATGGCTTCCTTGGGGTCGTTCTCCAGGAGAAGTTCTCTCATCTCATTTTCAGGGAGTTCATCGTAAAGCCCATCTGAGCAGAGGAGAATCTGGTCGTGTTGTTTCAGTTCCACCTTGAAGTAATCGAATTTTTGGTCGCGGGAAATGCCGAGGGCGTTGATAATGACATGCCGTTTCGGATGGGTTCGGGCCTCTTCTTTTGTTAAAAGTCCCTCCTTGACCATTTTCCGCACGAGCGTGTGGTCTTCTGTCAGGCGACGGAGAATGCCGTTTCTGAGAAGGTAAGCCCGGCTGTCACCGATCTGTAGGATGTGGAGGTTAGGATAACGAACGAGGGCGGCGGTAAGGGTTGTTGCCATCCCCTTGCATTCGGGGTGACTGGTCACGTGATCTCGGATGCTTTGATTGGCTGCCACAGCGGCCTGTTCAAGAAAACTTTTGGGATTCAGGTCTGTCACCCGATCGAAATATTGCCGGAAGGTTTGAACGGCTATCTGGCTGGCGACCTCCCCGCACATGTTTCCTCCCACCCCATCAGCCACCACCATTAGCAGGAAATCTTGTTTCTTGAAGACAGCGCAGGCGTCCTGGTTGTTTGACCGTTTCCGCCCCGTGTCCGTTATTGAAAAGGCCTGGATTCTCTGGGTTGCCATGCCAGAAACGTTATAAGAGCTTGAACTTGATGATGGTTTCTCCTATTCCGATCGTGTCTCCGTCTTCAAGCTCTGTCCGTTCAACGGCCTGACCGTTCACCTTGGTTCCTGTATCCGTGTCCAGATCCGTCAGGAAGAATTTGTCGTCTTTCTTCCGGATGCTCACATGGATCCTGGAAAGGGAGTCATCGTTCAGGCGGATATCCGCCGCGTCTCCCTTCCCGATGAGCAGTTGGGACATATTGACGGGGATGTGAAATTCCTTCCATTGATCCGGGCCCTCAATGACTACCAGCCAGCCGAGGAATGCGCCGACGGGCTCCAATCCCTCGGAGAATATCTGGGTTTTATCGAGGGGTTCCTCGAACAGAACCGAAGTTTTATCCGGGCTGGAGAGATTCTCCGCCACGATCTCGGTCTTTTCTACGTTTGGCTGTTCAAGTTTGTGCCCGCAGTCTCTGCATACCTCGGACCCGTCGGGAATCGTTGCCCCACAAAATGGACATATCATTGGTGTTTTCCTCCATGGTTGTTGTTAATCACTTGGGAAGTAGTCATCCCGACCCGAGAGGGAATCTTCATCGAATGCGCTTCCCTCGGATTTCTTATTTGGATGTTTTAAATCCTTGAGGGATTTCCTGATCGATTGATAGAAATGCCCGATCTGCTTGTCGATGGTAACAGTCTCGTTCTTCTTTTTCTCTTTTGGCGAAGAGGTCTTTTTCTGTTTTCCCGCCACGTGGGTTTTTGTCCCCTTCTTGGGTTTCTTTCTTCGCGGCTTTGTTTTGGCTTTTTTGACCTTTTTCTTAGACGTTTTTTGGGCTTTCTTGGTTGTTCTCTTCAGGTTCCCAGAGGGAGTCATTTCGACCACCTCCCCCTTTGAGGAGGTCGCTTTGGCGGAGGAAGGCTTCTGCAGATCTTTCTCTGCGATAGCCTTGGGTTTTATTGGTTTCTCGGATGTTTCCTGGGTGTCGAGGGGGCGCGTTTTTAAGACCCCGGAGGGGGTCATTTCTACGATATCCCCACCAGGGGAAGCCGCCGTTTTTTTTTGTGGTTCGGTTTCTCCCACCGAGGCATTTCCCACCTTTTTTTCAACTTCCTCGATCACGGGGGTGACATTTTCCTCTGCCTTTTCCTTACCCGCCTTATCAGTTGAAGTCGCTTTTACAGTTGGGGATGGAGAAGATGTTACCTTTTTTTCCAACGCGGGGGGATGGGACTTGACCACAGGGATAATCGACTGTCTTCGGTTGAGAACCCAATAGGTAACAACGACCACGCCGGCCCCCAAAAGCAGGATGGCAATGATGATCCAGACAAGAGGGGAGACCCTTTTCCCCGAGCTCAGAAGAGACATGGTCTTCCCCTTGTCTTCTACTTTTTCGGGGGGAACTGGCTTTTCGGGTTGACTTTCAGGCGTTCCGTCGAGGGCTTCTAAGGCCTTCAGAACATCCGCCGCGGACTGGAATCTTTTCTCTGGATCCTTTTCAAGGAGTTTGAGGATAACATTCGCGAGGGGTTTAGAGATGTCTTTTTTTATCTGCTTTGGGTTGGGAGGAGGGGTTTCCGTGTGGGCCCTCATGATTTCAAAATCGGAGTTTCCGAAGAAGGGTAGTTTCCCTGTGACCATTTGGAACAGGGTAATACCCGCGGCGTAGAGGTCACTCCTCGCGTCCACCGATTTCCCCTTGATTTGCTCTGGAGACATATACCATAGAGTCCCAAGGCGAACTCCCGCACGGGTATGCCCCTGCTCCGTTGTCGCCTTGGCGATGCCGAAGTCAGTAACCTTGACGCGTCCTTCAGGGGTAATGATGATATTACCCGGCTTTAAATCCCTATGGATGACGCCTTTAGAATGCATGAAAGAGAGGGCATCCAGAACTTGGCGGATGATATCGATGGCTTCAGAGGAGGGAAGTGCCCCCCGCTCTTGGATGATTTGGTCGAGCGTCCGCCCCTTAACCAGCTCCATGACGAGTAAAAGACGTCCTTCATGCTCCAGGAGGTTATGGACGTTGACCACGTTGGGGTGGTTCAGTCGGGCCTGAATTTTTGCCTCGCGAATGAACCGTGTCCGCATTTCGGGATTGGATGCCAACTCTGGAGAGAGGTCTTTGACGGCCACCTCCTGTTCTAAGCGCACATGGATGCCCTGGTAAACGATCCCCATGCCACCCGCGCCTATCTTTTTGAGGATTTTGTAATCCCCTATAACGGTTCCCAAAAGCGTCACGCCTATCCTCTCTTGATCTTATGTGGCCTAATCTTGCTTCTTGTAAACGAAAGTGGCCATCTTCCCCTTCCCGATAATAATGATATCTCCTGGTTTAAGCACCTCGGAGGTAACTTGATGTCCCATGGTATTGAGGAAGGTTCCGTTCGCAGAGGCGAGGTCTTTGACGACAACATTCCCCCCCTCTTCACCGATCCAGACATGTTCTCGGGAAACATGGGGGTTGTCGATAACGATGTCGCATTTCGCGGGATCTCGCCCGATCTTGAGGCCCTCCACCGGGATTTCAAAGGTCTTTCCTTCAAAGGGACCATCCTTACCCTCAAGTATCCCAAGGGAGGGTGGAAGCTCTTTTTTATCTTCAATCTGTGTAACCTGTTCCACAGCGGGTGAGACAGAGACCTCTTCCATGACCGGGGGGGCCTTGGCTTTCCCGCCTTTTTTCGCGATGACGATGACGATGATCAAGATAATCAGAACCGCCACGCCAATACCTACGTAAAGGGCGATCTTTTTCCAGGAAACGGGGCATTCACCCTTTGTAATCTTCTCCTGCGTCAGCCTTTGGAGCTTGAGGACATCCGGTTGCCCCGGCATCAATTTGAGGACGGCATCACAATATTTCATGACGGCGTCACATTCCTGCTTTCGATAGGCCTCCAGGGCCTGGACCCATACTTTGTTGAAAAGGCTTTCCACATCTGTCTTGATCCCGGCCCGGGCGATGAATTCCTTAACCGTGTTGATGGGGACCAGAAAGTTGAACCCCTGTATCTGCTGGTATCCGGACTGGGTTTTCTCGATGCTGGCCAGGGTGGACATACCGATAACCCGGCCTTGGGCATCAAAGGCCGGCCCGCCGCTGTTTCCATGGGCGATGGGTGTGTCGGTCTGGATGAGCGAGGCGCCGGTGGCCGTCAGTTTTTTGCCGGAGATATGGCCAACGGTTACCGTGCAGTCCAGGATATTTTCCAGGCTCTTTTGAAGCATGGCGTGGGAGAGGATAACCCCGGGATAGCCTGCCGCGTACACAACCTCGCCGAGCTGGACGGAGCCGGAATCTCCGAGTATGACGGCGGGAAGATCCTTCGCCTCGATCTTGATGATGGCGATATCCTTTCCCGTTTCGGATTCATATTCAAATCCGGGGATGTCCAGTTTGCCGGGATAGGGGCCCATGGGGGGGCTGTAATCTTTGACCTCGGCGGGGAACTGCTTTTTGTTGGAGAGAAAAACGCGTAGATCTTTCTTAATCTTGACCACGGTCTTGGGCTTCAAGATGCTGTAGAGTCGGACGATCGCGTTCTTGATAGCCATGGGGTTGTTTTCAACTTTCCCAGACTGGATCAGTTTCGGGATGAAATGTTTTTGAATAATCTGCATCAGGAACATTCTTTCCAACTGCTTGTCATTTTTCTCATAATAGAATTGGACGACATGACCGTTGGTGCAGATATATCCGTTCGGATTGATGATGAATCCGGATCCCGTCGAAACCATTCCCGCGTCTTTGAAGGTTTTTGTGCCGCTTTTGGTGTTTATCTCCACAATCCCGAATATCTGGGAAAGGATGAAGACCACGGCTGGTTTGACGCGAAGGAGCATCATTTTGCCCCCCTCGGAGGCTCCCCAGGCTTTTTGCCCGGAGATGGAGGTGCCCGCAAAGGTAAAAATAGTAACAAGCAGACAGACAAATAGTAAATTAAACCTTTTTTTACTCCTTCTTGAAAAAATCATAAATTCCCCCTTTCCTAAAATCCCTTTCCAATTTTTCGTACAAACTTTTCTTTTTCGTAAAAAATTCTATTCTGACCGTACGAGAGTTATTTACCCGTTGTGTGTCTTTATGTCAATAAAGGGCGGGGAATACCAACTTACTTGACAAACAACCGTCAGATTCGTAAAGGGTAGGGATAAATCATAAAAAAGGGTGGATTTCATGGCGGCACAGCGGCAAGGACTCGTTATCGTGCATACGGGTAACGGCAAAGGAAAGACCACGGCGGCCCTGGGGACGGCTTTTCGAGCTTTGGGGCATGGATACCGTGTGTTGATGGTACAATTTATCAAGGGATCGTGGAAATACGGCGAACTTGAGTCGGCGAAGAAGTTTGAGAACTTCAAGCTGGTTCCCATGGGCCGGGGTTTCGTCTCCACGGATGGGAAGGTGGCGGATGAGGACCGGCAGGCGGCGAGAGAGGCGCTCGCATATGCCCGGGAGCATATGGCGGAATACGATATGGTGATTCTTGACGAGGTGAACTACGCTATAAAATTTGGGCTCCTTGAAGAAAAAGATGTCTTGGATTTTATTGAACAGAAGCCTATGGATGTCCATTTGATTCTGACGGGAAGGGATGCCACCGAACAGATCATCGAGCGGGCGGATCTGGTGACGGAAATGAAAGAGATCAAACATCCGTATCAGAAGGGAATCAAGGCTCAGAAGGGGGTGGAGTTTTGAGCGAGACTGGATTGGAGTATGGATATTGCCAGAAATACAATAAGAAGATCCCTCTGGATGAGAATACGGAGTGTGTTCATCCGAACGAGTATTGCAAGTTCCGGCCTTCTTGCCTCATTAACGAACTGGGGAAGGAGAACCGACGCCGCAAACGGGCCGCCATGGCCCAAAAGATGGGGACCTTGTATGGCATCGGGGTGGGTCCGGGGGACCCGTCCATGATCACCCTTCAGGCCATCGATTGCCTGAAAGGCCTTGAAATCGTCTTTGCCTCCAAGAAGGCGGGCGTGGAAGAGAGCATCGCCCATACGGTTGTCAAGCCACACCTTTCTCCTTCCGCCGAGGTGCGTTTTCTCGAATTTAAAGCCATCTATGACCGGGAGGCCTTCGACGCCATTTGGGCCGAGAACGCAAGGAAGGTCGCGGAGGTTTTGAAGGAGGGTAAGGACTGCGGCTATATTACCCTGGGGGATCCCTCCCTTTACAGTACCTTTTCCCACCTGATCCGCAATCTCAGGAAACAGGAGCCGTCGGTGAGAATCGAGATTATCCCCGGCGTGTCGATGGTGATGGCCGCGGCGAATCTGTTGAACGTTCCCCTTTCCATCGACGGAGAGACACTATCTCTAATCCCGTCCGCCCAGATCGAGCCTGAGCGTCTTCAAGAGCTTATCAGGGCTTCTGACAACCTGGTCTTTATGAAAATCCCCAGTGACGCGCAGGAACTTATCAAACGACTCGAAGAGGAAGGGCTGCTTCACCATGCCATCTGGATCCAGAAGTGCTGCCTTCCGGGACAGCGGGTTGTAAAGGAGTTGAGCCTGGAGACGTTGGAAGAGGAACAGGAACGCTATCTCTCCCTGATGATCGTGAAGAAAGGGGGAATTGTAAATCCATGACGAAGGAGAGGCGAGTACCATGAAGAGTTACAGAAAGGAGCTATGGTTTAATATCCCGACCCGGCGAGCCTTTGTGAATATCACCCCCCAGGTCAATGAATGCCTTCGGGAGAGTGGAATAAAAGAGGGCTTGTGTCTGGTCAATGCCATGCATATTACCGCTTCGGTTTTCATCAACGACGACGAGAGGGGCCTTCATCAAGACTATGAGCGCTGGCTCGAGTGGCTCGCGCCCCATGAGCCCATTTCTAAATATCAGCACAATCGTACGGGCGAAGACAACGGGGATGCCCATTTGAAACGCCAGGTCATGGGGCGGGAGGTTGTTGTGGCCGTTACGGAGGGGAGACTCGATTTTGGTCCGTGGGAACAGATCTTTTATGGTGAATTTGACGGTAGGCGAAGGAAGAGAGTTCTCGTCAAGATTATTGGTGAGTAGGGGCACGCGTGGATTGACATTATCCAGGAAATGTGATTACTTACCTTTTTTAATCGGAGGGATTTTTTGAAAGGGACCATAAAGATAGATTCTGATCAGTGTAAGGGTTGCGGCTTTTGCGTCGAGGCATGCCCCAACGACGTGATTGAGATCGGTTCTCAGAGAAACGCGATGGGGTATTTCTACGCGGTCGTAAAAAAAGCAAAGGGGAAAGATGACAAGGGATGCACCGGGTGTTCCCTTTGTGCCATCATGTGCCCTGAAGTTGCCATTGAGGTGTATCGTGAAAAGAGATGAAAAACCTTCTTTGATGAGGGGGACGCATATCGTGGCGGAGGCGGCCATCCGGGCGGGATGTCGTTACTACTTTGGATATCCCATCACGCCCCAGAATGAGCTGCCGGAATATATGTCGAAACGACTTCCAGAGGTAGGTGGAATCTTTGTTCAGGCGGAGAGTGAGATCGCGTCCATCAACATGGTGATTGGCGCCAGTATGGCCGGAGCCCGCGTCATGACCTCCTCTTCTTCTCCGGGAATCAGCCTTAAGCAGGAGGGGATTTCCTATCTTGGGGGATTGGAGCTGCCAGCCGTTATCGTGAACATGATGCGGGGTGGGCCTGGCCTTGGGAATATCGCACCCTCCCAGTCGGATTACTTCCAAGCGACCCGGGGAGGGGGGCATGGTGACTATCGGACCATCGTTTTGGCCCCTGCCTCTGGGCAGGAACTCTGTGACCTGACATACAAGGCCTTTGACCTTGCGGATCATTACAGAAACCCGGTCCTCATCCTGGCGGATGGGATGATGGGGCAGATGATGGAGCCAGTTCGTTTCCCCGTTCTTCGCGATGTGGAAAGACTTCCGAAGAAGCCCTGGGCGCTCACGGGGGCAAAGGGGAGAAAGAGTCATTTTATCCGTTCTCTGATACTGGATCCCGAGCAGATGGAGGAACATAACTGGAAGTTGATGCGTAAATACGAACAGATCGCGGATTCCGAGATAAGGTATGAGTCCTTCAAAACGGATGACGCGGATTTGGTCATCGTGGCCTTTGGAACGGCGGCAAGGATAGCGAAGGCGGCCGTCAAAAGGGCCCGCGGGGAAGGGCTCAAGGTCGGTTTATTCCGCCCCATTTCATTATGGCCCTATCCGTCCAAGGCCCTTCGAGATCTGGCCAAGCGAGTCAAACACTTCTTCGTGTTCGAGCTGAACGCCGGCCAGATGATCGAGGACGTCCATCTGGCGCTCGGAGGGGAGGCGGATGTCTTTTTCTATGGCAGACCTGGAGGCGTGGTCCCGAATCCGGCGGAGATCTCAAGGATCGTGTCGCGCCAGTTTTTTCAAAAGGAGATTGGATAAATGAAAAAGGTTTTTGGAAGGCCCAAGACCCTTAAACCGAACCCTTATCACTACTGTCCCGGATGTGGTCACAGTTTGCTTCATCGCGTCGTGGCAGAGGTGATTGAGGAGATGGGGGCTGAAGAGATCGCCATTGGTGTGCCACCCGCGGGCTGTGCCGTTCTGGCCTATAATTATTTCGATGTGGACATGGGCGAGGCCGCGCATGGGAGAGGTGCCGCCCTGGCTACAGGATTGAAACGTGTTCTCCCCGATCATTTGGTGTTTACCTATCAGGGAGACGGAGACATCGCGGCCATTGGAACCGCGGAAACGGTTCATGCTGCAAACCGGGGTGAAAAGATTACCTGCATCTTTGTAAACAATGCGGTTTACGGCATGACAGGCGGACAGATGGCTCCTACCACTCTTTTGGGCCAGACGACGACGACCTCACCTGGGGGAAGGGTGGAAAACCGGGATGGATTCCCCCTCAATCTGAGTGAGATGCTGGCCATCACGCGTGGAAGTGCCTACATCGAACGGACCTCCGTAACGTCTCCCGCCGGAATCCGAGCCACGAAGAAGGCCATTCGAAAGGCCTTTGAAATCCAGCTTCAGGGCCTGGGGTTCACCTTGGTGGAGGTATTATCCCCCTGCCCAACGAACCTGAAGATGAGCCCGCTCGAAGCGTGCAAATGGGTGGATACCGAAATGGTCAACTTCTTTCCTTTGGGTGTGATAAAAGATATCACCGCCTCCGAGGAGGCCCAAGATGCTCATTAAGACCATATTTGCTGGATTTGGGGGCCAGGGGGTCCTTTCCATGGGGTATGTCCTGGCCTATGCGGCCATGGTGGAGGAGCTTCAGGTAACGTACCTTCCCGCTTATGGCGCGGAAGTCAGAGGTGGAACGGCCAACTGCACCGTGGCCATCTCCAACGAAGAGATTGCCTCCCCCATCGCGTCCGCCCCTGATAACGTGGTCGTGATGAATAACCCCTCACTCGAAAAATTTCAGCACCAGATCGTGACCGGCGGGGTGATGTTTGTGAACAGCAACCTCGTAGAGCAGCGCCCCGTGCGGGGGGATATCATTCTCTATGAGATACCGTGCAACGACCTGGCACACGAGCTGGGGAGCGATCAGAGTGCCAACATGGTGATGCTCGGCGGATTCATCGAGAAGACGGGGCTTGTAAAGCTCGATAGCATTCGAAGTGCAATAAAAGATGTTTTTAAAGAGAAAAAGAAGGCGAAAGAGATGAACCTGAAGGCCCTCGACGTGGGGTTTGATTATATGAGGAAAAATGGAGGAAAGGTCTGATGGCTATAAAACAGATTTCAATCAGCTTGGAGAACGTTCCGGGCAAATTGTCTGAGGTCAGTGAGATACTCGGGAAGAATGGGATTAATATCATTGCCATAAGCGTCGTGGATGCGGCAGATATCAGTTCCATACGGATCGTTGTGAACGATCCCCAGAAGGCGATCGAGGTTCTAAAGAGCAATCATTATATCATCCATCCCACCGATGTCCTGGCGGCGGAAGCCCC
>JAOZMY010000007.1:13814-20758 GCA_029934085.1 bacterium | reverse complement strand
TTTTTTTCGAACGGTTCCTGGGCTGGTTAGGCGTAGCTGTGCAGCCCCGAGATGAGATAATTGACGCCGAAATAGGTGAACAGTACCGCGACGAATCCCAAGACCGAGAGATAGGCGGCCTTTTTCCCGTGCCAGCCGCGCGTGTAGCGGGCGTGGAGAAAGGCGGCGTAGATGAACCAGGTAATCAGAGACCAGGTCTCTTTGGGATCCCAGCTCCAGTAGCTTCCCCAGGCATAGTTGGCCCACATGGCCCCGGTGATGATACCGATGGTCAGCATGGGAAAGCCGATGATAATCGACTTGTAATTGGCATCATCCAGGACCCGGGCTTCGGGCAGCCACGATATGGGATTTCCCGCCTTGTCCCTCCGGTATTGAAGCAGGTAGAGGAGACTGACCACGAAGGCTGCGGCGAAGGCCGCATATCCGAAGAAACACGTGGTAACGTGGATGGTGAGCCAGTTGCTTTGGAGGGCTGGGATCAGAGGAGTAATCCGGTCGCTGACCCCCGGAATAATGGACGTGGCTGCGATGGCGAGAAACGCGAGAGGGATGAAGAAGACCCCAATGATCTTCCGTTTATACCTCCATTCAAAAATCAGATAGATCAACACCATGGTCCATGAAAAGAAAATCAGGGACTCGTACATGTTAGACAGGGGCACGTAACCATATCCCGTCAGATGGGTTTCTCTCCACCGGAAAGCGATCCCTGCCGTGTGGACCAGGAAACCAAAAACAAGAACGATGGTGGCCAACGTTCCAACCTTTTTGTTTTTAAAGGCCATGTAGGCCAGATAGCAAAGGGTTGCCACGATGTAGGTCATCATGGCCACGCCGAAGAGTTTTGAACTGATCATTTGAACTTGGTGCATCTATAATCCCCTTCTTTTATTTCCTCTTTTATATACTAACAGCAAGGGGGGAAATGTCAAATTGAACACCCACTGCGGGGGGATTTTTTCGAGGATTTTTGAGGGTGTTTGGGGAATGGCCGAGAAGTCAAAGCTCCGTGGCGCACTCCGTCGGGTCGCCGCGCAGCTTATCGATGGCGTGACGCAGCGCGGGGAAGATGACCTCCATGCATTCGGCCACCGCCTTGGGACTCCCCGGGAGATTGATGATCAGGGTCTTGCCGGCGACGCCACTCACCGCTCGGGAGATCATGGCGTGGGGGGTCTTTTTGAGGCTTTCCGCCCGCATGGCCTCTGCGAAACCTGGCACCTCTCTGTCGATGACCTCCCTTGTAACATCGGGGGTCACGTCCCGCGGGCTAAGGCCCGTTCCCCCTGTGGTTAAGATGAGGTCCACCCCGGCCTCGATGCCCTTAAGCAGCCTTTCCTTGATGACAGGCTTATCGTCTGGGATGACATCGCTGAAGAGGACCTGCCCGCCCATCCGTGTGGCATACCAGAGAAGGAAACGCCCGCTAATATCCTCCCGCTCCCCTCGGCTTCCCTTATCGCTCAGGGTGATCAATGCCAGCTTTGGGGCGTCGGGCTCATAGGCCCCTTCCTCGACGATTTCCACGATATCTCCGGGTTTGATGTGCCCTTCGGTCAGAACCCGCCCAAAGCGCCCTTCACGGCTGACGATATAAGGCCGCCCGCTCTCGGGAGGCTCAAACGTTTCTTTCCCGATTTGCAGTATTTTGATCTTTGCCTCCCCAATTTTAAGAACGGTTCCTACCCTGAGTATCTCGGGGGGGAGACCTTCGACGGTGAGGTTTTCGGAAAAGGCGTTATCTTCAAAGGTGGCCCGGAGGGCCTTGGGGACCAAGGCCATAGTTTCCAAGGGAAAGAGGCTTATCTGACGATCCCAGTCTCCCCCATGGGCATCACCCTTGAGCCCCCAGTCAGGGGTTAGAACCCCTTCTCCCACGGGGTGTTTCGGGACCCCGCGGATTTTACCAACATTGATGGAAATCAGATGACCGTGCATGTTTTAAGTCCTGAGGTTGAAGGTTGAAACCAGAGAGTTTTTCCTCTCATCAAAACCTTACGCATCGCGTTCATACTCATACGTGCCGCTCTTCCCGCCACTCTTTTTGACCAAGTGGATATTCTCGATGACCATCCCCCGGTCCACGGCCTTCCCCATGTCGTAGATCGTCAAGAGGCTGACGGTGACGGCGATTAGGGCCTCCATCTCGACCCCTGTGGCGCCGCGATTCTTGACTTCCGCCGTGGCGATGAAGGAAGAACTTGCCTCATCGGAGGAGAACTCTACGGAGACCTTGCTGAGGGGGATGGGGTGGCAAAGGGGGATGAGCTGGGGGGTTTGCTTGGCCGCCATGATCCCGGCGATGCGGGCGGCTCCCAGGACATCTCCCTTCTTCATCTGGCCCTGCTGGATGAGTTTGTAGGTTTCTGGCTTCATTCGGATTCTCCCCTCCGCGATGGCGATCCGGAGGGTTTCCGGCTTTTCGGAGACATCCACCATGGTGGCCTCTCCGCTTGGTGTCAGATGCGTGAGTGTATCCATAAAACCTCCCTTTCGCGCCGGACTATCCGCCGATACTCCACATCCCACGGTGGCATTTCGGAGCTGAGACGGATTGCATGTGATGGCGCTTGGGTTTCAGCGCCAGGGTTTTGTAAAGGACATCACGAAGTTCCGCATCGTTTGCCCCAGATCTCAGGGGGGTCTTGATATCGATTTCGGTATCGGAGAAAAGGCAGGGGCGTAAATGGCCATCCGCCGTGAGTCTCAGGCGATTGCAGGTTCCGCAAAAGTGGTTGCTCAGGGGGCTGATCAGACCTATTTCTCCCCGTGCCCCTGGGATCTGAAAAACGCGTGCGGGGCCGTTGTTGTGCGTGCCGTCGATGGGGACAAGGGTGTGGACTGACTCGATGACTGCCTTGATGTCGTCCACGCTCAAGAAGTTGTGGTCATCCCATGACTCGTTCATCGGCATGTATTCGATGAAACGGATGACGTAGGGTTCTTCGAGGGTCAATTTCACGAGGTCGAGAATTTCATCCGCGTTGTATTCCTTCATGGCCACCACGTTGATCTTGACGGGTGAGAGGCCTACCGCCTTGGCCATCTCAATCCCTTCCCATACCTGGCTGAAGAAATCCCTCCCCGTGATGATCTTGTATCGCTCGGGTTTCAGGGTGTCGAGGCTGACATTGATACGTTTGAGCCCGGCCTTTTTGAGAGCCTCCGCCTGAGATTTCAGGAGGACGCCGTTGGTTGTCACGCTGAGGTCGTCCAGCCCTTCGATGCGGGAAAGCTGGGAAATGAAATCCGGAAGCCCCTTCCGCATGAGGGGCTCCCCGCCTGTAATCCTGATCTTTCGAATCCCCTCCTTGGCGAAGATATCGACGATTTTTGTAATTTCCTCAAATCTCAGGATCTCGTCATGGGGAACCCAGGCGATTTCATCCGTCACACAGTAGAGGCAACGGAGGTTACAGTGATCGGTAATGGAGATGCGTAGGTAGTCGATGACGCGGCCATATTTATCTTTCAAGATAGGTTTCATAATGTCTTCTCAGTGCCGCTCTCGGAAGGATCGTATCCCCCCATGGATTTCATGGCTTCTCTAAATGGATTTGAACGAATGATGCCCAAGAGGATTCGGATGCGCCAATCGCCGAAGAATTCTTCTGGTATGACAAGGTCATAAGGCTCTTCGGTCAACGGGATGAAGTCGAGTTCCAGTGCATGAGCAGCGGCTTGGATCCCCAGCCCGCAGTCCGCCATGCCTCCCTGGATTTCGGCCGCGACCATGGCGTGGGTTGCCACCTCGTTGGCGTATCCTGAAATCATATCGGGAGAGAGACCTTCCCTTTCAAGGAAGAAATCGAGGAGCACGCGGGTCCCTGCCCCCCGCTGCCGATTCACAAACTGGACATCTTCTCGGGCCAAGTCCTTGATGGTGGTTATCCCTTTGGGGTTTCCCTTTTTAACCATTAGACCTTGGGTCCGTTTAAGGAGATGAATAATCCGAACCTTCCGTCCGGGAAGGTATTTCTTGATATAGGGGAGATTATAGGTTTCCGTCTCGGGATCCAAGAGGTGAACGGCCGTTAGGTGAGTCTTACCGTCCTTCAAGGTGAAAAGGCCACCAAGGCTGCCCACCGCGCCGATGGCGAGGGAGACTCCGGACGAATCTTCCGCCATGAGGACGTTGATACGGTCCAGGCTCAGGTCGTGACTCCCGATGAAGATGAGTTGTCCTTCCAAGACGGAGCGATCCCGACGGAGATAGATTGTGACCGGTGCCGTGTCGGTGGCTCCTTCCGATTCCAGGGGGATACGGAGGATACCGTCGGCCTCGCACAGGCTTTTCAGGATGCCGGCGCCTCGCGCCAGGGGAACGGCGATCCATGTTTCACCGACCTTTCCCAGGCGGACCCGAATGAATTCCTCCTGTCCCAGTTTCGAGGGGACCTTTCTGACGAGGTTTGCCTGAATTGTAGCGGGAGGGTGAGGGATACGACTCGTTAACTTGCCGAGGAAGGGACGAATGACCTCTTCGTAGTAGAGGGCTGCCGAAGTGGGATACCCGGGGATGCCGAAGACCGGCTTCTTCCCGACAACCCCGAACAAGGCCGGTTTTCCAGGCATCATGGCGATCCCGTGGATAAGGACCTCTCCCAATTCTTCCAGAATGGTCCTTGTAAAATCCTTGGCTCCGGCGGAAGAGCCGGAGAGAATAAAGAGGATATCGTATGCCTCGATGGCCTGTTTTAACGCCTGGATGAGTTCTTCGCGCTCGTCCTTGCACGGGGGAAGGATCGTGGGAGAACCCCCGTCTTCCCAAACGTAACCCGCAATCATCCGGCTGTTGGACTCGATGACCTGACCGGGTTCGGGATCTTTTTCGGGGGAGACCAGCTCGGAACCCGTCGGGAGAATCGCGATCCTTGGGCGGGGTTTGACCTTGAGTGAAAAGACCCCCGCGTTGAGCAGGGCCGCCACGTCGGGCGGCGTGATGGGCTGTCCGGAAACGAGGAGAAGATCCCCCTTGATGATATCTTCTCCCACGGGACGGACATGCTGCCATGGATGGGCGGCGCTTCGGATTTCGAAGGTATCGGGTCCCGCTTCGAGGAGATGCTCCACCATGATCACGGCATTGGTGCCAGGCGGCATGGGGGCACCGGTGTTGATCCAGAAGGCCGTTTCTCCAATCTTCAAAGTCACGGGTGTGGCGTCGGTCGCACCAAAGGTCACGCTCGCGTTGACGGCGACGCCGTCCATGGCCGCCGCCGCGTAGTGGGGGATGGACCGGCGTGCGAAGACGCCCTCTGCGGCGATTCGTCCCCCGGCCTCAACGGTCGCGACAAGCTCATGGCCGGGGAGGTCCAGGGACGGGATCGAGGATAGCACCCGTTCCCTCGCCTCCGGGAGGGGGGTGAGGGAAAGATAGACGGAGCGTTTCATAGGAGCATTAGTATATCGACTTCATCGCCCTTGTAAACCCCTTCTGAATTCAGGGGAATCTGAATGAGGGCATTGGCCGCGACGAGGGAAGAGATGATCCCGGATTTGCTGAAGATGGGCGTAGCGATTTTGTCTTTCCCCTTACCCGCGATCTTCGCGCGGATGAAGTCTTCCCGACCCTGGGCGGAGGGGATGTTCCCCTGAACAATGGCTCGCTCCCACACCAGGGCGGGACTTTCGGATACCCCGAGGAGGGACATAAGGGCCTTTGTGACGAAAAGGTGAGCGATGACCCACGTGGAGACGGGATGTCCAGGGAGTCCGAAGACGACCTTCTTCCCGACTTTCATCAGGAGCGTTGGCTTGCCGGGACTCACGGCGACCCCGTGAACCAGGAGTTCAAACCCCGGAAAGGATTCGAGAACCTTCAGGGTCAGGTCTCGTGTGCCCACGGAACTTCCCCCGGACAGGAGGAGGAGATCACAGCTTACCAGGCCCTCTTCACAAGCTATTTTCAGGGCGGCTTCTTCATCGGGGACAAGAGCGATGAAACGTGTCTCCCCCCCGTTTCGTTCGATAAGGCCCTGGAGGAGAAAGCGGTTGACGTCCCGGATTTGACCGGGAAGGGGGGTAGTTTCGGGTGGGACGATTTCGTTTCCGGTAGAGATGACGCCGACAACCGGCTTCCGCGTCACGGAGACACGGGTGATTCCCAGGGCGGCGAGAAGCCCCAATTCCTGCGGACGGATCTTCTGTCCCTTTTCAAGAACAGGGTTTCCTTCCCTGATGTCTTCCCCCGCCTGGACCACGTTTTCAAGGGGGGATGCGGGGCGGTAGATCTCGACAAAATCCGGATCCGGGGATTCAGTGTGTTCCACCATCACCACGGCATCCGCTCCCTCCGGTAGGGCGCCGCCCGTCGGAATGGCCATGGCTTCGCCCTGCTTGAGGGATCTCTCCGGCAGACTCCCCATGGTGATCGTTCCGGAGACCTTGAGCATGGCGGGGAATCCCTCGGAGGCCCCGAAGGTGTCCTGGCTTTTTACAGCGTAGCCGTCCACCGTGGAACGTGAGAAGGGGGGGAGGGAGGACGGAGCAGAGATGGATTCGGCGGAGAAACGGTCGAGGGCCTGCGTGAGCGTAACTGTTTCCGCCTCAAGGGGAGACAGGAGGGCTTCGATAAGCTTCTCCACTGCCTCCCTCGGTTTGACCTGGAAGAAATCAGTGAATTTTTCCGACATTTCGGGGTCCTTTCCTCACGTTCGTGCCCGCGGGGTTTCCGCAATCTCCTTGTCACATCCCTCGATCTTGAGGAGGGCTCGTTTTATGGAAAGCCCGGAGGAAAATCCGCCCAGGCTGCCGTCTTTCCGAATGACGCGGTGGCAGGGGATAATGATGGGGATCGGGTTGTTACCAACAGCGTTCCCAACGGCCCGGGTTGCCCTGGGACGACCGATTTGGGTAGCGACCCACTGATAGCTGACGCACTGGCCGTAAGGTATGGTTTGAAGGGCCTTCCATACATCGCGCTCGAACGGAGTTCCCCA
>JAOZMY010000007.1:7702-13714 GCA_029934085.1 bacterium | reverse complement strand
CGTAAGGTATGGTTTGAAGGGCCTTCCATACATCGCGCTCGAACGGAGTTCCCCAAAGGAGCTCGAGGGGGAGGGAGAAAGAAGTGAGTTCCCCCATGACATAGCTTTCCAAGGTGTCTACGATGGGCAAACCAGGACCAATCCCACGGGAGAAATCGAGGGGAGTGGGACACCTCTTTCGGAATCGTTCGATCTCCTTCTCTTTCTCCTGGCCGAGGAAAATGGCACAAATGCCTTTGTCCGTGGCGAAAACCTTTATTTTCCCGATGGGTGGTAGGTTAACCTCTTCCCACTGGACACGTATGGGGTGAAGATAAATGGTCATGACTCCTTGCTTGCCTTTAAATCACTTTTACAATAGGAACCTCGAAACTTCAACCCAATAGCGACGGAACAGGGGAAATTCCCGGCGTCATGGGGAAAAACGGCAGACGAAATCGTTTTGATTTTGGCCACCAATAATGGTAAAAAAGGCAGGCATGCCTCATGTGGGAGGACAGGTCGGCCCGTGATTCGTAGAAAAAACATCCTATTTTCCTTCGATCAATCGATAGAGTCCCAGCATCTCTACAAGTATCTGAGAGATCGTGGTTTTTCTCCCATACTCGTGGAGGGTGGGACCGCTGACATCATCTACCAAACGAGTTTGAAGCACCCTGATCTTCTGGTCCTTTACGATTCTCCTCCGGATATTGATGTCCATGAGATATGCAAGATCCTGAAGGGGCAGATGGACACACAGAGTATCCTGATTCTGGTATTGGATGGGAAGGATACCAAAGCAGAAAAACTGGAAGGGTTTGGCCTGGTGGCGGATGCCTATGTGTCGAGATTCCTCCCCGTGGAAGAACTCTACGCGAAGATCTACTCTCTCCTCAGTATTCGTGAACTCCAGCTCCAACTCCTCGAGAGCGAAAAGTTCGCTGCTCTGGGACGTCTGGCCGACCGGATCGCCCACGAGTTTCGGAACCCCCTCACGGTTATCGGGGGGTTCGCCTACAGGATCAAAAAGAAAAAATTGAACGATCCCGTGTGCCAGGAATACGTCGGACGGATCATTAAGGAGGTCAACCGACTGGAGCGGATCATTGACCAGGTAACCGAGTTCGAGATCCCCGCCAAGGGAGATTATGAGTATATCGATCTCATTGAACTCCTTCGGGAGGTCGCCGAGGAGTTCAAGGTTTGTATTCAAAAGGCCCCGGGGCGAGAGATTGAGATAGAGATCCCGGAGAATGCCCAAATCCCTCTGATCCATGCGAACCGGCAGGGACTGCGGAATGTCTTCAAAAACCTCTTCGAGAATGCCGGAGACGCTATTCCGGAGGGGCGGAAGGGACGTATTCAGGTCTTGACGGGGATGGACGTGGGAGAAGGAATTTTGTGGATCAAGGTAAAGGATAACGGGATCGGAATTCCCCCGGAGGAGCTGAACAAGGTGATGGATCCCTTTTATACCACCAAGCCTTACAGGATAGGTCTGGGACTGGCTCTTGTCTATCAACACATCCGTGACATGCAGGGGCGTGTGGAGATCGAAAGCGAAGAGGGAAAAGGGACCACGGTGACGATTCTGCTCCCGCTGATTCTGAAGGCACCGCTTCCTTCCCACCAGAGGTAGGGGTGTTTTAGAGCCGGACGGGAATTCCCCGTTTGTTGAGGTATGATTTGGCTTCCCGGATGCTGTAGGTCCTGAAGTGAAAGATGGAGGCGGCCAGGACCGCGTCGGCCCCGCCTTTGGCGATGCCCTCGTAGAGGTGTTCCAGGGTTCCCACACCTCCGGAGGCGATGACGGGAATGGGAACGGCGTCGGCGACTTGCCGGGTGAGGGTGATATCGTAGCCCTTCTTGGTTCCGTCCCGATCCATACTCGTCAGGAGGATTTCGCCCGCGCCCAGATCGGCCATTTTCTTGCACCACCCGATGGCCTCAATCCCAGTGGGGGTCCTTCCGCCGTGGGTGAAGACCTCGTAGTGGTCTCCCCGCCATTTGGCGTCCACCGCCACCACGATACATTGGCTCCCAAACTTCCTTGACGCGTCGGCTACCAGCTCGGGGTTTGCGACGGCGGCCGTGTTGATGGAAACCTTGTCGGCACCGGCTAAAAGGAGTTTGCGGATGTCATCGATGGAACGCACCCCACCCCCCACGGTCAGAGGCATGAAGACGGCTTCGGCCGTCCGGCTGACCACGTTCAAAAAGATATCGCGCCCTTCGTGAGAGGCGGTGATGTCGAGATAGGTCAGCTCATCGGCCCCCTCTTCATCATAAAACCGGGCGTGCTGGACGGGGTCCCCGGCCTCCACGAGGTTGACGAAGTTGACCCCTTTGACAACCTGTCCGTCCCTGACGTCGAGACAGGGAATGATGCGCTTGGCTAACACGAGATTCCCTCCAAACACTCGGTGGCTTCCCGGAGGGTGAAGTTCCCTTCGTAGAGGGCCCGCCCGATGATCACGCCCAGAAAATCCTTACCTGTTTCTTCGGAGAGTGATTTCAGCGCCTTGAGATCGTCCAGGCTTCCCACGCCCCCAGAAGCGATGACGGGGTGGCGGCTCTTTTCCAGGACAAGCCGGAGGGTCGCCGTGTTGGCACCTTGCTGAGTTCCATCCCGGCGGATATCCGTATGAATGATGGCAAAAACGGGAAAGTCGTTCAAGCGCTTGATCCAAGGGGCAATCTTCTCAGACGTGGCCGACTGCCATCCCTTGACCACAATGGTGTCCCCTTCGGTATCCAAAGCGATGGCGATACGGTTGGCGAAGCGCGTTGTCGCTGTTTGGAGAAATCCTGGGTCTAAAAAGGCGGCCGTGCCTACGATGACCGTGTGAACCCCCGCGCTCAGGTAGGTCTCCATGTCCTCGACGGTCCGGATACCCCCACCTACTTCGACGGGAATGGAAACAACTTCAGCGATTTGGCGAATCGTTTGCGCATGGACGGGATGTCCTTGAACCGCCCCGTCCAGATCCACGAGATGCAACCGCTGGGCCCCTTCCGCCTCCCACTTCCTGGCCATGTCCACGGGGTCGTCCCCGTAGACTGTCTCTTTGCTCATCTTCCCTTGGAAGAGGCGGACGCACTTGCCGCCCTTGAGGTCGATTGCGGGGATGGGGATCATTGAAAATCCGGTAGGTTGTCCAGGAGGGTGTTCATGCCGTCATAAGCCAGGCGTCGTGCGGTCACCCATTTCCCGCTCCGCTTGATAAATTTCCCGATATTGGTGATGTCCTCGCTGAGGGGTTTCTGGGATTCGTAATATTTGTCTTTCCAGAGGATACGTCCGGTCTTGCCTTCGATGAGATGAAGGCTGAAAGAGACAGCTGCGGGCTCCTCCACGCCGATGGAGCTTCCCTCGCGGGATTTGTATTCGAAAACGACGCCTGCCATCACCAGTTTCACGTTGAATTTTTTCGCGAGTTTTTTCGCTGCTTCGATGGGATACGCCGCGGCCTTCTTCTCGCCGATCGCGAGAAGCGCCTCTTCCACCTTGCCCATGGGAACAATAACGAATCCCCGTCGTTCCAGTCCCATGATCAGCATGTCGGTCAGGACGCTTTTGGCGTCGGACGTGATAGGGCCCGCGGGGTTGTTCTTGCCGCAGATGGGACACGTGGCGATGGCCCCTTTCGGCACGACGGCCTGGAAGGGAAGCACCAAGAGCTTATTGGAATAGACGCTGGAGGACAGAGCAATGGGACGGTTGGACTCTTCTGCACATCCCACCACTAAAATCATGAAAAGTGAACAGGCCAACACAATCCATCTTGTCCTCTTTCTCCAGTGTTCCATGAATTGATCCCCCTTTTGTAGAGCTATGTTTCCGTTAAGAATAGCACAATTTCGCGTCTTTTAAAAACTGTTCAATCCCCCGGTCGGTAAGGGGGTGGAGGAGCATCTGGTCGATGACCTTTGGGGGAATGGTGATGACATCAACGCCGGCGCGCGCCGCATCCACCACATGGAGAGGGTGTCGGATACTAGCCGCCATGACCTCGCAGTCCCATTCCGGGTACTGGTTCAGAACCGTGGTGATGTCGTAAAGAAGGTTTGTCCCCTCACTGGCGATGTCGTCCAGGCGTCCGACGAAGGGGCAGAGATACCGGGCCCCCGCTTTGGCGGCCAGGATGGCTTGGGGCACGGAAAAAATGAGGGTCACCGTCGTGGGGATTCCCTCTTCAGAGAGGCGCCACACCGCCCTCAGCCCTTCCCGATTCATGGGAATCTTGATAACGATTTGCTCTCCCCACTGCCGGATCTCCCGGGCCTCCTCGAGAATCCCTTCTGCCGTTGTTGCGGTAACCTCTGCATTGATGGGACCGTCGATGATGGCACAAATGTCCTTGATCACCTCATCAAACTTACGGCCGGTCTTGGCGATGAGGGTCGGGTTGGTGGTGATGCCGTCCGCCAGCCCCATTTCCTTCATTTCCTGAATGATTGTGGTATCGGCAGTATCCAGAAATATCTTCACGATGCGATTTCCTCCTCCCATTGATTTATCATTTTCTCGATGATTTGCGTGTAGTCTCCCCGGTTCAAGAGAAACCAGTTGGCGATTTCCCGAATCGCGCCGTCTCCTGCCCGTTTTTTCGTGACATACGCGGCGTAGCGTTTGACCTCCGTGTCACCGTCTCTGACGCTCACGGGGATGGCAACCCGCTTCATGATGGGGATGTCCTGAATGTCATCCCCCACGTAAAGGACCTCGTGGTCCTCGAATCCGTAGCGTTCCTTCAGGTAAGCATATCCCTTCAGCTTGTTGTGGCTTCCCTGGTAGACGATGTCGATATCAAGCTCCTTGCTCCGGAGGGTCACGGCCTCGGAGGTTCGTCCCGTCAAAATGCCAACGCGCAGTCCGGCAGCCCGGAGAAGCGTAATGCCCATACCATCGTGGACGTGGAAACGCTTGAATTCCATCTCCTGGCTACCCAGATAGATACCGCCGCCGGTGAGCACCCCGTCCACGTCCATCAGGAAGACATTGATCTTGTCGAAGGGTAACGTGTTGTCAGGCATCTTGTTCCTCCCAAGAGCGAACCAACTCGGAAAGGGCCTTGGCCCGTTTCAGCAGGGGTTTCAGCCGCTCCAGCGGGATCATGCTGGAGGCGTCGCAGAGGGCCTCCTCCACACAGGGGTGAGTCTCCAGGAACAGGGCGTCGCATCCCGCGGCCACTCCAGAATAGACCAGGGTGGGGACGAAACCCGGTTGCCCCCCCTGGGGATCTTTACTGGGAACCCCGTAGATCCGAACGATATGCGTGGCGTCGAAGACCACGGGATATCCGAGGGATTGCATGATGGGAATGGCCCGCATGTCTGCCACCAACTGGTAGTATCCAAAACTGGTGCCCCGTTCCGTGAGGAGGATCTGGTCGTTCCCCACGCTCAAGAGCTTGTTGATGGGGCTCTTCATCCCGTCCGGGGCGAGAAACTGCCCCTTTTTCACATTGATGGGTTTGCCCGTCTTCCCCGCGGCGATGAGGAGGCTCGTCTGTTGGCACAGGAAGGCGGGAATCTGAATCACGTCCAGGACCTCCGCCGCGGCGGGGATGTCCGTCTCCCGGTGAATATCGGAGAGAACGGGAATGTCGAACGAGGCCTTCACCTTTTCGAGGATTTTCAGGCCCTTTTCCAGTCCCGGTCCCCGGTAGTTTTCCGCCGTGCTGCGGTTATCCTTCTCGAAAGAGGACTTGTAGATGAGAGGGATCCGGAGTTCCTCGCACATTTTTTTGAGAGACTCCGCCGTCTTGAGGGCGATCGCCTCTGTCTCGATGACGCAGGGCCCGGAGATGAGGACGAGGGGGTGTCCCTCTCCGATAGGAATGGTACGAACATAGACTGTTTTCACGTGGCGAAGACCTCCTTTCCCACCCATCGCCCAAAGTTTCTCAGCAGGGTCAACCCCGCCTTTTGACTCTTTTCCGGATGGAACTGGACCGCGAAGAGGTTATCACGATGAACAGCGGAGGCAAAGGGGATACCATAATCTGTCCATCCAGCAGCATGGTC
>JAOZMY010000007.1:5376-7602 GCA_029934085.1 bacterium | reverse complement strand
GGCATCTGGGCGACCTGATTCCATCCCATGTGGGGGATCTTGAGCCTCTTCCCCTCTTCGTCGGAGAAGGCATCCGGGAACCGGACGACCCTTCCGGGTATAAAGCCCAATCCCTCATGGCGGCCGTGCTCCTCGCTCTCCGTGTAGAGGATCTGGAGGCCGATACAGATACCCAGGTATGGTTTTCCAGCCTCGATCGATCTCTGGATGGCGGAGAGAAGGCCGAGGTTCCGGAGGGTGGTCATGCAATCATCGAAGGCCCCCTGCCCGGGCACGACGAGGGCAGTTGCGTCTTCGATTACGCGGGTGGACTGAGTAACCTGAACCCGAAGTCCGACCGCTTCCAAGGCTTTGGCGACGCTCCGGAGGTTCCCCCTCCCGTAATCTACCACCGCGATGAATGAGGGCATCAAAGGACCCCCTTGGAGGAAGGCGGAACGGCTTCGTCTCCCGTGACCTGAACAGCCTGGCTGAGGGCCCTGGCGAAACCCTTGAAGGCGGCCTCCGCGATGTGGTGGCCGTTTTTCCCGCAGATCTTGTGGATATGGAGGGTAATGCCTCCATTGAAGGAGAGGGCCCGAAAAAACTCCTCAATCAGCTCCAGGTCGAAGGCCCCGGTTTTTTGCACGGGATAGACAACCTGGTAGCAGAGATAAGGACGATTGGAGAGGTCGAGATAGACACCCACGAGGGCCTCGTCCATGGGGAGGGTCGCCTCACCGTAGCGGTTGATGCCTTTGCGCTCGCCAAGGGCCTTTGAGATAGCCTGGCCAAGGACAATCCCCATATCCTCCACCGTGTGATGATCATCCACCTCGAGGTCACCCTTCGCGGTAATATCCAGATCGAAGCCTCCATGGACGGCGAAGAGATTGAGCATGTGATCCATGAAAGGAATCCCCGTCTCGATGGAGCAGGTTCCTTTCCCATCCAGATTCAGGGTCAGGGTAATGTCTGTTTCTTTTGTCACGCGTTTCAGGGAGATGGTCCGTTCCATGGCAACCTCCGTGTGTTAAATTAAGATTTTACCCGCTCAATCTTCGCGCCGACGGCCCGAAGCTTTTCCTCCATCCGTTCATAGCCCCGGTCCAGGTGGTAGATGCGGGAGATCTCGGTGGTTCCGCTGGCGGCGAGGCCCGCGAGGACGAGCGAGGCACTGGCTCTCAGGTCGGTGGCCATGACCGGGGCACCGCTGAGACCCTCCTTGCCGCGGATGATGGCGCTATGCCCTTCCACCTGGATGTCCGCGCCCATCCGCTTTAACTCGCTCACGTGCATGAAGCGATTCTCGAAGACGCTTTCAGAAATGACGCTCAACCCGTTGGCGAAGCACATCATGGCCATAAGTTGGGCCTGAACGTCTGTGGGAAATCCCGGATAGGGGAGGGTCTTGGCGTCCACGCTTTTGATAGGGCCGATGAGGAGACAGCGTATCCCCCCGTTTTCCTCCCGGATCTCCATCCCCGCCTCCTTCAATTTGTCGATGACGGACTGGAGATGCTCGGTCCTCGCCCCCTTCAGAAGGAGATTTCCCTGCGTCATCCCCGCGGCCACCATGTAGGTGGCGGCCTCCACCCGGTCGGGCATGATGGTGTATTCGGTTCCGTGCAAGGAGGAGACCCCTTCGACGGTTACGGTTTTCGTCCCCAAACCGGAGATCTTTGCCCCCATTTGGTTGAGGAAGGTTCCTAATTCCACCACCTCTGGTTCTCGGGCAGCGTTTTCGATGACGGTAATGCCCTCAGCGAGGGATGCGGCCATCATCAGGTTTTCCGTTCCCGTGACGGTGGGGATGGGCAGGTCGATGGTCGTTCCCCGGAGCTTTTCCACCTTGGCATGGACGTACCCATGCTCCAGGTCGATCTCGGCCCCCAGGGCCATGAAACCGTCCAGGTGCAAATTGATGGGACGCGTGCCGATGGCGCAGCCCCCCGGCAGGGAGACCTTCGCCTCGCGGGCCCGGGCGATGAGGGGGCCCAGCACGAGAATGGAGGCGCGCATGGTTCGGACGAGGTCGTAAGGGGCCTCGATGACGCTGAGTTCCCGGGCCTGGATCTCCGCATCGCTCCCATTGCGTTTTACGGAGATCCCCATGTTGGTAAGGAGCTTTTCCACGGTATCGACATCGCGCAACGCGGGGACGTTGTGAAGCCGGACCGGTTCGTCGGTGAGCAGCGCCGCCATGAAGAGGGGTAAGGCGGCGTTTTTCGCCCCTCCGATCTGGAT
>JAOZMY010000007.1:1895-5276 GCA_029934085.1 bacterium | reverse complement strand
CCGTCCAGGGCGTGGACGGGTTCAAACTTTTTGATCCCCTCGGGGAGGTTGTCCAGATCTTCCCGGGCCACGTACGGGGGGTTGGAGACAATAATATCGAAAAAAGATCCAGGCCGAAAGGCGGAAAAAAGATCGCTGCAAACGAGGAAATAGGGGCCGTCATCGTCATAGGTTTGGCAGTTTTGTCGCGCCACTGAGAGGGCGTTAGGGTCGATATCGACCAGGAAAAATCTCCCATTGATAAAGGAGGAAAGGGCCAAGGCGATGGCCCCGCTGCCGCAGGCCATGTCCATGATGGCTGGTTGATCGGGCAAGGTCCCTTCGGAGATCCTTTCTTTGACGACCTCCACCACCGTTTCCGTTTCGGGGCGGGGAATGAGAACCCGCGGATCCACATAGAGGGAACGGGACCAGAATTCCTTCTTGTTGCGGATGTAGGAGACTGGCTCCCCGTCCACACGCCGCTTGATGGCGGCCCGATAACGGCTACGCTCCTCCTCGGAGAGGGGTTGGTCAAAATGGGTGTAGAGGGCGATTCGCTCCACCCCCAGCACGTGGGCGAGTAAAACCTCCGCGTCCAGCCTCGGAGTGGGGATCCCGTGCTGTTTGAAATAGTCTGCCGTCCAGTTCAGGGCGTCCATGATGGTCCATACCGATTTGTGCTCACCCATGGTCCTGCTCGTCATATCCCGCCTTCAAGCGTTCGGCCTCGAAGTGGGCGATGAGAGGTTCGATAAGTTGATCCAGCTCCCCTTCCAGAATGGAGTCGAGCTTGTAAAGGGTCAGCCCGATCCGGTGATCGGTCACCCGGTTCTGAGGGTAGTTGTAGGTGCGAATCCGCTCACTCCGGTCTCCCGTGCCGACCATGTTCCGACGCGTTTCGGAGATCTCCTTCTGTTTTTCCCGTTCCATCTGGTCCAGCAGGCGGGCCCGCAGGACCTTCATGGCCTTGGCTTTGTTCTTATGCTGGGACTTTTCGTCCTGACAGGTAACCACGATCCCGGTCGGTTTGTGTGTGATGCGGACGGCGGAGTCCGTAGTGTTCACGTGCTGACCCCCAGGACCCGAGGAGCGGTAGACGTCGATCTCCAGGTCGTTGGGGTCGATCTCCAGGTCGATCTCCTCCGCCTCGGGCAGGACGGCCACGGTCACGGCGGAGGTATGGATCCTCCCCTGCGATTCCGTTTCCGGAACACGTTGAACCCGATGCACCCCCGATTCGTATTTAAGCTGGCTGTAGGCCCCCTTCCCCTCGATGAGAAAAATGACTTCCTTGAAACCCCCGATCCCCGTGACGTTCTGGCTCAGCATGTCGATCTTCCAGTTTTTCCTCTCGGCGAACCGGGAATACATACGGAAGAGTTCCGCGGCAAACAGGGCGGCTTCTTCCCCTCCCGTGCCGGCGCGGATCTCCATGACGATGTTCTTTTCGTCGTTGGGGTCTTTGGGCAGCAACGCGAGGTGGATTTCCTGGAGCACCCGCTCCAGCTCTTCCTGAACGGATTTGATCTCCTCGTGGGCCAGCTCCTTGACCTCGTCGTCGGGGTCGTTGAGGAGTTCCTTGTTCTCTTCCAACTGGGTGTCCAAGGATTTCTTCTTCTGGTAGAGGGCAACGATATTGGAAAGCTCCGCGTGTTCCTTGGCGTAGCGGGTGTATTGGTTCCGATCGTTGATAACCTCAGGGCTGCTCAGGGCGAGGGACAGCTCATCGTAGCGTTTCTGTAATTCTTCGAGTTTCTGGTCGAGATTGAACTTCGTCATAACTAAAACCTTGAGGGGGGCTAAAGATTCTTGAAGAATCGTCGGACCGACCGGATCTTGCCGCAGCTCATGGCCCCCTCGGGACAGGGACCGACCACGCAGGCAGGCCCCGCGTCTTCGAAGAGAACGGGGGAGACCGCCTTGACCTTTCTCAGCATCTCGATGGCCATGGCTCGGATTTCCCACTGGGCCCGGTTACAACAGCGCAGGCGGAAGAAATAGCGGAGTTCCCTCGCGTTCATGGTCAACATCAGCTTTGTCTCCGCCGCGTTGGGTAACACAAAACGGGCATCCTCCTGGGAGGCTTCTCCCTTGTTTCCCAGAAGCCGGTTCCATTCGTCATACCAGCCCTGGATTTCCCGCATCTGGCTATCAAACCTTTTCACGTACTCGTCCCCGAGGGCCCTGATGCGAGGTGGAACGATATAGTTGAATACCCCGTCGGGGCTTTTGCTGGAATCCTTCCCCACGTAACGCTGGCTCTGCACGGAAAAGCTGGCGATCCGATGCCGGGTCAACTGGGCAAGCAGGCTCCTGGAAACCCCCTCGATGCCGAACGTAAAACTCGCGTGTTCGATGGGGGAGAAATGGCCGAAAGCCATCAGCTTTTTCAGGAAGGTTTTTTCCTCACCCGGCTTGAAGGATTGGGCTAAAGAGGCAATATCGGAATCGGTATAACAGAGCCGCGCCGCCAGCGCGATGGTGGCCTCTGGATCAGGCGTCCATTTCAGGAGTTCAACATGAAGAGTTGTTTCTCCCATCTTTTCATTGGGCAGGGGCAGAGGCCTTCTTCGTCGGCATCTTGATGGTACCGTATTTCCTTCTGAACTTCTCGATCTTTCCAGCCGAGTCGACGATCTTCTGTTTACCGGTGAAGAACGGATGGCACTGCGAACAGATTTCTATATGAATCTCTTTCTTGGTGGAAAGAGTTTTGAATTCGGCGCCGCAACTGCATTTAACCGTCACCTCGTGAAGCTCCGGATGTATTCCCTTTTTCATTAAAAATCTCCTCCTTCATTCACTCAATTCTGAACTTGGAACTATACCAGCAAAAAAAACAAAAATCAACGTTCATTTAAGACGAGATAAACCTCATCTACCGATACGTCAGATAACACGCCACCCGTTCCAGGGGAGACAAGGGTTCCAGGGCAAGAAAGGCGGCGGGGAAAGCACGGGTTTCCCCTTCGAGGGTAAAGACGATGTTCCCACCCGCATCCTTAAAGACAACCTTACCGTTCTCCGGATAGACGGTCAGCTCCGTGTTGGTCTCCCAGTTCTTGACGAGGACCTTTCCATTCTCGATCTTCAGATAGGCAAGCTCGGTACCGTCTCCCAACTTGACTTTATAATAGGTTCTCGCCTTGAGGACATAGTGGAGAAAATTTCCCTGGAGATCCCGAAGCCTTATCTTTGTCCCAAACCGCTTAAGAAAAACTCCGTCCGAACCGCTTGCATCGGCGATCTTCAGACGCTTGTCCTTTTTGATACGTTTGTATTGATATTCGGTCCCGCCGATGACAACCGTATCATTTCCCTTCAGCTCTACCAGAACCTCTCCCCCGGACTTCAGAACGGGCATTCCGCTGGCCGGTGAAGCCGGCAGGGCCATGGCCA
>JAOZMY010000007.1:0-1795 GCA_029934085.1 bacterium | reverse complement strand
GGAGTGGGATATTCCCGCATCGATTCGAGCATCTGGGTGGCCGTGATGACGGGGATCCCCTGCTCAATGCACTTGCGGATGAGTTCTTTTTGAATAAAGGGGACCTTTTCAGGACGCATTTCCACGCCCAGATCCCCCCGGGCCACCATGATGGCATCCGTGACGGCGATGATGTCGTCGATGACCTCCACCGCTTCCGGCTTCTCGATCTTGGCGATGACGGGGATATCCAGTCCTGCCTTTTTGATGAGCCCCTTCAACTCGGTGATATCTTCCGGGGAGCGAACAAAGGAAAGGGCGACAAAGTCCACCCTGTTTTTCAGTCCGAACGCGAGGTCCTTCTTGTCTTTCTCTGTGAGGGAGGGGGTGGAAAGCTTCGAACCCGGCAGGTTGATTCCCTTGTGGGATTCCAGAATTCCCCCATGAGTGACCTTGCAAACCACCTCATCTGTCCGTGTTTCTTCGACGATTAGTTCCAACATGCCGTCAGCGATGAGGATGTAGTCGCCGGGTTTCACGTCTCTTGGGAGCGGTTGGTAAGACGTGGAGACCATCGTGCTGGTGCCTTCCATCGGGCGGGTGGTGATGGTAAAGGGCTGGCCGTCTTCAAGGCGAACCTTCTCCCCTTTGATCAGACCGATCCGGATTTTTGGCCCCTGAAGATCCTGGAGGATGCCGATGGGATGGCCGCGTCTCTTGGCAATCCTGCGAACGGTCTGGATGATGCGCTTGTGGGAGGCGTGGGTTCCGTGGGAAAAGTTCAAGCGGACGATGTCCACGCCGTTTTCGACGAGTGCCGTGATGGTAGTTTCGTCTGAGCTTGAAGGCCCCAACGTGGCGACGATTTTCGTGTTTTTCATGGTATTCCTTTTGTTTTGGTTTCTCTTGGCTTGCTGAGATATTGATATCAAGCCGTGGCCGGGAAATCAAGCCGCGGAAAGGATTCCTATTTTCCTTGCCTTTTGCACTTTGCGCCATTATATTTCAATAGAAAAAGGTTATGGGAAAGGAGGGTCTCATGGAACTGACAACGGTTCGTCTGAATATCCCGGAAGGATGCAACATCATCCTTGGACAGAGTCATTTCGTCAAAACGGTAGAGGACTTATACGAAACCATGGTGACGTCGCTTCCGTCCCCCAAATTCGGCGTCGCCTTTTGTGAGGCGTCGGGGCCCCGGAAGGTGCGCCGAGACGGGACCGATCCCGACATGATCAAGGCGGCGGAAGAGAATGCCAACGCGCTGGGAGCCGGGCATTCCTTCATCATCGTTATGAAAGACGGCTTTCCCATTAACGTCCTGAACGCCGTGAAGATGTGCCCCGAGGTTTGCCGGATCTACTGCGCAACGGCCAATCCTGTCGAGGTCATCATCGCCGAGACGGAGCAAGGCCGTGGGATCCTGGGCGTAGTGGACGGGGAACCTCCCGTCGGAATCGAGACGGAAGACGACGTGAAACAGCGCAAGGAGCTTTTGAGGAATTTCGGTTACAAACGCTAAATCGACGGTCTCGCGAAAGAGCCGAATGCCCTTTTACGATACCGCCAAATCTCACGAGGAGGTGGTTTGAATGCCATTTGGAGATGGAACAGGACCAAGGTGGGGTGGCGGTCCAGGATCGGGCCGTGGAATGGGACGAGGCCGTGGTATGGGCGGCGGTCGAGGAATGGGCGGTGGAAACCGTCCGGGTTCCGGGCCGGGAGGTTTTTGTGTTTGTCCAAGCTGCGGCTACAGGATTGCCCACACGGCAGGAACTCCCTGCTATCAGATGACATGCCCGTCCTGCGGGACCCA
>JAOZMY010000054.1 GCA_029934085.1 bacterium | reverse complement strand
TGCAGCGGAATGTTCACGGCCAATTCTATGAACGCCCTAACGGAGGCCCTGGGACTGGCCCTCCCGGGAAACGGAACCATCCCCGCGGTCATGGCGGCAAGGCTGAGACTGGCCAAGGCCTCGGGAATGCAGATCGTCAAATTAGTGGAAGAAAATATCACACCCGATAAAATCCTCACACAATCCGCCTTTCTGAACGCCGTCACTGTCGACATGGCCTTCGGCGGGTCCACCAACACCGCGCTCCACCTCCCCGCCATCGCCCACGAAGCGGGGATCAATCTCACGCTCGACACGTTTCAAGAAGTTTCAAACAAGACGCCCCACCTGTGCAATATGTCTCCCGGCGGCCCCCATCACATTCAGGATCTGGACCGTGCGGGGGGAATCTACGCCCTGATGAACACCCTCCACGCCCACGGTTTGATCGACGCCACCGCGTTGACTGTCGCGGGGAAACCTGTCTCGGAAGAACTCCCGCGGCACTCCGTTCTCGACCCGGGGGTGATCCGCCCCTTCGAATCCCCCTACCACGCCACGGGCGGCTTGGCCATCCTGAAGGGGAACCTCGCTCCGAACGGCTCCGTGGTCAAACAGTCCGCCGTCGATCCCTCCATGAGGCAACACAAAGGGCCGGCCAGGGTTTTCAATTCGGAGGAAGAGGCGGTAGACGCCATCTTAGAAGGCAAAATCAATAAAGGAGACGTCATCGTTATCCGCTATGAAGGGCCCAAAGGCGGACCGGGGATGCGTGAGATGCTGGCCCCCACCTCCGCCATCGCCGGGATGGGACTGGACAAAGACGTGGCCCTGCTCACGGACGGCCGATTCTCCGGCGGAACCCGAGGAGCCTCCATTGGGCACATCTCCCCTGAGGCCGCACAGGGAGGACCTATCGCCATCGTTCAAGAGGGTGACGAGATTCAAATCGACATCGATAACAAGAGCCTTACTCTCCTTGTTTCTGAGGAGGAAATCGCCAACAGGCTGAAGAAATGGTCCCCGCTTGAGCCCAAGATCAAAACGGGATACATGGCTCGTTACGCCCGAATGGTTGAATCCGCCGACACCGGGGCCATCTTTAAGGGCTGAGAAAATGTTGACAAACAACCCATAAAATGGGATATAGTTCATCACACTTCAAACGTGAAGCGAACGAACGTCTAAGGAGAGAGAATGGGATTTTTCGCGAAACTCATGGGATTGGAAAACGCCCCAAAAGAAATCCCTAAATTAGGCCGAAACGACCCTTGCTGGTGCGGCAGCGGGAAGAAATATAAGAAGTGTCATATGGAATCGGACATGCGGAGACTCTCAAAAATCCGTGCCTCCCAATGCACGACCAGCTCCTGAAGCAGATAACCCCGGATACCGTGGGTATCCCAAGAAACTGTTTTTCCTCGCGATAATATAATCTCAGAAGGCAACCCCCTCTTTTTCCCACTACACACAATTGTCAACGGCAGTAAAATCATGTATAGAAGTAGAATCTAATCACTGACACGAGAGGGGTTTATGTACGATTTGATGGAAAGCAAAAAGGCCTTAACGGAAGAAGTTAGAAGGTTCGTCCAGGAAATGGTTGTGGAAAAGGTCAAGGAAATCGAAGAGACAGACGAATTCCCCTGGCACATGGCAGAACATTTCTTCAAACGTGGATTCTTGACCCTCCTCATTCCCACTGAATACGGCGGATTCGGCGGGAGTATCATGGACTTTTGTACCGTGGTGGAAGAGATTGCCAAATACTCCGCCTCCCTCGCCCTTCTCATCATCGTTCAGACAGTCGGAACCCTCCCCATACTCCTGTATGGAACCCCAGAACAGAAAAAGAACTTCCTTGAGGACATCGCGCACAACCACCGTCTCATCGGTTTCGCGCTAACGGAGCCGAAAGCCGGATCGGATGCGGGATCCATCCAGATGATCGCCAAGAACCATGGGAAAAATTACATCCTCAACGGGAAAAAAACCTTCGTGACAAACGGGGGAGTCTCCTACTTTTATAGCACCTTCGCCAAAACAAATCCGCGCCGAGGAAAACGGGGACTTACCACGTTTGTCGTTCCGGCAGACGCAGACGGCCTCGTCGTGGGGAAAAAAGACGATAAGATAGGGATGCGGGGCATCCCCTCCACTTCCCTCTCCTTTAAAAACGTGGCCGTGTCACATGAAAACATAATAGGGAAAAAGGGAGAAGGGTTCCGCATCGCCATGGAGACCCTAAATCGGTCCCGTCCCGCCATCGCGGCCCAGGCGGTGGGAATCGCCGAGGCCGCCATGGAATTCGCCATCTTATTCGCCATGAAGCGGCGTCAGTTCGGGAAACCCATCGCCAAGCTGGAGGGGATGCAGTTCATCCTCGCGGACATGGCCGCCTCCGTGGAAGCGGCGCGCAACCTCGTCTACAAAGCAGCCTACTACCTCGACCACAACCATAAGGATGCCACCAAGCTCTCCGCCATGAGCAAGTTTTTCTGCTCTGACATGGCCATGAAGGTCACCATCGACGCCGTCCAGGTCTTCGGCGGGTACGGATGCCTGAAGAGCCGCCCTTTGGAACGTATGATGCGTGACGCCAAGATCACCCAGATCTACGAGGGAACCAACCAGGTCCAGCGCTTCGTGGTGGCTGAACAGATGATCAAGCAGCACCTGGAAACCTACGATCACTACTTCCGTAACGAGCTGGAAGAGATGGAGTGGGAGTAGGAAGATTAGATGGAAGTTTGAAGTCCAAAGCTTGAAGTGGATCGGTTGGAAGCTCGAAGCCAAGAAATTCTTTAATTCAATCCAGGGAAAGCGTTTTCAACGTCGCCAGAAACTCGGTGGGGGTAAAAACCGGCATGGCGGATTTTATGAAGTCTTTCACATTCCTCGTTAAGATGTAATCTAAACCAGCATGACGCGCGGCCTCATAGAGAACGGCGTCTTCGAAATCCGTGAATGGTGAAGCCAAGGCGTCTTCCAAAACCCGACGGTTTACAGAAAGGGGTTCAAAAATAGAAAGGAGGGACCGGATCTTTTCTCTTGCCGTTTTTCCTCCCAGCGATTTCTGCAATAGATAAAAGAGTGTGGTCACGGTGGTAGCAACAAGGAAGCCCTCGATCTCCCCTTTTTCCACCTTCGCCATGAGAAACGAGGCCTCTTCCGCGAATGGAACACGATCCATGAGAACATCAAGAATAACATTCGTATCGAAAAGGACCTTCACAGATATTTTTCTTCCAGGTAATTTTTATAATCCTTTTCCGAAATGTCCCTCCCCTTCAAAATGCCTCGGAGAGACTTCACCACCGGCGGGAGAGTTTCCCTACTCTGAATCTTTTCATTTTTTATCAGGGTAAACAGGTCTGCCACGATACGCGAGAGGGGTTTCCCCGTTTCGGACGAATAGGCCTTCGCATCTCTAATCAGGGATTCATCCAACCGCAGGGTCAATTTCGTTTTCACCTTTTTCACCCCTATATTTATACGTCCAATTTTTCTAAATTATACGTCATCCAATGCTAAAGTCAAGTCTGGCCTGCAGATTCGGATGTGGGGCTTGACTTTACCAACTTTGGTTCTCCTTCTCGCACGCGAAATCGTACCTCCGACTCTGCATTACGGGCAGGTTTTTTATGCCCGATACTTTACCCCTCCCAAACTGAAATAAAAGCTGGAAGAATATTATCAAACCGTCAATGGCCGGTCCATGGAACGGTACTGGATGGCCTCGGCCACATGATGGGGCTTTATCTTTTCAGAGGCGTCCAAATCCGCGATCGTCCGGGCAACCTTTAGGATACGATGATAGGCTCGAGCGCTGAATCCCAATTGAGCGATAGCCGACTCCAAAAGCGACTCTCCTTCTCTGTCCAGCTCGCAATATCTCTTAATATCCCGCGTTCGCATCTGCGCATTGGTAAAAATCTTCCGATGTCGGGAAAAACGCCTTGTTTGAAATGTCCTCGCCCCATTCACCCTCTCCCGGATCTCAGCGGAGGACTCTCCGTCCCCCCTACCCTTCAAAGCCTCATAAGGAACAGCGGGCACCTCAATCTGGATATCGATGCGATCCAGCAAAGGCCCCGAGACCTTTCCCCGATACCGACGAATCTGTAATGGGGTGCATGTGCAGGCATGAAACGGGCTGGTGAAATAACCACACGGACATGGATTCATCGCCGCCACCAGCATGAAACGCGCGGGGTAGGTTAGGGAAATGGCCGCCCTCGAGATGGTCACCTTTCCATCCTCCAGGGGTTGCCTTAAGACTTCGAGGACGTTTTTCTTGAACTCCGGCAGCTCGTCGAGGAACAAGACCCCGTTGTGGGCTAAGCTCACCTCCCCCGGCTTCGGGATGGTTCCACCCCCAATGAGCCCCGCATCCGAGATGGTGTGATGCGGTGATCGAAAGGGACGGGTACGGATTAAGGGGACATCTTCATCCGTTAACCCGGCAACGCTGTGGATCTTTGTAGTCTCAATACTCTCCTCAAAGGTCATGGGGGGAAGGATGGTGGGGATTCTCCGTGCCAGCATGGTCTTCCCTGATCCCGGCGGCCCGATCATCAGGACGTTGTGGCCCCCGGCCGTGGCCACCTCGATAGCCCGCTTGGCGTGCTCCTGCCCTCTCACGTCTGAGAAATCGATAGTGTCCCCCACTTCGGCAGTCTCGATATCCTCACTCCCTGGCTCGAAGGGAGAGAGCAGTTTCTCCCCGTTAAGGAATGCCACGGCCTCATGGAGGAAACTCACACCATAAATGGCCAGGCCCCTTACCACAGACGCCTCCCTCGCGTTCGCCTTGGGAAGGATCAAGCCCTCCAACCCCTCTTCCCTTGCAGCCAGGGCGATCGGGAGAGCCCCTTTAATCCTACGAATCCCCCCATCCAGTGAAAGCTCCCCGGCAATCATAAAACGTTCGCAGCGTTGTTCATCCACAATGCCGGCTGCAGACAAAATTCCAATAGCAATCGGGAGATCAAACAGAGTGCCCTCTTTCTTCACGTCCGCAGGAGAGAGGTTAATGGTCACTCTCCTCGGGGGAACCTCGTAGCCGGAATTTTTCATGGCGCTCCGCACGCGATCCTTGCTCTCTTTCACCGCGCCATCCGGTAGCCCCACAATGGATACGTTGGGCAACCCTAAAGCCACATCAACTTCCACGTCTATGGGAATCGCATCGATTCCCATGACCGCTCCTGTCCGAACCTTCGCTAACACCATGCCATCCTTGAAATTAAATTACTGTTGTGAGATTATACTTTACAGAATGGAAAATCAAGGATTCGAAAGGGTCAGACGTTGGAATTTCGCCAACTTGAAACCTTCCTAAAAGTTGCGGAACTCAAGAGCTTTAGCAAAGCCGCACAGGAAATCTTTCTGACACAACCAACAGTCAGCGAACATATCCGTCAACTCGAGGCCGAGCTTAACACGAGGCTTTTTCTCCGCACGAAAAAGGAGGCTGTCCTGACCCCCGCGGGAAGGCTCTTCGTCAAACATGCGAGAAAGATCTTGAGCCTCCGTCGGCAAGTCATCCTGGAAATGGCACAGTTCTCGGACACCGTCGAAGGAGAACTCATTATCGGGGCAAGCACGATTCCCGGGGAATATATCCTTCCCAAAATCATCGGGACCTTCCGGGAACGGTTTCCAAAGATAAGGATCGAACTGAACATCTCCGACTCTAAAAAGGCGATGGAATGGGTTCTTGAAAGGAGGTGTGAGATCGCCTTTATCGGGTTCAACCCCAATCACAAACTCCTTACAGCAATCCCCTTTTCCTCCGACACGATCGCCCCGATTATCAACGCGGCTCATCCCATGGCCCGGAAATCCCAACTCACCCTCAAGGAGCTCCAAGACATCCCCCTCGTTCTTAGAGAAGCGGGCTCAGGGACCCGGCGTGCCGTGGAAAAGATCCTGAACGAGAAGGGCCTCTCCTGGAAGTCATTCAATGTTGCGCTTATTGTCGGAAGTGCCACGGCAGCCATCAATGCTGTTCTTTCCGGACCGTTTTACTCTTTTCTTTCACTGAAATCTGTCGGAGAGACCTTTTACCAACAGCAATTAAAGCCTATCCACGTCCTTGAATTTGACGATATCCAACGTCAATTCTATATGATTCAAGGCAAGAAGGAGCTGTTATCGCCCATGGCGAAGTATTTCATTAAACACATTGAAACCATATCTTCCGAACCCACCTCCTCGTGATAAAAGATAAGCTATCAGAAAAATTCCACGAAATCATGCGCAAGGAGTTGACCGTCTGGCTACTTTTCTCACTGGGTATCCACATCGCCACACTCACGGCTATCGACCTCATCAACCGTAAACACTTTATCCGAATCTCATCTCCCGGTCCCATCCAAGTTACCTTGATCGAACCGCATCCACAAAAAAAACCGTCGGTCAAAAAGACCACAAAACACAAAGTAAAGATCCATAAGCAGCGCATCATAAAAACCATCCCCCGATCGAAGGTGGTCGTTCGCAAACAGAGGATCGTCCGAAGGATAAAGAAGGGGGCCATCCCAACTAAAAACCCAAGAGAGGAACAGCTCAAAAAGGCCCTTGAACGAATCAAGAAGAAGGTCCAGCAACGGGAGGCCACGCCGGAAAAGACCGCCCCCACACCAGGCGGAGGGGGAACTATGGGAGAGAAAAACCTCTATTTCTCCGTGGTCAGGAACAAGGTCATGCAGGGATGGGTAATCCCGGAAAACCTGATTGAGGACGTTTACAGCCTGGAGGCCATCGTCACCTTTACCATCTACGCCGACGGACACATCTCGGATGTTCAGTTAGAGGAAAGTTCCGGGAATAAGTATTTTGACGAATCGGTCCTACGGGCCGTGAGGAAGGCCGCTCCCTTCCCGCCACTACCCGCCAACATCAAAAAGAGATCGATCGAGATCGGCATCCGTTTCCGTCCCGAAGAAAAGGAAATCGAAGGATAGATTTTACCGGGGAGAAGGACGTCTCTTCTTTTGCTCTACCGGAGGCATCGGTTTTTTGCACTTTCGACAATACTCGGCGTCTGCTGGATTCAGCGACATACAATGGGGACAGTATCGAAATCCTTCCCTCTTTTTATCGATTCCCTTGGTAATGAGGGCCAAGCCGAGGATTGCCACGGCAATTCCCACGGCATAAAGAGGTTTGAAAAGGGCTGTTTGCTTCCACAGCCACACGTCCAGCCGCACGATTCCCACCCCAAGGAAGGCAATGGCCGCCCCGATGAACCAATACTTCTTGTCACCCCTAATATAATCCGGATCGGTCATAGCCGATTGATCAGTGGAGCATTCCGTAAGAGATGTAACAGGAGCAGATGATGGCGGTTGTGATCACGCCGGCCACGGAGGGACCGATACAATGGGGAAGGATCATCGCCTCTGGCTCCACCTCCATGGCGCATTTTTGCGCGACCTTGGCCGTAGTGGGGATACACGATACAGCGGCGATTCCTACCAGCGGATTAACCTGTTTCTTGCTGAAATAGGTGACGAGGAGCCCCCCTACCAAACCTCCCACGGCCGAGAGGATGAGGGCTATCATTCCCAAGAACATGATAAGAAAAACCGACTTGGAGAAAATCGTGTCCACGCTGAGCAGCGCCCCCAGGGTAAATCCGAGAAAAACCGTCGAGCCGCTTAAGACCACGTCATTGAGAAACTCCTGGAAACGCTTCAATGCCGCTGTCTCTTTAACGCCTACACCGAAAAAGAAACTGGCAATCAACGGCGCCGCCACCGGAAAGAGGAGGCAGAGAACGACACCCGCCACTACAGAGAAGGCAAATTTCTGTGCGGGAGAGATCACCGGCAACTCTTGCTCCTCCATGGTGATTCCCCGCAAAGGTCTGGGTATCATCATCTTGATGATATAGGGATAGATCGCATAGGCCACGCTCAAATAGACGTAAGCCACCACGGTAATGGGTACGAACAACTTCTTCGCCAACATCAAGGAGGTATAGAGGACAATAGGACCATCCGCTCCTCCGACCGAGGCAATAGCCGCGGCCTCTTTGAACGGAAACCCGAAGGCTACCGCAATGGGAAGGGTCAATATGGTACCCAACTCCGCCATGACCGCGAGGAAGAAACTCAGAATCGGCCGGGCGATGAGAAAATCCACGTCCGTAATGACCCCGATTCCCATAAAGACCAGACAGGCGATCAACCCATTGGTAAACGTAAAGGTATAGATCGGCTGGAGGAAATAGACCTGGAGTGCGTCCATCAACTCGGCAACCTTGCTCGTTAAGGGGCTGAGAAACAGCGTCCCCACGCCACCAGCACCTGGAAGAACGAGCATTCCGGCATTGACCATGCACATGGCAAATCCCATGGGAACCATCAAAAGAGGGTCAAGAACTTCCTTGTACCCGAGATAGAGAAGAAATCCCCCCAGGAAAATTAAGAAAATCCTCCCGAAGGCCATGATGCCCGGGACCATGAAAAAGGTATGGAGCCCAGGGAAAAGTCCAACCAGTTGATCTGCCATCGCCGCCTCTATCGATTACATGCTGATTACTTTTCGGATACCGACAACCACCACCCCAACAAACATGGCTACCACAAAGGTCACCCCGTAAATTCCAAGGGCGATCTTCAAGGCCTGAACCCAGTCCATCTCTATTCCACCACCGCGAGGAGGGAGTTCCGATCCACCGTGTCGCCGACCTTCACTTCGATCGATTTTACCACGCCATCGATGGGGGTTCGAACCGGAATCTTCATCTTCATCGATTCCAGAACCAGCAACACGTCTTTTGCCTTTACCGCGTCCCCCGGCTTCACCTTGACTTCCAAAATTTTTGACAACATCTTCGCCTTAATTTCTTTTGCCATCATTGCACTCCTTTATTACAGTGGGATATTCCCGTGTTTCTTTTCAGGTCGTGATTCCTGCTTTTCCAACACCGAATCCAAGGCCACATAAAGCTCCCGACGCGTCTCGGAAGGGACAATCACTTGATCAACCAGCCCATAAGAGGCGGAGAGATAGGGGCCGCCAAATTTTTCCATATACTGTTGCTTTAACTCCTCCAGTCGCTTCTGGGGATCTTCCGCCGCAGCAAGCTCCTTCCGGAAGATAATTGCCACGGCGCCTTCAGCGCCCATGACCGCGATATCCGCCGTGGGATACGCCAAAACCCGGTCATAGGCCATATCTCTACTACAGAGGGCGATATAGGCTCCCCCATAGGCCTTTCGCATAATCAGCACGATCTTGGGAACCGTCGCCTCGGAATAGGCGTAGAGGATCTTCGCCCCATGACGGATAATACCATCGAATTCCTGCGTGGAACCCGGGAGATAACCGGGGGTATCGATCAAGTTGATGAGCGGGATATTGAAGCAATCGCAAAACCGAACGAATCTCGCTATCTTGTCCGAGGCATTGATATCCAACACCCCCGCCATGAACTCCGGCTGATTCGCAACGATCCCGACCACATGGCCGTATAAACGCGCGAGGCCCACCACCACGTTCATGGCGTATTCTTCATGGATTTCCAAGAAGCTCCCCTCGTCGAAGACCGCCTCAATGACCTCGTGAACGTCATAAGACTCTTCAGGATCCAGGGGAACGATCTGGTTGATGGCTTCATCGGCCGACAAATCTCGACTCGGTTCTTGATAAGGTGGCACCTCATAGGCATTCTGGGGAAGATAGGAAAGGAGCCGCCGCACGGTCTCGAAACACTCGTCCTCGCTGTCGTGCGCGAAATGTGCCACGCCACTGACCTGGGCATGGACATCCGCCCCCCCTAACTCCTCATGGCCAATCTCCTCGCCGGCCACCCTTTTTATGACGTCCGGACCCGTGATATACATCCGGGAAACCCCGCGCACCATAAAAACAAGGTCCGAAAGGCCGGAGGCGTAAACCGCCCCACCCGCCGAGGGTCCCAGGATCAAGGAAAGCTGCGGGATGACCCCCGATGCCAGGGAATTCCTCTTGAAAATCATCCCATACCCATTCAGGGAAAGAATCCCTTCCTGGATCCTCGCGCCACCCGAATCGTTCATCTGTATCAGGGGGCATCCATTGGCCATGGCCAGGTCCTGAATCCTTGCGATTTTCTGGGCGTGCATCTCGCCCAAAGAACCCCCGAGGGTGGTAAAATCCTGAGAGAAGAGGAAGACTTTTCGTCCATTTATTCTGCCGTATCCCGTGATCACGGCATCTCCGGGCATCCGTTTCTTGTCCATTCCGAAATCGGTCACCCTTGATGTCACAAAGGGGTTAATCTCCGAAAAGGAATCTTTGTCCAGTAGGCGTTCTATTCTCTCCCATGCGGTCAACTTGCCTTTCTTGTGCTGGGAGGCAACCCGCTTTTCCCCATCCTTCTCCCGGATCGCTCGTTTTCTCTCCTCGAGGTCTTTAATAAGCTCTTCCATTCTTTCCTCCCTCCGCAGCGTTTATATGAGGAAATGCATGTATTGTCAAGATAAAAGGAACTTTGGAGATGACTTGAACCCAAAAGGTTAAACTGATATAAGGTTCTAAGGGGAGTCATGGAACACCTAAAAAGTGACGATTTGGTCAAGGCCATCAAGATTCTTGAACTCGCCACCCCCTTTTCGCTCCTTGATATCAAAAAGGCATACAAGGAACGTGCGAAGGCACTTCACCCGGACCGCGTTCCGTCGGAGTCCAAGGAAGAAAAGGGGATAAAAGAGGTTAACTGGGCCTATCATACCCTTTTAACCCATTTCGAGCGTGTCAAGATCCCCTTGGATCTCCTTCTCTCTTCTTCGCAAACCGAGGAAGAATGGATACGTAGGCGTTTCTATTACGATTGGACGCCCCCAGAAGACAAAGAGGTTGAAACGGCATGAAAGAGGCGATGCTCTGGGAAAGTCTTCCTGACGGGAAAATCAGGTGCCGGCTGTGCGCTCACGAGTGTGTCCTCGCCCCGGGGAAAAAGGGGATTTGTTACGTCAGAGAGAACATCGACGGAAAACTGGTTACCCACACCTATGGCAAACTCATCGCGGCCCACGTGGATCCCATTGAAAAAAAACCGCTTTTCCACTTCCAGCCGGGCAGTCTCTCCTATTCCATTGCGACACCGGGGTGCAACTTCACGTGTAAGCACTGTCAGAACGCAAGCATCTCTCAGATGCCAAGGGACCTTGGCATCGTGGAGGGAGAATTCGCCTCACCGGAAAGCATCGTGAAGAACGCCCAATCCCACGATTGCAAGAGCATCAGCTACACCTATACGGAACCTACTATCTTCTTTGAATATGCCTATGAAACCGCCGTTATAGCCCACGAGCGGGGGCTCAAAAACATCTTCGTGACCAACGGGTTCATGACCTCCCAAGCCATCGAAAAGCTATCTGGCGTGCTGGACGGGGCAAATATTGATTTGAAAGCCTACTCCGACGATTTTTATAGAAAAATTTGCGGCGGGCGCCTGGAACCCGTCAAACAGGCCATCATCACCATGTATAAAAAGGGCATCTGGGTAGAAGTAACGACCCTTGTCATCCCAGGATACAACGATGATCCCCGTGAACTGGAGGCCATCGCGGACTTTATCGTCTCCGTCGATCCAGAAATCCCGTGGCATATTTCTGCCTTTTATCCCACGTACCATCTTACGGATGCCCCACCCACTTCAGCCAAGACTTTAACAAGGGCCAGAGAGATCGGGTTGACCAGGGGAGTGAAGTTTGTTTACACGGGAAACATCCCGGGTGATGAAGGCGAAAACACCTATTGTCCAAACTGTGGCAAGCTCCTTATTCACCGGGTCGGGTTCACCATCTTTGAAAATTTCCTCGAGAACGGGATGTGTCCGGCCTGTCACACTCACCTCAAAGGCAGATGGCAGTAATGAAGAAGAAATCAAAAAACGACGCAAAGCAGAATACCATCGAACCCGTGTCTGGACAGGAGATAAGAAACCAGAGGGAATCAATGGGTATCAGCCTGGATGAGATCAAGGAAAAGACAAAAATAGGGAAATTCACTCTCAAACTGATTGAGGATGACATGTACTCCTCCCTCCCCGCTCCCGTCTATTTGAAAAGCTTCATCAAACAGATCGCCCAGATGATCGGCATGGATCCGGAAAAAACCGCTGATGGTTACCTAAAAAAGATGAATGAATCTCGAAAAAGGAAATAGACCCGCATGATTAAAAAACAAACATTGGCCGTCATCTTAGCGGGAGGCCTGGGATCCCGTCTTTATCCCCTGACGAAGGACCGGGCGAAACCAGCCGTGCCGTTCGGAGGGAAATACCGGATCATCGATTTTACTCTGAGTAACTGTATCAACTCCGGGTTGAGGAAGATTATCGTTCTCACCCAATACAAGTCCTCATCGCTCATCCGGCACCTTCGGGACGGCTGGACCATCCTGAACCCCGAATTGGGGGAGTACATCCTCAATATCCCGCCACAGATGCGGATCAGCACGGACTGGTACCTGGGAACGGCGGACGCCCTCTATCAAAACCTCTACTTCATCGACTCGGCCGATCCCAAATACACCATCATCCTCTCAGGCGACCACGTCTACAAAATGGATTACTCCAAGGTTCTCTGGTATCACCGGAGAAAAGGAGCGGAGCTGACCGTCGCGGCCAAGGTCGTTCCCATTGAAGACGCCCACCAATTCGGTGTAATTCATGCCGATGACACCATGCGGATCATCGGGTTCGAAGAAAAACCAGAAAACCCAAAACCCCTCCCCAACAACCCGGCTTTCGCCCTTATTTCCATGGGCATCTACGTCTTCAATACCGATTTCATGGTGGACGTCCTGAAAAAGGACGCGCAGGATCCCCATTCATCCCACGATTTTGGAAAAGATATCATTCCCAATCTCATCGAAAACCACAGGGTTTATATCTATCCATTTGGGGGAACGAGGAAAAAGACCCGGCTCCCAGACGACACCTATTGGCGTGATGTGGGAACCTTGGATGCCTATTGGGAGGCCAACATGGACCTGGCCTCTGTCACCCCAAAATTCGACCTCTACGATCCCGATTGGCCTTTTCGAACTTATCAAGGTCAGTTTCCCCCGGCCAAATCCGTGTATGATAATGTCTCGGGTGGTCGTGTGGGGGCGGCCCTCGACTCCCTCGTCTGCGGAGGAGTCATCATCAGTGGGGGACGGGTGATTCGCTCCATCCTTTCTCCTGGCGTTCGGATTCACAGTTACGCGGAGGTGATAGAGTCCGTGATCCTCGACCGGGTTGACGTGGGAAGAAGGGCCCGTATCCGTAAGGCCATCATCGACAAAGACGTGAAGATCCCAAAGGGGATGGAAATCGGTTATGACCTGGAAGAAGACGCAAAACGCTTCACCATTACCGAGGGAGGCGTCGTAGTCGTTCCAAGTGGGATAATCCTATGAATCTGTTTTGAAAATTTCTGAAAGGAGAAAAATAGACGATGGAAAACAATGCCCAAACTGAGAAAAAACCAGACAAGGCCGAAAGCCCCCCAAGTATCCAGAGGAACTTTATCCTAAAGATTAAAAACGCCAACTCGAAAGAGATCAAGGACGCCTTGAAGGCCAAAAACCTCGAGGTCGTATCGCTCCTCGAAGTTCACCAAGAAACCTTGGACGAAGGGAACGGATAGGGGATAGGCTCTTACCGCCATATGAAACGAAAAGGCGGACAGTTTACACTATCCGCCTCGCTTGACATCCTTGTAAATACAGAAAGCTCAGATCATTCCTTGATGAGATCCTTGACTTTCTTTTCTATCTGTTGACCTATCTGCTCGTTAAAACCTATCATGTGCAGCCGGATACGTCCCTTTTTATCCAGAATAAAAACCGAGGGGATGCTGCGAACCCCATAGGCCTTCGCCACATCCATGGTGCCGAGCAGGATAGGATAAGTCACACTATACTTCTCGATAAAGCCCCTTAACTGTTCCATCTCCTTCCGGTCAAAGCTTATCCCCAACGCCACGAATCCTTTGCCCTTATATTTCTCATACAAACTCACCAAGTGGGGGATTGCTCTCCGGCAAGGGGGGCACCCGATTGACCAGAAGTCGAGCAGGACCACCTTACCACGGTAATCCTTCAATGCCTTTGATCCGTCATCCAGGACATCCAGCTTGAAATCCGGGGCAAGGGGGGCGTCTACCTTGGATGAGTTCTTTGACCCGCAGCCCCCCACGCCCACATTCCATGCGAGGGCCAGTGCCAATAAACAGGCGGTAAAAACCAGCCTTTTCGTGAAAAGTTTGCCTCTTCGTTTCATGACACCACTTTGTCAATCATGGATTTGAGATGGGCTTTAGGCACAACTCCCACAACCTGATCGGCAACTTTTCCGTCTTTGAAAAGGATAACCGTAGGAATTCCTCGAATCCCGTACTGTCCCGGGGTCGCCGGGCTTTCATCCACGTTCATCTTGGCAACTTTTAGTTTTCCCTTATACTCTTCCGCCAGTTCCTCTATCACCGGGCCTATAATATTGCACGGGGCACACCACGGCGCCCAGAAATCCACAAGGGTTGGCATATCAGAATCGAGCACCTCCGACTGAAAATTTTGATCGTTTACATGCAACAAGCTGTCAGACATTTTTCATCCTCCTTTACCCTTTTATCTTAATCAATTTCATCACCTAATTGCCGCCTACTTATCGAATACCCACTCCCTTGTCAACCCTATGAGAAAAACGAACTTACCGATCTCTTTGAACGATATAATCCGCCAGACCTTCCAGGGCCTCCCGTTCCGCTTTCATTGGCAGCATTTTTAGGTGGCTTTTCGCCTTCTCTACGTGATCCTTGGCAAGACCTAAAGTGGCCTCTATGCCATCATACTTTTGAATGATTTCCTGGACCTCATCAAAATCACGTTGGGCGATTTCATCCGACAAAACGATATCCTGGACTCGCTTCCTTTCGTCATTCGTCGCCCGCTCCAAAGAAAGAATCAACGGCAACGTCACCTTTCCTTCGCGGAGGTCCGTCCCGATCGTTTTCCCCAAGGATTCGTTCGTGGCCGTGTAATCAAGGCAGTCATCCACCAACTGAAAGGCAATCCCTATATGAAGGCCGTACTCCTTCATGGCCTCCTCAATCTCGTCTGTTGCCTTTCCCAATACAGCGCCAATCCGGCTGGCCGCTGATATGAGCACCGCCGTCTTACTCGTAATGAGATCCATGTATTCCTGTGTCGTGATACTGAAATCCCCGGTCTTCACCAATTCCAAGATCTCCCCTTCAGCCAGTTCCGTAGTCGCCTCGGCGAGAATACCCAGTATTTTCAGATCGCCATCATCTACCATTAAATGGAAGGATTTAGAAAAAAGGAAGTCGCCGACCAGAACACTCGCTTCGCTTCCCCAGAGGGTATTCGCGGCCGGATTACCTCTTCGAATGTCCGCGTTGTCCACCACGTCATCGTGAAGCAGAGTTGCCGTATGGATAAACTCGATAATGCTCGCCATCCGGATGGCACGTTCTCCCGCATAGCCATTCAGCCGGGAGCTCAATAGAAGGATGGCCGGCCGTATCCGCTTGCCCCCACTCGTAAGGATATGTTTCCCAATTTTCGCAATAAGGGGAACCCTTGAGGATAGATACTCCTGAAAACTTATCTCTACTGCCTTCAGGTCCGCTTCAATGATCGACAAATCCATATTTAAACTATATCGGATTTAACTTTTCTTGTCAAAA
>JAOZMY010000006.1:41262-43375 GCA_029934085.1 bacterium | reverse complement strand
GGCGTTTTGAAATTCGTCCAGCGCGCGTTGAAGGAATTGGGAATCAACTGTGAGAAGAGTCCCTTTACCGTCAAGCTTACGGGAGGAACCAATGGCGACGTGGCCGGAAACGAGATGAAGCTCCTGTTTGAGCATTGCCCCAAGGTCAAGATTACATCGATTACGGCGGGATCGGGAGCGATATATGACCCCAGCGGTATCGATAGGAAAGAGCTTTCCCGGCTGCTCTTGAAGGACAATATCGATAAATTTTCGCCAGAGAAGCTCCACGAAGGTGGGTTCATCCTGTATTCGAGGGAAAAGAGAAAAGAAGGGTTCGTTGATAAGAACAAAAAAGTTGTGATGACGAAAAAAGGACCTCAGGAGCTATGGGTGACCTCTGACGAATTTCACTCGGAGTTTGAAAACCTCATTTTTTCGCACACCACGGATGTCTTCATCCCAGCGGGGGGACGTCCCGAAACGATCCATGATGGAAACTGGGAGAAGCTGTTTGATAAAAATGGAAGGCCCACAACACGGGCTATCGTTGAGGGAGCGAACTCGTTTATTTCTCCGAGCGCCCGTGAGAAGATTCAGCAAAAGGGGATCATTATTTTGAAAGATGCATCAGCCAACAAATGCGGGGTTATTTGTTCCTCTTATGAGATTATTGGTGGATTGCTTATGAGCGAAAAAGAGTTTCTGGAAAACAAGCCGGTGTATGTGCCCGATGTTCTTAAGATTCTTGAAAAGCGGGCCGTGGACGAGGCGAACCTGATTTTTGAGCGCTATCACCAGTATAGAGGTAAAAAACTTTATACGGAGATCAGCAATGATATCAGCTACGAGATTAACGACATGACGAAGCAGATCTATCAGTATCTCATGGATCACCCGGAAAAGATAACCAAACCGCCCTATTCAAAAATCCTGTTGCTTCATTTCCCCACCCTTATCCAGACCAGGAAAAAGTTCCGTGACCGGGTCAAGTTTCTTCCTTTGAAATACCGGATCGCCATGATTTCCACGGAGATTGCGACACGCATCGTCTATCACGGAGGTTTCGAGATTCCTTTCGAAGATAAACTCGAGGGATTTGCCAAAAAACTGGGCAACATCCAACTCTAAAAAGGGGGTGATGGTAGATTAGAGACGGAGTCATTTTTGTAAGAGGTGAATCCTTTGGGAAGTTTGAGTGTTGGTTCAACTCATAACTTTTAAGTAGGAGGAAGAACCATGAAACGTGCAATGATTCTTATCTTTGGCTTTGTCGCGATTTTCCTGCCTCTCGCAGGCTATGGCGCTGGTTTTCAGGTCTATGTGGAGCAGGGGGCCGCGGCGTTGGGGATGGGAGCCGCCTTTGTGGCGAAGGCGGATAACCCGACCGCAGTTTTCTTCAATCCCGCCGGGATTACCCAGCTAAAGGGCACCCAGATCACCCTGAACTACACAACTGGCCTGCTTGACTCGAAACTGAAGGGAGCGCGAAACCCATTTGCTACCAATCCAAACGAGCCGGCTCATGAGAACATGGACGACAACTGGGCCCAGATTCCCTCGTTCTATATCACCCATCAGATCAATAAAAAGTTGTTTGTTGGTTTCGGTTTTTTCGCGCCTTACGGGACAAAAACCGATTGGAACAACAGTTGGGTGGGACGTTACTATTCCGATAAAATTGACCTGAAGACGTATGATTTCAATCCCACAATTGCCTACAAGTTCAACGACATGTTCTCCGTGGCCGTCGGCGTAACCTATATGCGCTCGAACGTGACCATCGACAAAAGTATCAGCTACGCGGCGGTCGCGGCCAAGGCCGTCAACCCCATCTTTGGTGCCTACGCGTATCAGAGAAATTTCGATATCGATACGGACATTGATGGAGACGCGGACGGCTGGGGATTCAACGTGGGGTTGATGTTCAAGCCCAACAGGCAGTGGTCGTTTGGTCTGGCGTATCGAAGCAACATCGATCTCGATTTCGACGGGAGCGCCGGATACTATAGGCATGATGGTGTCTATATGCTGGACAACATGATCCATGGGGGAGGTGGACCTGCGAATCTTTCCCAGGCGCTGTTTCCACATTCAGACATCGACAGCGATCTGCGACTTCCGGATACGGTGG
>JAOZMY010000006.1:19123-41162 GCA_029934085.1 bacterium | reverse complement strand
TTCGACGATGAACGCAGCTATCTACCCAACCTTGAAGGGAAATACGAGACGACCGGTCATGTCATCTCGGTAGCCTTGACCTATCGATTCTGAAAGCTTTGTTTGTAAAGTCAGAGGGGGACGCCTGTCCCCTTCTGGCTGTCCAGCCCACGACTCCCTTGGGTGCGGATCTTTGCCCGAATAACCGTTTTAAGGAAGTCGAGGGCCTCCTCCTTATTTTTATCCATGATGATGGCCTCTAACCTTTGAATCTCCTGGGGTTCCAGCGTAATAGTTACGGCGTTCATTTTTTCGTCTCCTTCAAGCCAGGAAGTTAAGGTTTTTACAATTAAATGGATAATCATTCTTTCTGCCGGTGACAAGGGGGGAGGATTTTTGAGAAAACAAACAATCTATGCTATATTAAAATTGGATTGGAAATGATCAAAATGAGGATGGGGGCGTTTCTATAAAAGAGATAATTGGATCAACAACGGGGCTCAAATCATCCCAAATCCAGGCACTGAAGCGTCTCTATCGACGCAAGGCCGATCCCAAGCGTATTATATCCCAGGAACTCGCACGCAAAATCCTGACCATCAGTCTTGAGGTCAATCGGCAGGTGGGGGTTTTGATCACCCGTCGGGGCGAGGTGGACAGTGTCCTCGTGGGGGATGCACTATCTATTTTACTCCCAGATCTTGGTAGGTTTGGCATGGGAAAGGGGAACCTGAAAGGCGTTCGGTTCATCCACACGCATCTGGGAGAAGAAGGAATCGATCGTGAAGACCTGACAGACCTGAGAATGCTGCGTCTCGACCTGGTCGGGGTTTTAAAAGCGGATGCCCAAGGGAATCCCAGGTTTCTGGAGATTGCCTATCTCGATCCAGAGACGGAGCCGTTTGGTTGCCGCGTGGAGCGGTTGTCGCTGCAAGAATGGGGGGCGATTCACTTCGGTGAATGGATCAACGAGAGAATCGTAGCCCTCCAAAAGGCCCTGAAAACAGGCCGACGAGTAGATGGCAAGACAAGGGCGATTGTTGTGGTAGTCTCTACGGAAGGAAGGTGGGAGATAGATGGCCTGCTGGAGGAGATTGTCGAACTGGCGAGGGCCTGCGATGTGGAGGTGGTGGGCCATGTCATACAGAAACTCCGGAAGATTCATCCTGCTTATCTAATCGGGAAAGGGAAGTTAAAAGAACTGGTGATGACCAGTATGGAAAAGGGAGCGGACTGTATCATCTTCAACAGGGATCTAGCCCCGGCGCAACTGAACACGATCAGTAAGATGACAGAGCTGAAAGTCCTTGACAGAACCCTCCTGATTCTTGATATCTTTGCTCGTCGCGCCCACAGTAGGGAGGGGAAACTTCAGGTGGAGCTGGCTCAGTTGAAGTATATGCTGCCGAGGCTCAGTGGAAAGTACACGGCCATGTCACGTTTAACTGGGGGGATCGGTGGGAGAGGTCCCGGTGAAACGAAGCTTGAGGTCAATCGGCGACGTGTGAGAGACCGGATTGCGTCTCTGGAACGGGAGTTGAGACATCTGAAAACGGGGCGCGAGTTGAGAAGGAAGAAGAGGAAGCGGGGTGGATTGCCTATCGTCTCCATTGTCGGTTATACCAACGCGGGAAAATCCACCCTCCTCAATGCCTTGACAAACAGCCACGTGTTTGTTGAGAACAAGCCTTTTGCCACATTGGATACAGCGAGCCGCCTCCTCAGGTTCCCCAGAGACCGGAAGGTGGTCGTTACCGACACAGTGGGGTTTATCCGTGACCTTCCCAAAGATCTCTTGGGGGCTTTTATGAGCACCCTGGATGAATTGCGGGACGCGGATTTACTTCTCCATCTGGTCGATATCAGTCATCCCGAATTTGAGCACCATATCCGTGTGGTCGAGGAGATTTTGAGAGAGATTCATCTGGACACGATACCGACCTTGCTGGTTTTAAACAAGATGGATCGCGTTAGCGCTGAGGAGGTTATGAGATACGCTCGTAGATACAATGCCGTTCCTATCTCGGCGATACATCGTGAAACTCTCCTTCCCCTGATCGATTCGATTCAACAAATGGTCTTTCCGGATTCCCCGGCGGCCCTATCCGCACCCAACCTCACTCAGGAATTGGTATGAAAAAACACAAAGGATTTTTTAAGAGATATTTTCTGGCGGGGTTTGCAGTTTTTGTCCCCATTGCCTTGACACTCTACATTATCAAAGTCGTTGTCTTCAAATTAGATGCCATTTTTCGGTTTGTCCCTCCGAAATTTCAGCCTGATACCTACCTTCCTTTTCACATCCCGGGCCTGGGACTGATAGCGACCCTTCTTCTCATTTTGCTTGTGGGGTTCCTGGCAAAGAATTTTTTCGGAAGACGGTTGGTCCATTGGGTTGAATCCATTTTTCAGAACATTCCCTTCGTGAGTGGGATCTACAATGCCATTTCCCAGTTTATCGTGGCCCTTTTTTCCGATAAGGATGATGTTTTCCGTCAGGCCGCTCTCGTGGAATTCCCGAGAAAGGGGATTTATTCCCTGGGTTATATCGTGGGAACCAGCGATGCTGATCTGTTCCCGGGGCTCGATGAGACCTACGTGAAGATGTTTATTCCCACGACGCCCAACATCACGACCGGCTTCTTCATCATAGTCAAGCGGGAACAGGTAATTCCTCTGGATGTGAATCCCCAGGAGGCCTTCAAGATTATTATCTCAGCCGGGGTCGTAACCCCGGAGAGGAACGACACGCAAGCGCATGTCCCATCTCAATCTGCCTGATTTCTTCAAAGATACAGAAACCCTGAAGAAGGTTTTTCCCGCTTACGAGGTGCGGGAAACCCAGATCGAGATGGCGAAGGCGGTGGAGCGCGCGATCCGAAAGGGTGAGATCCTCTTTGTCGAGGCAGCGACGGGTATTGGCAAGACCCTGGCCTATCTCTTGCCCGCCCTCCTATCTGGTAAGCGAGTTGTGGTTTCCACCGCCACAAAGACCCTTCAGGAACAGATCGTCAAGAAGGACCTTCCCTTGCTGGAGCAGTTGTTCAATACCTCACTAAATTACGTCATGCTGAAGGGACGTCAAAACTATCTCTGCAAACGCCGGCTGTCTCGTTTCATGCGTCAGCCCCTCTTTTCTTTCGCGGAAGAGACCTCCCTTTATGAGCCCTTCCTGGAATGGACAAAGCGCACCGAAACGGGGGATAGGGAAGAACTCAAGGGCTTTCCCGAGCGTCTTGGGTTCTGGGAGGAGGTAAGTTCCAGGTCAGAACTGTGTATAGGGTCCAAATGCCCCTTTTTTAAGGAATGTTTTATTACGAGGTTGCGGCGGGAGGCGGCCAAGGCCGATCTCCTGATCGTTAATCACCATCTCTTTTTTTCTGACCTTGCCTTGCGTGAAAAGGCACCTGCGGAGGTATTGCCGGAATATGACGGCGTGATTTTCGACGAGGCCCACCGGGTGGAGCCGATCGCGACCCTCTTTTTCGGTTGGCAGCTCAGTATGGGGCAGGTGGAAGAGATCCTCCGGGATCTTAAACGGTGGTCCGATCAAGAGAAGGTTGACTTAACGGAGTCCCTGGAGAGGCTTTCGCGGCAATCTGTTAGGTTTTTTAATACCTTCCCGGAAAAGGACGAGCGTTTTCGGATCCTTATTGAAGAGCTGCCCGAGGAGTCACGTTTGGAAGGGGATATGATGGCGGAGACGTTGGCGTATCTCATGTTAAAGCTCAGAGAAAAACGTGGCTCGGAGGCATCTGGAGAGACGGAGGCCCTTCTACGGAGACTTGAGGGGATTAAAGGGGGTCTTGAGGCCTTTTTCAACTCCAGGGACCCCAATTTCGTCTCCTGGGGGGAGAGAAGAAAAAGGGGGGTCATACTTCACATTTCACCCATTGAGGTGAGAGAGTTTCTGAGGTCAGCCCTTTTGGCACAGGTTCATTTCGTTGTTTTTACATCGGCCACCTTGTCCGCCGGTGGGGATTTTTCCTTCATTCGTGAGCGAGTCGGGGCGACGGAGCAGGCACAAACCCTGAGCCTTCCCTCTCCTTTTGACTATAAAAGCCGTGTCAGGATCTTCATTCCCAAGGATTTTCCCGTGCCCGGCTCGAAGGCGTATGAAAAGGCTCTCCCCGGACTTGTTCGTGAACTGATAAACTCTAACGGTGGGAGGGCCCTGGTCCTTTTTACCAGTTACCGGCAGATGCATCGCGTTTTTGAGAAGATTCGCAAAGCGTTGCCTTACCCCGTTTTCGTTCAAGGGGAGTTGCCGAAATCGGAGTTGCTGGAGGCCTTTAGGGAAGACAGGGAGAGTGTTCTCTTTGCCACGGCGAGCTTCTGGGAGGGAGTTGATATCCCGGGAGATGCCTTGACGGCTGTAATTATCGACAAACTTCCCTTCTTTGTCCCGGATGATCCGCTGGAAGCGGCGAGAATGGAGGCGATGAAGCAACGGGGAGAAAACCCCTTTGTCCGGTATCAGGTGCCTCGGGCGGTGATCGCTCTTAAACAGGGGCTTGGGAGATTGATGCGCCACAAAAAGGATCGGGGAATCTTGGCGATCCTTGATAGCAGAATCTACAAACGATCTTACGGAAAAACCTTCCTGAGGAGTCTCCCGCCAGCGGGGATTACCCATTCGCTGGAGGATCTGAAGTCATTTATCGACGATACCGTCTGACTTTTCCACGAAGGCGTAGGCGCTGTGGTTGTGGATGCTTTCAAAGTTTTCCGCCTCCACGGTAAACCACGTGATGTTGTCGTCCTTGGAGAGCTTTAGGGCGATTTCCCGCACGATGTCTTCCACGAACATAGGGTTGTCATAGGCCTTTTCCGTAACGTATTTCTCATCGGGGCGTTTGAGGATGGAATAGACGTCGCAACTGGCCGATTGTTCCACCAACTCGATGATGTCTTCGATCCAGAAGAACTTCTTGAACCGGACATTGACCGTGACGATGCTTCGCTGGTTGTGCGCCCCCCGATCGGAGATTTCCCTCGAGCAGGGGCAGAGGGTCGTGACCGGGACGACGATCCCCACGTAAAAGTCTTCCACGTCGTTGCTCGATCCGCAGAAACGGCAGATGTATTCCATCAATCCCCTTGAGTGTGTTACGGGGGCCTCCTTTTCGATGAAGTAGGGGAATTCGATCTCCAGGTGCGCGCTCTTTGCGTTGAGGGTCTTCTTCATGTCGTTTAGGATATTGGAGAAGTTCCGGATGGCGATGTCTCCCCGGTAGGTATTCAGGATCTCCACGAATCGGCTCATGTGGGTTCCTTTGAAGTGCTGGGGCAGGTCCACGTACATATTGACGCTCGCCACAGTATGCTGGATTCCGTTCTTTTTATCTCGAACCGTAATAGGGTAACGGATGTTCTTGACCCCGACCTTCTTGATACGGATATTCCGGGTGTCGGGGAGGTTTTGAATGTCCACCAACTCCGTGACTGAGAGCTCCGAGGCGGATTGTTCCGATGTCATTTCATATACCCCGCACATGAGTCACGTGATTCCCAAGCATTGACACGATAAACGGAAACCGGCTCCTTTTCAAGGACTTTTTCAAGCGACTCAAAGATGTATCGCGCTATGGCCTCCGAAGAGGGATTCTGGTCAAGGAATGGGGGAAGATCGTTGAGGTTCTTGTGATCTAAGGTTTGTAGGACCTCATCGGTTGCTCGTTTGAGTTGCGAGAAATCGAGGGCCATGTTTCCTTCCCCCAAGTCTTCTCGGCGGACCATGACCTCCACCTTCCAATTATGACCATGGAGGGCCTCACATTTTCCGTGATAGTCCTTGAGAAAGTGGGCGGCTGAAAAGAAGCGGATGATTTTGATTTCGTACATGTGTAAACTCCAAGGGAGGGTAATGATTTAGGCTTTTTTATGAAGAATGATTTGTATGTCCATGACATTGGTCCCGGTGGGTCCTGTCTTGATGAGATACCCAAGTCGCTCCAGAAAGGGATACGCGTTGTTCTGGGTGAGGTGGGTTTGAGGGTCGAGCCCGTTTTCCCGTGCCTTGCGTAGCATCTCTCCGTCCGCGTATCCTCCTGCGGCATCCGTTGGTCCGTCAGTTCCATCGGTTCCCACGCTCGCGATCAAGATTTCTTCGAGACCATCGATTTCCAGTCCAGCCGCCAGGGCGAATTCCTGATTCCGTCCCCCCTTGCCGTTTCCCCTTAGCGTTACCGTGGGTTCCCCGCCCGAGAGGATGCAAACCGGGGGAGGGAGTGGCTCTTGATGTGTCACCGTCTGCCGTGCGATGGCGGCGAAATATTTTGCTATCTCTCTCGCCTCACCACAGGCGGCATTGGTAAGAATCAGGGGTTGGTATTCGAGGGTTTTTGCTTTTTCCGCAGCCGCTTTCAAAGCAAGCTGGTTGGATCCAATGAACCTGAAATGAACTTTTTCGAACAGGGGGTTGCGGCTGTCTGGGGTTTCGGGGATTTTACCCCTTGCCCCCTTCTTGAGGTGAGCCAGAACGTGTCGAGGAATCTTTTCATCGATCCCATGACGCTTGAGAATCTCAAGAGCATTCTCAAAGGTGCTGTCATCCGGTGCCGTGGGTCCTGAGGCGATGACGGAGAGATTGTCCCCAATGACGTCCGAGAGGATGAAACTCATTACGTGGGCCGGTGCCGCCATCCGGGCAAGCTGTCCCCCTTTGATGGCGGAGAGGTGTTTGCGGACGGTGTTCATTTCATGGATATCCGCCCCGCAGGAGAGGAGGAGGTTCGTTACATCCTGTTTGTCTTTGAGGGAGATCCCCTCTGCCGGGTATGGGAGAAGGGAGGATCCTCCCCCTGAGATGAGGACCAGAACAAGATCGCCCTCACGCGTGTTTTTTAGGAGATGTTCAATCTCCCGGGCTCCTTGCACCCCATTCTCATCAGGAACGGGGTGCCCCGCCTCGATCTGACGGATTTTTTTGAGGGGAGACACGTAACCATATTTGGTAACGACGACCCCTTCCTCGATGGAGTCACCGGCGATTTCTTCAATGGCCTGGGCCATTCGTGAGGCGGCCTTTCCCGCCCCCACGACGAATATCCTTCCCTGGGATGTGTCGTAGGTGAACTGCGAGGTTTTGCCCGCCTTGGTAGCCTGGAAAACCCCGTTCCGAACCACGAACGTCTCGTTCTCGAATCTGCAGGCATCCTTGATGGCGTGATAGGGGTCGACGGCATGGATGGCTGCGCCGATGATTTCAATCAGGTCTTTGTAAAGGGGATTCATCGATTTATTAGGTGGCTTTTTTTATTTCTACTTCCTTCGCTTGTCGTGTAAATCTCGCCATGACTATCATTCAAAGGGGTGTGATGTCAAGGTAGGTATTTTCATGGACAAGGCTAAACATCTGTGATAAGATTTGCAATGTGAGATTCAAGAAGGAAATTCCATTGAATCACAAAAGGCGAATTTTAATCTTCCTGACGGTTTTTTTTGTTATGGTCCTCTGGCCATGTGGCTTTCCCGGGTTGGGTCTCCGGAGCAGTCAGGCCGCCACGGGGACAGGAGACCTTTCACAAAAGGGACGCCTCAGCCAGGAGATCTCAAAGTCAAAGGGCGTCCTGCTCAACTTCGAAGACGCGGATATCCGAACCATCGCCCGATTCGTGGGCAAATTGACGGGCCTGAACTTCGTGGTAGATGAGTCGGTTAAGGGACTTGTCACGATTGTTTCCTCCAAGCCCATTCCGGTATCAAAGGTCTATCCCGTTTTTCAGGTGGTTCTTCAAAGCCATGGCTTGACGACGCTGAAGCATGGCAGCATGATTGAGATTATACCCGTAAAGAACGCTGGACGAAGGAGCATCCCCTTTATAGGTGAGGGGAAGGGTGCCGCGGAAGGAAATCCTTTTATAACTCGCCTCTTTCAATTGTCTTTTGCAGATGCGGGGAAGATTCTGCAAACTGTCAAACCCCTGGTGTCCGAGGGGGGCGAGATTATCTCTTACCCGGATGCGGGGATACTGCTCCTGTCGGATTATAGGGACAACATCGAACGCATTGCCGCCATCGTCAAGCGACTGGATCAGGCCCGGGCGAAGATCGAATTCGATGTCATACCTCTTCAGTATGCCTACGCGAGGGATCTTACCGACGAGATAACCAAGCTCCTTGAGATGCCCGAGGAGAAGAAGCGTCTCTATCGCCTGGCCTTTGCCCGTGGAAAGACGAAGGAGAAACTCGAGTGGGAGGGGGTCAGGCTGGTTCCCGACGAAAGGATCAACGCGATTCTGGTCATGGCTCCCAGGCGCGAGATGGTCGAGGTTAAGGCAATCGTTCACAAACTGGATGTGCCTCCCCAAAAGGACAAGGAGAGAATCCATGTCTTTTACCTCAAAAACGCGGTTGCGGAAGATTTGGCCAAGGTGTTGAAGGAGATGTTTGGGACATCCACGGGTATTGGTGTCAAGACATCGAAGTCGGTTGTAGGTAAAACGGCGGTATTGAAAAGGGCCGTGACGGGACGGGTGATCATCACCGCGGACAAGGCGACCAATGCCCTGATCATCAACGCTTCTCCATCTGATTACCCTGTGATCGCGGACGTCATAAAAAAGCTGGATGTCTATCGGTCTCAAGTTTACGTTGAGGCCCTTATCATGGAGATTTCCGAGGAAAAGATGCAACAACTGGGGGTTCAGTGGTTTATCACGGGGAAGGCAAGCATCAACGGAACGGGAATCGGGGTTATCGGAAGCTCGGGTGAGACAAAGGATGTTTATCCCTTTTCGGCGGCCGTTTCGTCGGGGAATATGCCTACCTCCATGCCTTCTGGGATGGTTCTTGGAATGCTGGGAGAAAACATCACCTTTGGAAATATCAGCTTCCCTTCGGTGGCCGCCATGGTGGCCGCCCTGAAAAAGACGGCGGGCATAAATATTCTTTCAACCCCGCACCTCCTTACCCTGGATAATGAAGAAGCCGAGATTATCGTGGGGAAGAATGTTCCTATCGCCACCCAGAAAATGGTGACCGGAGAGGCAGGAGCCACGGGCCTGAACCAGAGTTTCCTGATCGAGCGGAAAGACCTTGGAATCACCCTGAGAATCACCCCTCAGATTACCGAAGGGGATGTTGTTCGTCTCTCCATCTATCAGGAGGTTTCGGCGATCCTTCCGTCGGATATCCAGAGTGATCTGGGCCCTACTTATACGAAGCGTTCCACCAAGACGGTCGTGGCCGTTAAAGACGGAAAGACGGTGGTCATCGGGGGGTTGATCAAAAATAACGAGACGGACAATACGTCCAAGATTCCTATTCTTGGAGAGATCCCGATCCTGGGATGGCTGTTTAAATACCAGAAAAAGACCAACGAAAAGACCAACCTCCTTGTGTTCTTGACGCCGAAAATCGTTCGCAATCACAAGGCCCTGTCCAAAATCACGAAAGAGAAGAAGGGGGTTATGGACAAGGATCGCGCGAACTTTTCTACCAAAAGCGCGGCTCCCTTTTAAAGGCCCTTATCTTTAATGTCGTCTATGGTCACAGATGCCTCCTCAGTCAAGGAACATTTAAAGGAAATCATCCCTCCTTCCTTTGCCCGTCACAATCGTCTCGTCCCTTTGAAGGATACGGGAGAGCTCTTGGAGGTTGGAACGTGTGAGGGAACACCACAGGAACTGGTGGATCTCCTGTCGCTCAAGCTTCACAAACGGGTGGTGCCGAAGGTAATGCCCGAGTCGGAGATTTTGGAACTGCTACAGGAAGTTTATGGGGACACAGAAGGGGAGGCGGAGGAGATTATCCAGGACTTGAGTTCCTTGGGTGATGAGGACCTGGCGCACGATCTCGAGAAGATGGAGGATTTGCTCGATTCGGATAGTGAGGCCCCCATTATCCGCCTGGTGAACCGTATCTTTGCACGGGCGGTCCAGCTGGGGGCCAGTGATATCCACATGGAGCCCTTTCGGGAATATATGCGGGTGCGCTACAGGATTGATGGGGTGCTTTACGAGCGCTTGAAGATACCCTCGCGCCATCAGGGCTCTGTCGTTTCGAGGATCAAGGTCCTTTCCAAGCTTAATATCGCGGAGAAAAGGTTGCCCCAGGATGGGCGAATTCGTTTACGGGTAGGTCCTAAAGATGTGGATATCCGTGTTTCCACCCTTCCAACGGCCTTTGGAGAACGGGTGGTCCTCCGACTCCTGGATCAGACAACCCTTTTCAGGGGACTCCAAGACATCGGGATGGCCCCGGACACCTATGCCACGGTGGAGAAGCTGATTCATAAAACTCAGGGGATGATTCTCGTGACTGGTCCGACGGGAAGCGGCAAGACCACGACTCTCTATGCCGCCCTGGACCGGATCAATGAGCCGGGACGGAACATCATTACCATTGAAGATCCCATCGAATACCAGATCAACGGAATCAGCCAGATCCCGGTCAATCCAAAGGTTGGATTGACCTTTGCCAACGGGTTGCGCTCCATCGTTCGACAAGACCCGGATGTGATCCTCGTCGGTGAGATACGAGACCTGGAAACGGCTGAGATTGCCATTCACGCCTCTCTGACGGGGCATTTGGTCTTCAGCACACTTCATACCATTGACGCGGCGTCTGCCGTCACGCGTCTTATCGACATGGGTATCGAGACCTTTCTCGTGACTTCATCGGTGGAGGCGATCATCGCGCAGCGCCTGGTCCGCACCATTTGCCCCCATTGTAAAGAACCTTATACCCCTTCAGAGGCCCTTTTGGAGGAATTGGGTATCGGCAACTCTTCTGGGAAGGTTTTCTACAAGGGACAGGGGTGCGATCTCTGCATGGGGACGGGGTACATGGGACGGACAGGTATCTATGAGCTTTTTCTATGCGATGAAGAGATGGGAAAGGTCATTGCACGAACATCTGACGCCAGCGAGATACGCAAGGTTGCTGTTGCTCGGGGGATGCGGAGACTGGTTGAGGACGGAGTTTTGAAGATCCTCTCAGGAGTGACCACTCCGGAAGAGGTGTTACGCGTCATCCAGGAGTAGCGATGCCTGTTTTTTCATACGAGGCGGTCGATCGGGACGGGAAGAAGATAAAGGGAATCATTGACGCTGAAAGCCCGAGGGCGGCAGTTCAACGGTTAAAGCTCAAAAACCAGGTCCCCCTCAGGATTACAGAAGAGACCTTTTTACGGGCCAGAACGCCCACTGCGACGCTTGGATCCCGTTTTTTTCATCGGGTCGGATTACGTGAGGTCATGGTTCTGACACGGCAGCTTGCCATTTTGCTCAGGGCGGGCCTTTCCGTGACAGGAAGCCTGACGGCCATAATCTCACAGTTGAAAAACCCTTACCTCAAAGGGGTATTGACCAACATACGGGAGCGTCTTTCGGAGGGATCCTCGTTGCACGAGGCCTTGGCTGGATACCCTCACATCTTTTCGACGCTTTACGTGGAAAGTATCGCGGCCGGCGAGGAGAGCGGGCAGCTTAGCGAAGTTCTTCAGGGCCTCTCAGATTATATCGGTCGTCAGATAACCCTCCGTAACCGCCTTCTTTCCTCCCTTGCTTATCCAGTCATCATGGGATTGGTGGCATTGGGAGTCTTTTTTATCTTGATGATCTATGTGCTGCCCTCCGTGTCAGAGATTTTCAGTGCCATTCACCAACCTTTGCCACCGATGACACGGCTCCTGCTGGGGGTAGGGAAATGGATGCAGGCCTATGGGATGCTGATCCCCATCTTTTTCGTTCTGGGGATTGTCTTCTTTCTTAGGTTCAAGAGGACGCGAAAGGGAAGGGAGCTCATCGATAGGTTGTGGCTTAAAATTCCCACGGTGGGGCAATGGGTGAAAAAATCCCAGATTGCCCGGTTCTCCAGGACACTTTCGACAATTCTGTCCAGTGGGATTCCCTTGGTCAAGGCCCTTCGCCTAACTCGGGGTGTTGTAACGAATCAGGTGTTACAGTCCTCATTCGACGGGGTGATCCGTCAGATTGGGGAGGGCCGTCCTCTGGGGCGGGCTCTGGAGCAGCTTCCTTGGGTTCCACCGGTCGTGACCCAGATGATTGCCGTTGGGGAAGAGAGTGGAGAGCTGGAGGATATGCTCATGCGGGTCGCGGAGATGTATGAGGAAGAGACGGAAGCTGCCATGAAGACGGTCCTTTCTGTCCTGGAACCGTTCATGATCCTCTTCATGGGAGGTATCGTGGGATGGATAGTGATTTCAGTTCTCCTGCCAATCTTTAACATGAACCAGTTTATCGGGTGATTAGTGATGAAAAAATTGAATGAAGAAGGTTTTACGCTGATAGAGTTGATGGTGGTGGTCATTATTCTCGGGATTCTTGCGGGTCTCGTGATTCCGAAAATCGTGGGGAAACCGGAAGAGGCTCGGCGCGTCAAGGCGAAGATACAAATTCAGAATTTCAAAAAGGCCCTCCGCCTTTTCTATCTTGATAACGGGTTCTATCCGAGCACGGAACAAGGGTTAAAGGCCTTAATCGAAAAGCCGACCACGGGAAGAATCCCGAGGCATTACCGTGAGGGGGGATATTTGGAAGGGCATAAGATTCCGAAGGACCCGTGGGGGAATCCTTACATTTATATCTCTCCCGGTGTTCACGACAAGGAGTTTGATATCATCTCCTTGGGCGCCGATGGGGAAGAGGGCGGTGAGGGAAACGATGCGGATATCGAAAGCTGGAATCTCGAAGAGGACAGCGGATCGTAAGGTCTCGGATATGGGCTGTTCGTGAGGGGATTTTGTGAGTTAGATATGGTGAGGAAGCAAACACGGGGATGTTCTAAAGGGTTTACCCTTGTTGAGCTCTTAATCACGCTCGCGATTGCCACCATCCTGATAGGGGTGACGGCTCCCAAGATTTCTGCGTTGTTCCCGGACACGGGAGAGGTTATCAACAATCGGTTTCGGCACGCCCTGATGAAGGCGCGCTGGAGTGCGGCTCGGGATCAGACTCCCGTTCGTATCGTGTTTGATCTAAAAGAACAAAAGATCGTGTTGTTTGAAAAGAAGGAGAAGGGAAAAGAGAAGGTGCTGTTATCCCTCAAAATGCCTGAGAATACGAGAATGGCGGGATTCTGGGGTGAAAATACGACATCACAGAAGAGGTTGTCCCTCCGATTTCTTCCAAATGGACAAGGAGAAGGCTTTGGTATTTTCCTCGAAAAGGGAACGGAACGGATGACGGTGATGGGATATCCTTTTAGACCCGGTGTGGAGATAGTGAGAGGGTGGGTAAAAGGACCGCAGTATGAAAAGTAGCCGAGGGATGACACTTCTGGAAGTCCTCGTCGCGGTGGCCATTCTTGCGATATCATTTGTCCTGTTGATTCGAACGCACATTCAATCCTTCACGATGATTTCGGAGAGCGAGATTTTGAATCGCGCGGCCCTTCTAAGTGAAAGTGTGTGCGCGAGGATAGAGGCCTATGGATGGGCGGATGTTTCCGTGTTACGGGGCTATGATCCGGGTCCACCCAGGCTCTTTTACCAGACATCCGTGATGGAATCGTCCTATCCAAACGTTAGAAAGGTGACTGTCCGGGTTGCTCGCGGAAGGGAGGCCAAACCTTTGCTGGAGATAAGCAGGTGGGTGGTCGTTCACTAAATTGCCGCGGGTTTACCCTGATCGAACTCCTCCTGGCTGTTGGCCTTTCGGCACTGATGGTGGGTGTGGTTATGGGGACCTATGTGGCGATCCGTCGAGGCGTGGCGGAGAGTCTTGTCAGTCACGAGGCGGAGGTAGAGGGGGTGATGATCGTGAATCAGATAATGCTGGACCTGGAGGCGGCCTATTTGGGAAACCCGGCGTTCCCGGAACGTTTTTTTTTCGAAGGCAAGGTTTCGGAGGTTCCGTGGCAGACGACTCGTCTTTCCTTTGCCAGTGCCAGGGCTGGAGAAGGTAGGGAAGGGGTGAAGGGGATTGCCGATCTGGGTCGGATTACGTATCGGTTGAAGCCTTTAGAGGAAGGGAGGGGGAGATTCTTGATGTATCGAGACCTTACACCCCTGCTGTCGCGCTATCCAGCGAAAAAGGAGCTGATAAGCGATCGAATCACCCTTTTCCGGGTCGTTTATGAAGATGGAAACCACAGGGTTTCGAGACAATGGGACTCCAGAGCCCAGCAGTGGCGGGACAGGCTTCCAGCGCTGGTGCGTATCGAGGTGGCCCTTGTGGATTCAAAGGGAAAACGCCATACTTTTCGTGGAGAGACGCACCCTGTACAGGATTGGATGGAATAGATGCGAGGAAGGGAAAAGGGATTTTTTTTGATCCTTGTGGCGGCTGTGGTTGCGGCATTGGCTGCGATCCTGGTACAGTTCGGGGTGGATGCCCAGTTGGGAACGCTGTTGTCCGGGAACTTTAGGGATGAGATGATCACCCGCCAGAGGGCGAAATCGGTTTTTGAAGGTGTAAAGGTTGCGATCGAGACGGATCGATGGCGGGATCCGAGAATCATCCCGTTTATCTCCAACCAGTTTGGAGCTGAAGGCACGTGCGAAGGGGAGATAAGGGACGAGGAGGGTAAACTTCCGGTGAATCAGTTGATCTCATCAGGGATGGAAGGGATAGAGATCCTCCAACGTTACTGGGAGTTGCGGGGTGGAGAAACTGCGCCACTCTATGCCCTGATAGACTGGGTTGATGTGGATGACCAGACCGTTTATGGCGAGAACGAGGCCTCTTTTTATGGAAAACTGGGGGAAATTCCGCCCAATCGTTCCTTGCAATCGATCTTTGAACTTCCCGTGATCCCTTTTATGAAGAAGGAAATAGAAAGGCTCCGGAAACTGAAAGAGCGCCCAATAAGCGAGGACCTGACCGTTTGGGGGAAGGGAAAGATCAACCTGCTGACGGCGAACCGCGATGTCCTTATGGCATTGAGCGATGGGGTGACGCCGGAGCTGGCTGATCGTATCATTATTGAGAGAGACCTTGGCCATATTCGTTCTATGGACGATTTTGTGAAGGTCGTCCATGTGCCGGTGAGGGTTTTTGAGGCCTTCCAGAGATGGGGAACCCTTCGGAGCAGTGCCTTCCGCGTACAGTTGCGATTGGTCTATCGGAAGGTGCGTTTGGGGCTTTGGGCAGTCTTATTGCGCCAAGGCATGGGTATCAAGACCCTTTATTTCAGGGAGGGGTTATGGCAGCCCGCGTGATGGGGATTTACGCAAACAGGGAGGGGATCGCCGTTGCCGTAAGCTCCGGCAATAAGTCGCTGCATTCTTCCTGGCACCCCGCTTTTGTTCAACCGGACGGGACCTACCTCTATCCTGCTGAGGAGATCCATAGGCTTACGTCTTCACTGTCACCGGACGCCACGGTTCTCTACGATGCGGACACCTCCGTGATTCCCCTTTCGGTTTCTCTCCCCAGGCTTAAGCCTCAGCAGCTTTTTCAGGCGTTGAAGATAGAATTGTCGTCGAGAGGGATCGACGAAATCATTTCCCCAGCTGTCGGGTTCTGTCCCGCGCGAGGGGCACGAAGTGGTGGGAAAAAGGTAGGGATTTCTGGGTTTGCGCTCGTTATGGACTCCGATATCCTTCAGGAACTCGAAGGGAAGTATCGGCCTTTGGGGATTGTTCCATCGATCGTTACACTCCCTATCCTCCCTTTGGCGTTTGCTTTTTTGCGCCAGAAAGGTGAAGAGACGGCCGTTTTGTTTCTCATCGAGGGGGACCTCTCCATGGTCGCGGTGGTGCATGAGGGCGAAGTCAAACGCCTGGAGGTTTTCATCGGAGATGGCACGACGCTGATAGGGAGATTGCGGGGTCAACTCTCCGAGTTTCCGAATGCCGTTCTTTACGGTTTTAGGGCTCTGACGTCCAGGAAGGGGCAACATCCTGCTCCAGAATGGAAATCGCTGTTTCAGCCTCTTGAAACGGGGGAGAATTTGGAGCGGGCCATTCAGGAAAGTCAATCACTTTCCCGAGAAGATTTGGCTTTACTTCTTGCCCAGCTTCCTACCTTCATCGGGACCTTGGAATACGGAGGCGTTCGGGCAAAGGTGCCCCAAGGGGAGCCAAAGGAGAGCCATAAGATGATCGTTTATGCCTCCGCATGGCTTATCCTCGTCTTTTTAGGCGTGGGATTCATCTTTGGGATCAAGGGGTGGACGGACAGGAAGATTTACGAGTCCCAGAAACGGACCATGACACAACTCGTGAAATCGGTATTGCCCAACGCACCTCCTGTGGCCTCGTTGAGTTTGATCCAATCCCAATTCAAGAAGGTAGAGCGCCAGAGAAAGCACCTCTCGGCGTTTTTGGAGCCTACGGCTTTGACGTTACCGGTGGAGGTCCTTCCCGCCTTGGATGGTATGGGAGAATTGGGCCTCAGAGAGATCTCTGGAACGAGTGATATGCTGAGAATCATTTTTGAAAGCAAGAAACCGCTTGACCCAAAGAAGTTCAGGGGAGGACTGCGGAAGACAGTTAAGGGAACGATAGAGGTTGCGGAGGTGAAGGGAAGCCTACCTCGCATATTTTCTAAGGGGAAGGTCTATTCTGTGGTTGTAAAACGGCCGGAGAAAAAGGGGGAGGGCTCGCGTGCTGAGTGAGCGTGAAAAGCAGTGGCTTTGGTTAGGTGGGATGGGCGCCTTTTGCCTGCTCTACCTTTGGTTGGTCCTGTTTCCCCTGATGGGCTACCACCGGAAGATGCGCGGGAGGATAGAGCGATCGTGGTCGAAGATTCACCGCCTGGAATCGGTCCTTGGCGACTATGCGAAGGCTTCGGGGAAGATTCGGGAGCTGATACGAAGGGCCATGGCGGCCGATCAGAAGGTCCCCGCCAGAGAGCAGCTTAAGGCTCTTGTCCGTCAGGTTGTTGGGGAGCAGTCTTCGGACTCTTCGATGAGGTTTGAATCGGTGTGGGAGGGAGAGGGGTTCGTGATGAAACGCTGCTTTTTACAGTTAAAAGCGACGCCGGGGCAGATCTTTCAGTTGATTCGGCGGATCGATCATCACTACCTCCCCATGCGGGTAGTTCGCTGGGATCTGAAACGAAAGACTGGAGGGACCTATTCCTTGAAGATGGAAATCGATCTCCTTGAGGCCGTTGGAAAACCATGAAGCGTGGATGGCGATATTTCAAGGTTTTTGGCATCTCCCTGCTGGTTTTCATTCTCGTTTTTCCTCTTGGGCTGATGATGACTTTTCCCACGAGTGCGGTTCAGACATGGATAAATACCCTGAACCTCCCGGGTAAGGTTTCCGTGACACGTGTTCACCTCGACCCCATCATGAGGTTGAGATTGAACGATCTGGTTTGGCAACCGGAGAAGAACCCACTTGTTGAAGTGATCGTCTTGAAAGGTGTGAAGGCCCGGCCCTCTTGGTCCAAGATTTTCCTCGGAAAGAAGGTCCTTGAATTCACGGGTGAGATGGGAGCATCGAAGATTTTTGGGCATGTGGAGTTTCAAAAGAAGGGGCGTGTCGTCTTGTCTCTGGCGACAGAGGACCGAGTTTTCTTCCCGACCCCTTTTGTACTGCGGAGGGGGGTAGATCTTCAAGGCGCGTGGCAGTTGAAAGGAGATGTCCTGATGGACAAGGAGGGAGAGACGGGAAAGATGTCAGGGGGATGGGCGTTCAGTATAAAAAATTTCCATTTGAAATGGCCGTCGTCCCCCTTGGGGAGGATCGACCTGTCGTTCATTTCGGGAAGAGTGGATGGGAACATCACACGTTCGGTTTTCAATGTGGATAAAATCGTCTTTCGGGGAAATATGATGGACGTGGACGGAACGGCGCTTTTCTGGCATGATCCGATCAAGGGTGACATTCGCATCAAGGGGACCCTCTATTTTCGACCGAAGATAGGTTTGAAAACGTCCAACGCCCCTCTGGACGGGGCTATAAGGATGCTTCCAAAGGATCCGAGGGGATTTCGGCTCGTGTTCTAAGCTTCGGAGTTAAACAAGCCTTTTATAAAACCTCGAAGGATTTGTATAGATAAAATAGTGATAATGAATATTATTTGCTAATCTTTTCGCGTAGTTTTGAAATATTTTTCTTGACACACTAAGCAAACTTGTTTAGTTGTATAGGGCTAAAAAGAGGGGGATTTTAAGGTGAAAAGAGGATTTCTAAAAGGCGCTGAAGGTATTAAACGATATGACTTAGAAGAGGTTAATGAACCCAATCTGTTCCGCGAGGTTTTTCCATATACAGAAGTATGTAAGACCCTCTTCGATTACAATATTGAGGTTCCCAATCCGCCAGAGGAAATCTTCATCACCGATACGACGTTTCGGGATGGTCAGCAGTCCCGGGCGCCTTATCGTGTCCATCAGATTCTCGATCTCTATGATATGTTGCACCGGCTTGGGGGTGCAACGGGCGTGATCCGCCAATGTGAGTTTTTCCTTTACAGTGACAAGGATAAGGAAGTGGTCCAGAGGTGCCAGGAGCGCGGGTATCGTTATCCTGAGATCACAGGATGGATCCGCGCCCACGAAAAGGATTTCGAGATCGTGAAATCGATGGGATTGAAAGAAACTGGGATTCTCACCTCTGTGTCGGACTATCATATCTTCCTGAAGTTGAAGAAGGACCGCAAAAAGGCCATGGAAGACTACCTGCGGATCGTGGAAAAGGCCCTGGAGGAGGGAATTCGCCCGCGGTGCCATTTTGAGGATTTTACGCGGGCGGACATCTACGGATTTTGTGTCCCCTTTGCCCAGGCCTTGATGCGCCTTTCGGAGGAGAGCGGTATCCCCGTAAAGATACGGCTGGCGGATACCATGGGGTTCGGGGTGCCGTATCCCGGGGCGGCGTTGCCGCGCTCCGTGCCCAAGCTGATCCGTGCCATGGTTCACGACGCTGGGGTTCCTTCCGCTCAGTTGGAATGGCACGGGCACAACGACTTTTACAAGGCGGTGATCAATTCGACCACGGCTTGGCTCTATGGTTGTGGCGCGGTGAATGGTTCGCTTCTCGGTATCGGGGAGAGGACGGGGAACACGCCGATCGAGGCGATGATTATCGAATATATCAGCTTGACGGGAAGGGTCGACGGTATCGACACGCAGGTGATTACGGAGATACGGAACTACTTCGAGAGGGAAATCGGGGAAACCATTCCGAAGAACCAACCGTTTGTGGGATCCGAATTCAATGTCACTCGCGCGGGCATTCACGCGGATGGTATTTTCAAGAACGAGGAGATCTACAACATCTTCGACACGGCAAAAATCCTCAACCGTCCACTGGGGGTGATGATCAACGACAAGTCTGGGATTGCGGGAATCGTCCAGTGGATCAACTCATATCTCATCCTTCCGGAAGACCGGAAGGTGGACAAACGGCACCCTGGGGCGGCGAAGATCTACAAGTGGGTGGTGGCCCAGTACGAAAAGGGGCGGGTCACCGATATTTCCAACGAAGAGATGGCACGTTTGGCGAAAAAGTATCTTCCCGAGTACTTCGTGTCCGATTTCGATCAGATCAAGAAGCGGGCTCACGAGCTGGCGGCTCACCTGATACGGGAAGTTGCGGATCTCTCGGAGATTCAGTCCATGGATCCCAAGAAGATCGAACCGGTTCTTTCAAGCTTCGTGGAAGAGAACCCCTTCATCCAGTTTGCCTATGTGGTTAACAAGGATGGGGTCAAGATAACGAAAAATATCACGCAGATCGTGGATCGCGCCAAATATGGAAAGGTGGGACTCCATGAGGTTTATCTGGACCGGGATTGGTTCATCAAACCTATGAAGGATGGCAAAATACACGTGACGGGGCTCTATACCTCCGCGATTACCGGGGCCCTCTGTCTGACCGTGTCGGCTCCTATCTGCTGTGACATCGACGGGGATCTCAAAGGAGTCATCGGGTGTGATATCCGGTTCGAAGAGCTGGTCAAGACCGAAGAGATAGAATAGAATGGACCAGACCCTTGCCGAGAAACTCTTGTCCTCTCATGCAGGGCGCCCTGTAAAAGCGGGGGAGTTCGTTCTTGCTCGCGTGGACTGGATGCTCATGCAGGATGGGACGGGCCCGCTGACCGTTCGGCAGTTCCACGCCCTTGAGAAGGATGCCCTCGCTTTACCCGAGAGGACTCACGTTTTCTTGGACCATGCTGCCCCGAGCCCACGCCGGGAACTCTCAAATGATCACCTTTTTTTGAGGGAGTTTTGCCGTACCTATGGAGCTATCCTCCACGAGGTGGGAGAGGGAGTATGCCATCAGATTATGGCGGAGCGCTACATTTCACCTGGTGATTTGATGGTGGGAGCCGATTCCCATACCTGCACGGGAGGGGGATTTTGCGCCTTTTCAACGGGTATGGGATCCACGGATATTGCCATTGCCATGGCCCTGGGTAAAACCTGGTTTTTGGTCCCGGAAAGTATCCGAGTGATATTGAAGGGGGAATTGCCGAAAGGTGTAGTCGCTAAGGACGTTGTTCTCTACCTCATCGGGAAACTGGGTGCCGATGGCGCCAACTACAAGTCCCTCGAGTTTGATGGAGGAGGGATTGCCTCACTCGATATGGAAAGCCGCCTGACTATAGCCAACATGGCCGTGGAAGCGGGGGCGAAGTGTGGCCTTTTCCCGTCGGATGAGGTTACCCGGGCATATCTCGAAACACTGGGGAGAGAGGGATCGTATCGGCCGTTTACCCCGGATCCTGATGCGTCATACCTTCGGGAAGTGGAGATCGACCTCTCTTCACTCGTTCCTCAGGTGGCGTGTCCCCACACGGTGGATAATGTTTTCCCCATCGGTGATGGGAGTGTCGCTGGAAAAGACGTTCAGCAGGTAGTTATCGGAACCTGCACCAACGGACGGGTATCTGATTTCCGGATGGCGGCGGAGATTCTCAAGGGGAAACGGCGGCATCCGTCCACCCGTTTGCTCATCGTGCCCGCCTCTCAACGGGTGCTGAAGGCGCTGATGGCGGAGGGGATTTTGGAGGTGTTTCTTGAGGCGGGAGCTACCTTGGTGACACCTGGATGTGGACCGTGTGTGGGGGTACACGCGGGGGCTCTGGGCGACGGGGAACGTTGCCTTTCCACGCAGAATCGAAACTTTAAGGGGCGTATGGGAAATCCGAACGGAGAGATCTATTTGGCCTCACCCTTGACAGCTGCGGCGTCCGCTCTTACGGGGAGTATCACGGATCCGAGGAAATATCTTTGAGGAGAGGATATGGAACTTGAGGGACGCGCGTGGATTTTCGGAGATGATATTAGCACCGATCAGATCACACCGGGGCGGTATTTTCACCTTAGGTCGGATCTGGAAAAGCTGGCGAAGCATGTTTTGGAAGATGCCCGGGAAGATTTTGCCAAGGGGGTTCTCCCCGGTGATATCGTTGTGGGGGGACGGAATTTCGGCCAGGGTTCCAGCCGAGAGCACGCCCCTACCGTAATTAAGCTGGCCGGGGTCCGGGCCATCGTGGCGAAGTCCGTAGCGAGAATCTTTTTCAGAAACTGTATTAACATCGGGCTTCCCGTGGTTATGTGTGACACTTCAGGGATCGAAGAAGGGGATATCCTGAGCATTGACTTGGAAAAGGGGGTCTTGGAGGATAAAACAAAGGGATTTCAGTTGTCCTTTCCCCCCTTGCCAGATATTATGACCCGGATCCTAAGGGAGGGGGGACTGGTGGCCCATGTCCGGAGGTATGGCGATTTCAACCTCGAGGACTGATTTCGTGTTCTGAAAGGGAAATTTGATCCATTAAAGAGGAAAAGGTATCGTGGTGGGAACGCTTATTACGAAGCCCGAAGAGGGCTTGTGGATTGTCCCGGATGATCCTATCATTCCTTTCATCGAGGGGGATGGGGTGGGCCGGGATATCTGGCCGGCGGCCCGGTTCGTGTTTGACAGGGCGGTCGAGGCGGCTTATGGGGGTAAGAAGAGGGTAGTCTGGAAGGAGGTCTTGGCGGGGGAGAAGGCCAAAAAGGAAACGGGCGCGCTACTTCCCGAGGAAACGCTGGAGATCATTGCCCGATGCCGCATTGCCATCAAGGGGCCCTTGACGACTCCCGTGGGGAGGGGTTTTCGGAGCCTGAACGTAACCCTTCGGAAGCATTTCGACCTTTACACCTGTATCCGTCCCGTCCGTTATTTCGAGGGTGTGGTTTCACC
>JAOZMY010000006.1:0-19023 GCA_029934085.1 bacterium | reverse complement strand
TCGACCTTTACACCTGTATCCGTCCCGTCCGTTATTTCGAGGGTGTGGTTTCACCTATGAAACATCCTGAAAGGTTAGATGTGGTGATCTTCAGGGAGAACGTGGAGGATGTCTACGCAGGGTTGGAATGGCCGGAAGGATCCCAGGAGGCAAAAACACTCATTCGGGTTCTGGAGGAGGCCTTTGGATGGGAGATCCCAGACGATGCCGGGATTGGGATCAAGTTCATCAGTAAGGGAAACACAAAACGGTTTGTGAAACGGGCCTTCGATTACGCCATCACTCATGGACGTAAGAGTGTGACGTTTATTCACAAGGGTAACATCATGAAGTACACGGAGGGGGCCTTTCGGGAATGGGCTTACCAGGTGGCGCGGGAGGATTACGGCGATGTGGTTGTCATGGAAAAGGACCTTGAGGGAGATTCCCTGCCTGAAGGAAAGATTGTGGTAAAGGACAGAATCGCCGATGCCATGTTCCAACTCGTTCTGCTGCGTCCCGAGGAATACGATGTTCTTGTCCTTCCCAACCTCAACGGGGATTATCTTTCCGACGCCTGTGCCGCTCAGGTGGGGGGTATCGGGATGGCGCCCGGCGCCAATATCGGTGAGGAGGTGGCTATTTTCGAGGCGACCCACGGAAGTGCCCCCAAATACGCTGGACAGGACAAGGTCAATCCCTCTTCCCTGATTCTATCCGGGGCCATGATGTTCGATTTCATGGGGTGGAAGGAGGTTGCCCGGTTGATTGAAAAAGGGGTTGAAGGGGCCATCAGGGGAGGGAAGGTTACGTATGATTTGGCCCGGTTCCGTTCGGATGGCATTGAGGTTTCCTGCAGTCGATTCGCCGAAGAGATCGTTCATAACTTCCCGGGAATCCGTTGAGTCTCTGACTCATTTACGTGGGACAAGTCTTGCCGTCTTTCACCTCCGGGACATAAATATCCGGTGAGAAAACAGAGAGGGGATGGTTTGCCGGTTTTAAGGTGAGCTAAGAAATGATGAATTATGAAGAGGAACTCAGGCGTCTCCTAAAACGGTATTTTCCGGAGATCGAGCCGGCTCGCTGGGGAAAAATCCTCCTATTCTATCATGAGGTCTTGAAGTGGAACGAGGGTATCAACCTCATTTCGAGGAGGAATCCGGAAAAAACTGCGCTGAAACTTGTCCTGGACAGCTTGTTCCTTTTAAAGGTTCTTGAAGGGAACGAGCGAGTCCTTGATGTGGGTTCAGGCGCGGGATTCCCCGCCTTTCCTGTTCTTCTTTGTCTGGACATAGAGGTAGTCATGGCGGAGTCTCGAAGAAAGAAGGCGGTTTTTCTGAACCATGTCATTCGATTGTTGGGTTTGAAGAATGCGCGAGTCATTGGCGAAAAGGTGACTGCCGAAACTGTCCATAAACTCGGTAAATTTGACGCGTTCTGGGCGAAGGCTGCCCTTCCCCTCGAAACGATATTTTCCTCGGGCAAGGAATGCCTTGACCCCGGGGGAAAACTTATTCTCTTTCGCCCCTTTATGGAGAGGAGAAAGAAAAGACTCCTGGAGAATATGGCGAAAACCCATGGTTTTTCCACTCCCACGTTCGGTATCTATAGTTGCTCGGAACTTTACCTGACGCGCACCCTTACGGTTTGTCAAAAAAACGGGGACAAAGGGGAACTTGGATAAGATTTTTTGTGCTGCTTGACAACATCCCGCCGTGTTGTTAAATAATAACAAGGTTTTAACCCCTTATGAGGAGGGATGAGATGGGATTTGAGAACAATATAAAGAAGGGTGCGGAGTCGGGAATCCAGGCCATCAAAGATGGAACCAATGTGGTTGTTTCGGAAGTAAGCAAACTTTTGAAGATTTCAGAGAAAAAAATAGACATCAACAGCTATAAGAAGAAAATAGAGAAAAATTACACGACATTGGGTGAACTTGTCCACCGGTACTTGACCGATGGTGTGACTAACCCCCTCGATCAGGCGGATGTCCGCGAGGTGCTTCAGAATATCTACAATTACAATGAGAGGATTCAGGAGCTCCAGAGCGAGATAGAAATCATCAGGAGCATGGGCACGTCACAGACTGAGGGAAACAACGGCGAGTTGAACGGTGACAATGGCGAGGAAAAGGAGGAACCTGAAAGCCCCGGTGATTCTGAAGGCAAAGAGGATGCCGAAACATCGTCCGATGCCGGGGCGGAACAGGAGGGTGAGGGCCAAAAAGATAAATAGGGATTTAACTTAACACGTTTCCCGTTTCACGCACGGTTTGCGCGTTAAACTTTGTGGAGAAACAAATGGAAGAATTAACCAAGAAAGAGCGCCGGTTAGGGGATATATTCCTCGATTTGGGACTTATCACAGAATCACAGTTGAAACGCGCGATCGATCTCCAAAAGAAGGATGCGTGTTTTCTGGGCGAAGCCCTCGTCCGCATTGGGGCCATTTCCAAGGACAAGCTCTATTGGGTCCTCGCAGACCAGTACAATCTTCCCTACATCAGCAATCTAAGCAGCGAGTTCATAGAGCCAGAGGTCGTCAAATCGATTCCTGAAGAAATCGCCCGCGGTTATTCCATCCTCCCCGTTTACAGCACGGATGACGAGCTGTCCATCGTCATTCACAACCCCACGAATACCGAGATCCTCAAAACCCTTAAGAAGGTTACGGGAAAGCGCCTAAAAATCGCCATTAGTGACCGTGAGAGCATCAACAGTGTACTTGATGATTTCTACGGGATATCACGGGTGCAGCAGGTTCCTGACAGGGGCCTGGAGCTATGGTCCGATTATTTTGAACATTCCCAGCTTAAGCGCTGTATTGAAGATATTTCTGGGAAGGAATTCTTAAATTTCATCCTCATCTCGGCCGAGTTGGAGGGGACTCCTTCCATACATTTCGACGTTGAAGGAAACGAGCTGCTCGTCAAGTTCCGCCTGGGGGATAAGCTTTTCGTCAAGTTCCGCGGTTCCCCAGAGTGGCACGGCATTCTGTTGAACCAGTTGAAAATGCTGTCGGGTATCCATGGGAACAACGGGGGACTGATTATCAAAGGGCGGTTCGAATATGAAGTCAGGGAAGAGAAGATCACTTATCGTCTGACGATCATCAAGGGATTTACGGGGGAGAAGATTATATTGCATCCCTTCAGGGGTCTCGGGGAGTTCCTAACCTTGGACGATTTAGGGATGACCGAAGGGCAAATCAATCTTGTCCGAAACCGAACGCAGATTCTTCCCGGGATGGTCCTCCTTGTGACACCCAATCTGGACGTTATCCCAAGGACCATGTCTTGCCTCTTGACCAATATGAATCTGAAGAATGACAACGTCATCACCTTTGAAAGGGAAATTTATTTCAAGAACGAACATTTCTTGCAGATCGAGACGAAGGATTTCACGAACGAAAAGATCCTCGAAACTCTGTATGAGACTTCTTCCCTCGATGTTGATGTCTTGATGATTGACGATATCAAGACCCCCAGGGTCCTGGAAGAGGTTTTGAGCATGGTTTTAAGGATCCCGAGGATCTATGGGGCAATGGTAAAGGAATCCATGGTTCGTGCCATTGAATCCCTGTTCAAGGTCGGCGAGGACCCCACGTTTTCCTTTTTAAACACGAATATCGTCATCTTCCAACAACCGGTTCCTGCCCTGTGCCCCTTCTGTAAGCAGGAGGCGGATCCTGAAAGTTTTTCCTCCCTTCCTGAAGGCTTTTCTCGGGATGTTACTTTATACAAACCGGTAGGATGTAAGAGGTGCAACCAAACCGGATACCAAAATACGGTCTCTTTTTTCGAGATCTTACCGATCACACACGAGGTGAGGGAGTTTGCGTTGATGGACCTTCCGGTTAAGGAGAAGACGCTGAAGATATACGGAATGATTCATCCCAAGATTAAGGATTTGGTTAACGATGCCTTGAAGGACGGCACCGTTTTCTGGGGTGATGTCAAGAGAATTCTCGAAAACAGCCGACTTATTAATTAAGTAGCGACAAGCGAATCCAGATACCTATAAATTATTAAGCGCCTTGCTGACGATGTGATCGAAGGTAACGATGGCGATCCAGAGGTCTAAAGTGCGGTTTGAGGGCGTTTTTTGATGAGTGACAAAAATTCCAAGAAATTTTTTGTCGATCCCACGGTTCTCAGGCTTGGAAAGTGGTTACGTTATCTCGGGTTTGATACGTCCTTTGTTCGGTCGGAGAAGGAAATTGGAGCGGATGGGGTTTTTCTGACGAAAAAGAGAATAAGAACTAATGGATCGAAGATGATACAGTTTGTTCCGTTCGACCGTATCGAGGATCAATTGGTCTGGTTCAAGGAACATTTTGGTCCAGAGATCGACCTGGAGAAAGTGGGGAGTCGGTGCATCCGGTGTAACGAACCTCTTGTTGAAATCCCGAAAGAGTCTGCAAGGGACAGAGTTCCAGATTATATTTATCAAACCCATACCGTATTTAGGATTTGCCCAAGTTGTAAGAGAATTTACTGGAGAGGATCACACACCGATAGGATGCAGGCTTATCTTGAGAGGATAGGCATCTTTATGGGGGAAGGGCCATGATACGTATCACGGGCGGGGAATACAAAGGACGGCTGGTCAAGATACCGAAAGGCGACAAGGTGCGACCCACGCGCGCCATGGTCCGTGAGGCTATTTTCAATATGATTGGCAGCAGGATCCTTGGGGCGGTAGTCTTGGACCTCTTTTCAGGAAGTGGTTTACTGGGCCTTGAGGCCAAGAGCCGTGGGGCAGGGCAGATCTTCTTCGTCGAATATGACAAGGCAGTGTGCAGGATATTAAGGGATAACCTTGTTTCCCTTACGCAGTATCGTCGAGATCCCATCCTTTGCACCACGGCTCAAAGGGCGCTTAAGCAGTTTCAACAGGCTGGTGTTCGGTTTGATATCGTGTTGATGGATCCCCCATACCAAATGGACGTTATGCCCATATTGAAGTCTCTTTCTGTAACTGGTATCGTGAAAAAAGAGGGTTGGATCGTGTTAGAAAGGGGTAAGACGTTAGATATTAATACTATTCCCGAGGGATTGGTTGAGGTTAAGGAAAAGACGTATGGCAGTTCCAAAATCCATATTCTTCAACCCCTTAATCCATCCCAAAGAAAGTGAGGCGTGAAAGATGATAAAAGCGATTTATCCTGGTTCTTTTGACCCGATTACTTATGGGCATCTCGATATTATCCAGCGGGGCCTGGGGGTTTTTGATCATGTGGTGGTAGCTGTTGCCCATAACATTGACAAGCAGGGTCTCTTTACGCTTGAGGAGAGGAAGGCCTTGATACGCGAGGCTACCAAAGACCTTGAAGGAGTTACCGTTGATAGCTTCGAGGGACTCCTCGTGGATTATGTGGAACGGGTGGGGGGGAGTGTCATCATCCGAGGCCTTCGTGCCACTTCCGATTTTGAGTACGAGTTCCACATGGCTTCCATCAACCGCCATTTGAATGAAAACTTTGATACCTTTTTTATGATGACCGCCAAGGATTATTTTTTCGTGAGTTCCCGGACCATCAAGGAAGTTGCCATGCTCGGCGGAAGCGTTAAAGGATTGGTCCCCGGAAATGTAGAGAAGGCCCTGAAGGCCAAGTTTGAGGCCTTAACGGACTAAAGAGGAAACATAGACAAACTCGATTCCTTCCTTTTGATATTGTGGAATGACCTTTTTTAGCGCCAGGTATGTAACCCTATGAGGATGCCCGATCCCGACCGCATAACCCCGCTTTTTGGCATCCTCTATCAAGCGGTCGAGTTGCTCCTTGATCTTTTTCACGTCTCTGACGTTGTCCAGAAAGACGTCGCGCTTGATGGTTGGGATTCCCTCTTCCCTGGCTACCTTGAAGCCTATCGAGCTGGAAGCGGTTTTACTGTCCAGAAAGAACTTTTTTCGTTTTTTCAACACTTCCATAACGGCCTTCATACCCTCTGGATAGCTGGTAAACCGTGATCCCATGTGATTGTTGATGCCGCAGATCTCGGGGATCTGGTCAAGGTCCTTATTGAGTTGGTTCATGATTTCTTCAGGAGTCATCTTGACGTATAGGGCTCCTGGCCCCGGGTCTTTACCGTCGCCCGGATAGCCTTCAGGTTCCATGGGGAGGTGCATGAGGATTTCGTGTCCCTTTTCCGTTGCCTCTTTGGCGATTTCCTTGGAATGGGGTGCAAAGGGGAAGATGGAGAGGGTCACGGGTACCGGCAGGCTTAGAAGGTCACGAGCGATGGAGAGGTCGTTTCCGATATCGTCGATGACGATGGCGACCTTGACCTTCTTCCCCGTTTTTTTCGGGGTGGCGGGGATGGTGGGTGGAGTTACGTGCTTGGGTTTTACAGGCTTATGTTGTTCAACCTTTGGGTAAGTGATTTGAGGTTGGGATGGAGGAATGAAGGCGAGTCGATGGGTTGTCTGTTTGCCACACAGGATGATTAAGGTCCCATGTCCCTTCTTCTTTAGATGGATGCCTTTGTATTTCCGCGGGAGTTCTTTTTGAAGTGTCGCGTAAACTTTCCGAAATTTTTCCTTTTTTGTTTTCAGGGTGAAAGTGGTTTTGGATCCATGGTTCTTCCAAGTAACCTCTTGGCGTGAGACTCCTTCCTGAAAAAGCGTGCTCAGGATGAGCGTGGTGATTTCCTTCTGATGCGCATGACAGGAGAGTTTTTGCGGAACCCTTTTGGCATGATAGTGGAGAACACCCCAAGAGATAGCGACAACGAGAAGGGCGAGGCCAGAGAGGATGAGAATGATATGCTTTAGGGTTAGGTTCTTCTTCCGCTTTCTTCTCGTTGTTTTCTTGCGTGGGCTTCTGGAAACCTTTCGGGTCGGTTTCTTTGCCTTACTCGTGGACGTTTTGCGTCTCGAGGAAGAGCTCTTTTTTCGGGTTGTCTGTTTAGCCATGAACCTATTTTCCGCTCCTCCCCCCCAGGAGTAAAACGATCAGCTCCCTGTTTGCATAGATAATCCCAGAATCCTTGCCCCTTTCAAGACCTCAATGGCCCTTTCAACCAAAGGATCTTTTGGCGCCACGACTTTTTTCGCGGGCTTTTTACCCTTTTCAGCTTTTTTGGTTTCACCTTTCCCGTTGGCCCCTTCCAGGTGGTGGACAAGATCCTTTTCTTTGATGAAGGGATGTTCCTTGGTCTTCTTTTCTTTTGCCTTCAACTCCGCCCTCAAAATTTCCGGGGAGACGACGATATCAGGGGTGATTCCTTCCGCCTGGATTGAGCGGCCGCTCGGCGTATAGTACAAAGCTGTTGTTAAACGAAGGCCGGATCCGTCGCTCAAAGGAATGATGGTTTGCACGGAACCCTTTCCGAACGTCTGACCTCCCATGATCACGCCACGGCGGTGGTCTTGAATGGCACCCGCCACGATTTCCGAGGCGCTGGCACTGCCCGCGTTTGTCAGGACGACTACCGGATATTTGACGATCGTCGTCGAAACCTTCGCCTGGAAGGCAATGTTGTCCCCTTCATCCCGTCCCTTGATGGATACGATCAGGCCCTTGCTGATGAAGCGGTCCGCGATCTTGACGGCCTGGTTGAGAAGACCGCCCGGATTATTCCGAAGATCCAAAACCAGTCCTTCGATTTGGTGATTGCTCTTCTTTTCCAGATCTTTCACCGCTTTCACGAAGTCTTTGTCCGTTCTTTCCTGGAATTGGGTGATCCGGATGTAAGCATAATGGTCCTCATAAAGCTTGGATCTGACACTCTTGATCTTGATAATGTCGCGAACGATGGTGATATCCTTCGGCTTTGTGAAGCCCTTTCGCATGATTGTGATGGTCACCTTCGTTCCTTTCTTGCCGCGAAGCCTCCGGACCGTGTCCATTAAGGTCATGTTTTTCGTCGGTTTTCCCTCAATGGCGATGATCTGGTCTCCCGCCTTGATCCCCGCCTTGTAGGCTGGCGTGTCCGCGATGGGGGCAATGACGGTAAGGACCCCGTCTTTCATGGTAATCTCGATACCGAGCCCACCGAAACTTCCCTTGGTTTCGACCTGCATCTCCTTGTACATCTTTGGCGTCATAAAGGAAGAGTGGGGATCCAGGGAGCTTAGCATCCCTTTGATGGCGCCGTAGATCAGTTCCTTGGTCTTGACGGGCTTTACATAATCTTTCTCGATGATGTGGAGGACGTCTGTAAAAACCTTCAGACTTTCATAGGGTTCTTTTTCCGTTGCCGCCTTGGTGCCGATCAATCCGCCGCCAATGAGAACGCCGAGAACGGCCACAAAAATTAAAAGAAGGGTCAGTTTCCCGAGTCCGGATTGCTTCATTGATTTTGGATCTTTCATGGATTTTTTCTCCTTGTGCCTCACTTTCTGTGGCGTTTTCTAACATATCACCTGAGAAAGTGCAATATTTCAGCGGAAATTTGCATGTTTTACTTGCCACGCTGCCCGACACGACGCTTTTCCCCTGTGCGGATTTGGGAAGATTGGCATTTTCTCTTTACATTTTTCCCAAGTTATTCTATAAAAGTGTGATCAAAATAGCGGAAACGGAGAGATGGCCGAGTTGGCTGAAGGCGCTCGCCTGCTAAGCGAGTGTAGGGCTTAAAACCCTACCGAGGGTTCGAATCCCTCTCTCTCCGCCATTTAAATTCAAGGAGGTACGGAAAAATTAAACGATTAACACCCATACTCGTAACTTTTGTTATCATTGCTTTCCTCGGTATTTCGTGTTCGAAATCCGATTCATCTACCCAGGAATCCAAGAAGAAGGCCCCGACAGTTGAGGCCAAGGCGGAGACGAAACAATCGAAGCCCGCTCCAACTCCGGAAGCAAAGCCTGCACCGCCCGAGAAGTTTCATCATGGTGGTATGACAAAAATGGGGGACTTTACCGTTCAGGTTCCCGATGATGTAAAAAAGACCTGGAAGAAAGTTGTACTCTCTATCCATACGATCAAGACGAAGAAGCAGATGAGTGTGACGCTTCCCATCGGCCAGAAGACAGAGGTGAAAGGCACGCCATTTGAGATAGAGGTCCTCTATTTCCTCCCGAACTTTACAATGGGAGGCTCGCTGATTACCTCGAAGGACAATGAGCAGAAAAATCCCGCGGCCAAGGTCAAGATCTACCAGAACGGTTCCATGATATGGTCTGGCTGGCTTTTTCAGAAGTTCCCGAAGGTTCATCCTTTTACCCATGTTGACTACAGGATCTTTCTGGTCAAAGGGTTGAAGGACTGAGCAAACCGGGTATTTCCACATGAAAATCGACTTTGAAAAAGGAAATGGATTGGTGCCTGTTATCGTCCAGGACGCCGAAACAGGTGACGTTTTAATGTTGGCCTATATGAACGAAGAGGCGTATCAAAAGACGCTGGAAACGGGAAAAGCCACTTATTGGAGCCGTTCACGCCAGAAACTTTGGATGAAGGGCGAGAGTTCTGGAAACGTTCAAGAAGTCAAAGCGATTTATATCGACTGTGACGAGGACACGATTCTTCTGAAGGTTCACCAGGTAGGTGGTGCCGCATGCCACACGGGGCATCGAAGTTGTTTCTACCGTAAAATGGATGGACAGGGGGCGTTTCGTGAGATCGAACCACCAATCTTTGATCCCAAAGAGGTTTATAAATGAGCCAAGTTTTGACATTAGGAATTCCCAAAGGGAGTTTGGAATCGGCTACCATTGATCTGTTCAAGCGATCGGGGTGGCGGATTACGCTGTATTCACGAAACTACTTTCCCGGTATTGACGACCCGGAGATTCGCTGCATCATGGCGAGGGCTCAGGAGATGTCCCGTTTTGTGGAACAGGGAACCCTCGACGTGGGACTCACGGGAAAGGACTGGACCTTAGAGAACAACTCCGATGTGGTAGTGGTGACCGATCTGATTTATTCCAAGGCAAGCCGCCGTCCCGCGCGGTGGGTGTTGGTTGTGGCCAAGGATTCTCCTGTCCAACGGGTCGAGGATCTGGAAGGGAAAAAGATCTACACGGAGCTCGTGCAGTTCACGAAGCGTTATTTTGCGGAGAGAGGCATCAATGTCCAGGTCGAATTTTCCTGGGGGGCCACGGAGGCCAAGATCATTGAGGGTCTGGCGGACGCCATCGTCGAGGTCACGGAGACGGGGAGCACCATTCGGGCCAATGGCCTGAGAATCGTTGAGGAGTTGCTTGTGACCAATACCCAACTCATCGCCAACAAAGCAGCGTGGGAAACCCCTTGGAAGAGGGAGAAGATTGAACAAATCGCCCTTCTTTTGACGGGAGCCCTTAAGGCTATGGGGATGGTGGGCATGAAACTGAACGTCTCGAAAGAGAATCTCGAAAAAGTCATCAAACTCCTTCCCAGCCTTAACGCCCCCACGATCTCACCACTCTATCAAAGCGACTGGTTTGCCGTGGAAACCGTCCTTGAGGAGAGAGAGGTCCGGGACCTTATCCCGAAGCTCCAGAAGGTGGGAGCGGAGGGAATCATTGAATACGCCCTGAACAAGATTATCTGAGCTCCAAAAAGGTTCGTCGATCTTCTAAATATCAAAATAATCGTTATATCCTAAAGACAAATAAAAAAGGTGGGAGAATTCTCCCACCTTTCAACACCATCTCTGTTGTTTATCTATTTTTCCACGATTGCCTCGACGGGGCAGACCTCGAAGCAGGTTCCGCACTCCGTGCATTTGTCTTGATCAATGACGTAGATGTCCCCCTCCTCGATGGCCTCGCTGGGGCACTCTTCGGCACAGGTTCCACAAGCTACACATTCTTCCGTAATTACATACACGCGCTTTCACCTCCTTCACGAAATTCAGCGGAAGCTAAATTTCCATGATTTCCTTTTCTTTGGCCGCGATCATGCTGTCGATTTCCTTGATGAAATCGTCGGTCAATTTTTGAATTTCTTCCTGGTTCTTCTTCATCTCGTCCTGGGAGATCTCTTTCTCCTTTTCCTTCTTTTTTACGAACTCATTGGCGTCTCGGCGTATATTACGAATGGCGATTTTGGCGTTTTCGCCGAGACGTTTAACCAGTTTGACCAGTTCCTTCCGGCGTTCCTCCGTCAACTGGGGAATGGAGATTCGGATGATCTTTCCGTCACTCGTTGGAACGAGCCCCAGCTCGGATTTTAGGATTGCCTTTTCAATATCCCCGATGATACTTGCGTCCCAGGGCTGAATCGTGATGAGGCGACTCTCGGGAACCGCCAGGGTTGCCACTTGGTTCAGGGGGGTAGGGGTTCCGTAGTAGTCCACTTTAATCCCGTCGAGTAAAGCGATAGAGGCACGTCCGGTGCGAACCCGATTCAGCTCACCCTTTAATGCTTCGATACTCTTTTGCATCCTTCCCTTGAAATCTTTCTCCCATTGGGGATTCATGGCTGTCCTCCTTGCTCAATCACTTTACGAGGGTTCCTAAGGGAGCTCCCTGGACTACCTGCTTGAGATTCCCCTCCTTGAAAAGGTCGAATACGATGATCGGAAGCTTGTTGTCCATGCACATGGAGATAGCCGTCGTATCCATGACCTTCAACCCTTTTTCCAAAACCTCCAGATAGGTCAGCTCGCCGAAACGTTTGGCATCTTCGTGAGTCATGGGGTCCTTATCATAGACCCCGTCCACTTTTGTCGCCTTCAGGATGACATCCGCCTGGATTTCCAGCGCCCGAAGGGAAGCGGCGGTGTCGGTAGTGAAATAGGGGTTTCCCGTTCCTGCGGCAAAGATTACGATCCGGCCTTTTTCGAGGTGACGAATGGCCCGGCGTCGGATGTAAGGTTCGGCGATTTCATGCATCTCAATGGCGGTCAGAACCCGGGTATAGACGCCTGTTCGTTCCAACGCATCCTGGAGGGCCAGGGCGTTGATGACCGTGGCCAGCATACCCATATAATCGGCCGTGGTGCGGTCCATTCCCTTTTCGGTTGCCGGTCCCCCGCGAAAGATGTTTCCACCGCCAATGACAATAGCGATTTGAACCCCCAGCCCCTGAACTTCTTTGATCTCCTCCGCCAGCTTTGAGAGGATTGTGTCATCGATTCCGAAGTTTTCGGATCCGCAGAGGCTTTCACCCCCTAACTTTAAAAGGATCCGTTTGTAGGGCAAGGTATCGGACATTTGGGTTTCCCTTACGCCGTCTCTTCTTCCAGTCCTTCGCAGAGTTGGTAGCGCACGAAACGCCGGATGGAGATGTTTTCTCCCAGCTTCGCGATGGTTTCCTGGAGAAGATCGTTGATGGTCTTATCGGGATCTTTGATGAACGGCTGTTCCAGCAGGCAGATCTCCGAGAGGAATTTATCCAGCTTTCCCGACACGATTTTGTCGATGATCTTCTCGGGTTTCCCGGCTTCTTTCGCCTGGCTCTCGTAAATCTTCTTTTCCTTTTCTTTTACTTCCTCGGGGACGTCTTCCCGTTTCACGAACTGGGGAGAGCTGGCCGCGATGTGCATCGCGATGTCCTTCACGAACTGTTTAAAATCATCCGTCTTGGCCACGAAATCCGTTTCGCAGTTGATTTCTACCAGGACGCCGATCTTTCCGCCTGCGTGGATGTAAGACCCCACCAGGCCTTCGGAGACGATACGTCCCGCCTTCTTCGCTGCCTTGGCAAGTCCCTTGGTTCTCAGGATTTCGATAGCCTTCTCTATATCGCCATTGGCCTCCGTCAGGGCGCTTTTGCAATCCATGATTCCGGCACCCGTCCGGTTTCTGAGTTCTTTGACTTCCTGTGCTCCAATCGCCATTTATGCTTCCTCCTTCACAGCTTCAGCTTCCTTCGATTCCTCTGCTTCCGCTTCTGTCTTTTCTTCCTTTGTTTCTTCGGGGGTTTCTTCTGCGGGTGTCCCGGCCGCTTCCGGTTCTCCCTCTTCCAGATCCGGGGCGTTTCCCATCTCAAGGATCGATTTTTCGGGCGGTTCCGGTTCTTCTACTTCCTTGTCCTGCTCAGCCTGCATCATCTCTTCTCGGATCTGTTTCCCTTCCAGAACCGCGTCCGCCATCTTGGAGCAAAAGAGACGAATGGCACGGATGGCGTCGTCGTTTCCAGGAATGGGATAGTCCACCTCGTCCGGGTCGCAGTTTGTGTCCAGAATAGCAACTACCGGGATATGAAGCTTTCGAGCTTCGGCTACGGCGATGTATTCCTTTTTCGTGTCCACGATGAAAACGGCCTGGGGAAGGGTTTCCATGTTTTTGATTCCACCAAGAGACCGTTCCAATTTGACCCGGATCTTCCGGAGGCGAAGTTTTTCCTTCTTCGGCAGGCTCTCGAAGATCACACTGGTCTCGCCGCTTTCCATCTCTTCCAGCTTTTTCAGCCGTTCGATACTCTTCTTAATGGTGTGGAAATTGGTAAGGGTACCTCCCAGCCAGCGGTGATTGACGTAGTGCATCCCGCACCGGATAGCCTCATCCCGGATCGATTCCTGGGCCTGTTTTTTCGTGCCCACAAATAGGATCTCCCCGCCCTTTGCCACAGTGTCACGGATGAAGTGATACGCCTTTTCGAAGAGCGGGACGGTCTTCTGCAGATCGATGATGTAGATACCGTTTTTCGCCGCGAAGATGTAAGGTTTGGTTTTCGGGTTCCAGCGACGGGTTTGGTGCCCGAAATGGACGCCCGTCTCCAGCAACTGTTTCATGGTAATAATGGCCATACATTCCTCCTTCGGTTTTTCTTCCTCCCAGCTCAGCGACACCCTGTGCCACCAAAGGAATGCCGGAAGTGATTTTTTCAAATCGGAGCCCTTGTTATCATAGACTTATCTTTTTTGCAAGGGGTGGATTTCGTTTTTAAAGATAACTTCGGGATTTTTCCGCACTACCAGGAAATTTAGTCTTTTATAAACCCCATGTTGTCGGAAATTTCGAGGCAGGCATTTTTCAACTCGTTTGCCAAGGTTTGGAGTAAAAATTCGCTTTTGTCTCCACCCGTGGGGAGGGCAATCCCTAACGCGGCGATCGTTTTGGAAGAATAATTTCTAATCGGTGCGGCTATCCCGATAAGACCTTCGACCGCTTCTTCTTTTTCAATAACGTATCCGTTTTCCCGGATTTCTTGCAAGCGGGCAAAAAACTGTTTCTTGTTTGTAATGGAGTTTGGTGTATATGGTTTTAAGGGATTTTTCTTGAGGATTGTTCTTGCATAATCGGGATCTTGATATGCCAGTAACACCATGCCTAACATTCCATAATTTAGAGGGCGGCGCCATCCAATTTCGGAAGAGACCCTAATCATGCTATTACCTTCTCTCTTATCAATATAAACGAGCTGATCTTCCATGATTACGCCTAAGAGTACAGTTGCGCCGGTTTTATCCCTGAAATATTCCATGTAGTGATCAGCAGCTTTTCGTAATGAAAAAGAGGAGAAAACGATACCTCCAAGTTCGAATAGTCGAAGGCCCAGCCGATATCTTTTCGTCTTCGGATCCTGTTGAAGAAACTTTCTCCGAGTCAGATTTGAGAGAATTCTCTTTGCTGTTGTTTTATTTAACACTGTTTTGCGGACGATCTCTGCCAGGGTCATCTCCCTCTTGCTGAATGTAAAGCAATCAAGGATGTCCAAGGCGCGATCCAGAACCTGCACCTTATATCGTGACTCAGAATTTCTTTTGTTTTCAGAGGAGTTCATAATGTTTTTGACTCATGACTTTATGTTTTCTTTGCTATTGACATTATCAGAAGCCAGTGCTAAAGTCAATTAAATTATATAACTATGGTTCATAATATGAAACATCTAAAGAAAGGGAGGAAGGTATCATGGTTAATGACCTAAGGGATTTTCTTGATGAGTTGGATCGTAGGGGTAAACTCCGCGTCGTAGAAAATGCTGATTGGGATCTCGAGATCGGTACAATCAATGAGCTTATGGCTGAAAGGGAAGGGCCTGGGCTTCTCTTTGACAATATCAAAGGGTATCCCAAAGGCTATCGTGTAGCCACGAATTTGATGCACCATCGAGAAGGTCAGAAACTGGCTTTCAATTTTCCGGAAGATATGGGGGATTTGGCCTGTGTTGCCGATTTCAAAGAGAAGTTGAATACATTTACTCCCGTTTCCCCAGTCGAAGTTGATGACGGACCCATCAAGGAAAATGTTTTAAAGGGAGATGACATTAACATCTTTAATATTCCAACCCCCAAGTGGCACATGCATGACGGGGGGCGTTATATTGGAACAGGGGTTATTACGATTACAAAGGACCCTGACGAAGGCTGGGTAAATTTCGGAACATATCGCGTCATGATTCATGACGAAAAGACCTTAGCGTTTTATGCCTCGCCGGGAAAACATGCGACGATCATGCGTGAAAAGTATTGGGCTAAAGGAAAGCCTTGTCCTGTTGCCATGTGTTTCGGCCAAGATTTGCTCCTTTTTGGGATTTCCACGATAGGACTACCATGGGGAATGTCCGAATACGATTTTGCCGGTTATATCAAAGGAAAAGGAATTGAGGTTGTGATCGACGAGGAGACGGGGTTGCCGATACCGGCATCTGCAGAAATAGTGGCGTGCGGTTTTTCTCCCCCGCCCGATGAAGACAGTCGGCCGGAGGGCCCTTTCGGTGAGTGGCAAGGGTATTACGCCTCGGGAACGAGGAATGAGCCCGTTGTGCAGATCAAGACACTCTATCATAGAAATGACCCGATACTCTTTGGGCAGCCTCCGGTAAAACCACCTGTCAATACGTGGTTCCCTATTCCGCTTCATACTGCGAGCTTTTTGTGGAACAGGCTTGAAAAGGCAGGGATGATGGATATCCAGGGGGTTTATGTTCACGGGCCGGGAAATCGGATCATCGCAGTTATCTCTTTGAAACAGAGATACCTGGGGCATGCCAAACAGGTGGCTACACTGGCTGGAGCTTTTTTACAAGGTGGAGCATGTACGGGACGATACATTATTACTGTTGACGAAGATATTGATCCCTCAAATCTTGATGAGGTTCTATGGGCTGTTTGTACGCGCTGTGATCCTGAGAACTATATTGATATCGTTCCAGGTTTTTTGACCAGTCCCTTGGATCCCATGCTGAACCCGGATAAAAGGGCAAGAAAGGATTACACAACGGCAAAGGTGTTTATCAATGCTTGTAGGCCTTATCACTGGAAGGATGAGTTCCCTTTGGTGAATCGGGCATCTGATGAACTGAGGCAAAAGGTGATGGAGAAATTCAGTGAGCTATTTAATGAAGCTTAGGTAGAGTTGAAAGGGTAATTTCAGAAGCTGGTTATGAAATCCAAGAAAGGGAGGTGAACAAAATTACTGTTTAACTTTATTCAAAAAAGGGGGATAAACATGAAAGAAATCGGTCGAAATAGAAATTCGAGATTTATGTTTTGTCTTGTCTTAACTGCGTTGTTAGGAATTTTCTTTGTTTTATTTCCTAGCACTTCCATGGCAAAATCGACGACTGTTTTGCGGTTTGCTTCATACTTCCCCACGGCGGCTCCACAATCAAAGTTATTAGAGAAGTTTTGCAGTGATATCAATAAAGAATCCAAAGGGAAAGTTAAAATAGAATTTTTCGGAGGGGGTTCACTTCTCAAGGCAACAAAAGTTGCAGATGGTGTCGCTCAGGGGATAGCTGATATTGGATTTTCTCATGTGGAATATACCAGGGGGCGATTCCCGATTACCGAAATGCTTGATTTGCCTTTAGGGTTCCCGAGTGCATGGGTGGGGACTCATGTCGCCAACAATTTTTACCAGAAGTTTAAGCCGAAAGAATGGAACAAGTTTCATATCCTTTGGCTTAATACGTGTCCGCCGAATGTAATAATTTTAGCCAAAAAACCTGTTTACAAGATGTCTGATTTAAAAGGCCTGACGATCCGGGGACCCGGCCGTGTTGGAGATGTTTTAGAAAAATTGGGCGCTACACCGAAACCTGTTCCCATGAATGAAATTTATGAGGCGATGGCGAGGGGAGTTGTAGACGGATCCATGACTCCTATTGAGACCTTAAGATCATTCAGGCTGGCGGAGGTGGCAAAGTATGTCACAAAGAGCTGGCAAATCGGGAACGTTTATACCTTCTATATCGCGATGAATAAAAAGGTTTGGGATAAATTGAGCGCTGCGGAGAAGGAGGTCTTCAACAAAGTTTCAAAACAGTACGAGGAAAAATCCGCACAGATTTGGAATAAAGCGGATCTTGGCGGTCTTAGTCTTGGTAAAAAACACGGGATAAAGTTTATTGATCTAACGTCGAGTGAAGTATCACGATGGACAAAGGCTGTTGAACCGGTTAGAAGTAATTATCTGAAAGAGCTCGTGGCTAAGGGGTATTCAAAAAGCAAGTTGGAGGAAATGCTGAAATATGTGAAGGATCAAATTAAATACTGGACGAAACAACAAGCTAAAGCAGGAATAAAATCGGTAACAGGACCCGAGGAAATCAGAGTTAAATAGGTTCCCGTAATATAAATTTTTGGTGGGGGGTATACCCCCCACCAAAAACAGCCGGAAATGGCTGGCCGAGGCAGATGAAAAAATTCTTTAGCTTTAATAAATTTAGAGATTTCATTTTTTGGCTATCAGGCAAGCTTTCAATCATAGGTGGCATTGCCCTTTTTAGTATTATCCTTGTGACATGCTTTGATGTGATAGGGACAAAGGTTTTTAAAAAACCCTTTAGTGGTTCGTATGAAATTGTTTTCCTGGCTCAACTCATAGCTATTGCCATGGCCGCAGGTGATACCCTGATTTATGGAAGACATGTCCATGTCGAAATGTTTATCATGAAAATGCCAAAACGCCTGGGAAGGATTATATCGATCATTGTTTCTTTTCTTGGTCTCATTCTTTTTGTTGTTGTCGCATGGGAAGGTTTTGTATATGCCTTTTCGCTCAAGGCCGTCCATGAGGTTACCGGAACTGTAAAAATTCCATTATATCCGTTTGCTTTCGTCCTGGGAATTTCCGGGGTACTTATTTCCCTGATCTATCTTGTCAGGCTCATCGAATTAATGAAAGTAAAAAAGGCCTGAAGATGACACCAGTTGAAATTGGTATTCTGGGCATTGTCCTGCTGTTGGTCTTGTTTTTTTTAGGGATGCCCGTTTCTTTTTCTATGGCGTTTATAGGGTGGGTGGGCTACTGCTATTTGGTGTCACCTGAGGCCGGGAGCAAGCTTTTAATCCGAGATATTTTCACGATGTTTTCATCGTACCCGCTAAGTGTTATCGCCGCCTTCGTGTTAATGGGGAACTATGCCTTCGCGGCCGGGATTAGTGAAAAACTGTATAAAACTGCCTATGACATATTCGGCCAGCTCAGGGGTGGCCTGACGGTTGCCACAGTTGCCACAAGCGCCGGGTTTGCGGCTGTATGCGGATCAACCTCCGCAACTGTAGCAACCATCGGCAAAATTGCCCTTCCTGAGATGAAGAAATACAAATATAAGGATACCTTGGCAACGGGCTGTATCGCGACATCCGCGACGCTGGGTATTTTAATTCCCCCAAGTACGATTTTTATCGTTTATGGAATTTTGACGGAGCAGTCTATCGGCAAGCTTTTTATCGCCGGGGTGATTCCCGGTTTGATTCTTGCCCTTTTACTGGCTTTAACAACCATCCTGATCTGTTATATCAAACCGGAACTCGGACCACCCGGTCCGAAAACCACATTATGGCAGAAGGTTAAATCGATTTCAGGCATTACCGAGGCGATTATTATCTTCGGAATTACCATGGGGGGACTTTTTGCCGGGTGGTTTACACCAACCCAGGCTGGGAGTGTGGGGGCAGCGGGTGCCTTGCTCATTGGGTTGGTAAAGAGAAAAATCAGCTGGAAAACCTTCATTCTTGCCACGAAGGATGGTGTTTTAACTTCCTGTATGATACTCTTCCTTATTACAGGGGCGACTATTTTCGGGCACTTTATGGCCATTACAAGAATCCCCTTCCTGCTTGTTGACTCAGTAAAAAATCTCCCTCTTTCACCTGCTGCCATACTAAGTATTATCTGTTTTTTCTACATTATCGGTGGATGTTTTATGGATGCGATGGCCCTGGTCGTTCTGACCGTCCCTTTTGTGTATCCGATCATACTTCGTCT
>JAOZMY010000135.1:1185-4354 GCA_029934085.1 bacterium | reverse complement strand
GTTTCTGTAAGGAATTAACTCCCGTTTTCCATCAGACCTTTATTTTGTCGTCACTTCTGATTTTCTCTTATAACCTCTTACCCATCATTTTGCCTCCAATAACGAGATCAACGAAGAATTCTTCCCGGGTTATTTCAATTAGGTCAGACTTTTTAATGATAATATCTTATTGACAGTTGTGAAGGGGAAGGCGTATGATGAACCCGTATCGTGTCCTAAAATTTAGGGGGAGGTGCTAAGGCATGGCGAGGAGGACATTTCAAGTTCTTGAACAGGGGGCGGAAGAGCTCTACGAGGGGCGGGGCCTAAAACGCTTTTCAGAAAAGGATATGGCTTTCAAGAAAGTTTCCGAGGACCTAAGGCAGCCCTGGTTCGAGGTATGGATGAAGAACATGCTGGGCCAATATAAAAAGGCGCAGATCGGGGACAAGGTCTACGTGAAGGACGTGAAGGAGGCCCGATCCCACATTGCCTTGTGGGTTGGGGCTTCCACGTGGAACCGGCTAACCATGCCGTATGGAGAGGGCCACGAGAACGAGGGGTTTTTAAGCTGGAACCCCATCAATGTACCACCGCCGTTCAGGGGAAACCCGGAACCCGATCCGGATCCCGCGGTACTGACGAAGCAGGTGAAGCAGATTGCGCGCTTCGTAGGGGCTAACCAGGTGGGAATCGCGAAACTCAATCGGAAATGGGTGTACGAAGAGACGTGCCGGAATATCTACTCGGCAGAAGCACCCGCGATGAAAAAGATCGTTTTCAAAGACGTCCCGGAACCTGAAGAGACGGAAACGGAGCTCGTGATCCCCGAGGACGTTCGATTCGCAGTGGTGACGATCATGGACTTGAACCGCACGTTGACAAGGATTGGTTCCTCTTCCATCGACACGAGCGTGGCGACGAACATCGGCTATTCCCGGATGGGGATTACGGACGTGGCTCTTGCCGAGGCGATCCGCACCCTGGGCTACACCGCAATCCCCTGTAAGAATGGAACGGCGTTGAGCATTCCCTTGGCCATTGATGCAGGGCTGGGCCAGTTGGGGCGAAACGGTCTTTTAATCACACCCGAATACGGGGCTTCTGTCCGTATTGGTAAGGTCTTGACAAACATGCCCCTGGTGCCCGATAAGCCCATCGATTTCGGCGTGACGGAGTTTTGTGAGAGCTGCATGCGTTGTGCCAAAACCTGTGAGGTAGAAGCCATCTCCTTTGATGAACGAACCACGCGTCCCCCTGTGGAGACGGGGAATCCCGGCGCACTCAAATGGTATATCAACGGGAAGAAATGTCTCAACTACTGGATCGACTCTGGTGCTTCCTGTACCGCCTGCCAAGCCGTTTGTCCCTTCACCCAGAGCCGATACGAGGTTCTCGATCCTTCCACCGTGTGGGAGATGGACGTTCCCATCCCCTTCGGAATAGAAAAATAGCTTAAAGCCTTATTTGGGCCGCGGCCGCACGGGTGGCCTGACAGGGGGCCTTGGAGGTCTGGTTCCAGGAGGTCTCATGGTTGGAGGGCGGGTGCCGGGTGGTCTTGGCCTTATGGGGGGACGGGGAACGTTGACACCCGGAATCCAGGTATCGTTGTTGATGCCGGAGGATCGCCTTTCCCCTGTTTTCCATTCTCCCTCAATCCATTGACCATTATCCGCCCAGTGCCCGGAAGCCCAATACTGGGTTTCATCGTCTGACCTCATAATTTTCCAATGTCCCATGATCCATTTGTCGCTATCGTAGTCCCAGTGAGGGGGGATCCATTTCCTTTCGGGAGGAATGTTCTCGATCCTCGCCCAGTCATTTCCCGTCCATCGGTAAGGCCCCTCATTGGGCGGCGCAGGGATCATGACCCACTTTCCGCCTGATTTGATCCATGCTTTCCCAGCGGGGGGCGGATAGGGGGAATCTTCCTGCGCAAAGGTAGGTATTACCAAGGCTACGAGCAATAAAGTGCCCAGGAGGATGGTACAGATGGCAGCGATAGTGATGCCATGTTTTTTTTGATTATGTTTCATCTTGTCTTCTCCTCAAAAATTCACTTTGTGTTTATAATCATCTCGTTTGTTGAGATAAGAGATCATGGGTAAGGATTATGGGTGAAAAATTACGCCTCACAGAACTTATTCCAACCTCCAACCTCTTGCTTTAAACTTTTTCCCTCTACCTTATTAGCGGTTTTATTTCGTTCAGCCGCCGGTAGATTTTTTGGGTTGTCGGGCAGTCGATTCCTTCTTGCTCGCACAGGTGAAGCACGGATCCTCCGAAGATCTCCCGCTCATCCTGTTTGTCGGGTTTGGCAAAATCGTTCTGGAAAGAGGTTCGGGTATCCGACGGGAAACTCTTCGCCTTTTCGAGGATATTGCCAATGATCTCACCTGAAAAGTGAAGGCCTTTTTTCTCCGCCAGTCGAATAATCTCTTCCATGATGTCCCGAACGGTGTCGGCCAATTCCGGTGAAGCAAAGACTTCCCCGAGTGTCTTATCATAGCAGGCCGTAACCAGGCTGGCGGGCGCGATGAAGAGGAACTTTTCCCATATTTTTGCCATAGGATCTTCGACCCATTCGTGATGGATGCCGGTGGTCTCGAAAAGGCGGATAACCTCGTCCGGCGGTGTTTCCGGATGATGGGGGTCGTTTCCAAATATGATTTTGCAAGGTCCTCCGGTCTGCACAACGACCCCCGGCCGTTCGATATGGGAGCTGATATAGACGCAGCCAGGCAGAACCGTTGCCCCTGGATACATGGCTCGAATCTGGACATCAATATCGATCCCGTTGAGAAGAGGTAGGAAAACGGTTTTGTTCGTTACCCTATCTTTCAAGGCCGATAGGGTGCCCGATAGATCAAATCCCTTGACGGTGATAAGACAGAAATCAAGCTTGGGCAACTCTGCCGGGTTATCCGTTGCGAGGGTAGGGTGACAGGTAAACTCGCCTTCGCCAACCGTTTTGACGGTCAAGCCGTTTTCACGGATTGCTTCGAGGTGGGTGCCCCGTGCCAGAAAAAAGATGTTCTGGCCTTCCATTTGAGCTCGGCAGAGTTTCCCGCCGAAGTATCCGCCGACTCCCCCTACGCCGATAATACCGATGTTTTTGAACATAATGGAATTGTCCCTTTTTCTTCATTAAATAGAGATTTATGAGGATTGTCAAGAAAGCCGTTTCCAA
>JAOZMY010000135.1:0-1085 GCA_029934085.1 bacterium | reverse complement strand
TTTCCCATAAACAGGATGCTTTGGGTCTTTTTGTGGAGAATCAAGAAGATGAACGGACGATCCGCCTTGAAAACGGGATAATTCATCCTGACAGCTTTGAGTCGCACGACCACGGCTGTGGCGGCGGCCGCCTCTGTTCCTTCTTCATTGACATCCACATAGGTTTGGTGAATTACCTTGGAAATCATCAGCTCCCGATTACCAGACATCCCCGAGAAATCCGCCGCATTTGTGAAGGCATCTGGCATTCCCATGGCGGAAAGCATCTTCGCCAGGTAAAATCGCGTCTTCAATTTAAACCGGGGAAGATAGACCTTGATTTCTTTCCTACGCAGACGGGAGAGCCAGTTTCTAAATTTCTTTTCGGTCAGCAGGGATTGCAGCCCTTTTATTCCCGTATCTTGGTTGGGCAGGAGGATCAACATGGAAAGGGCCTTTCCCATGTAGGGCAGCTCCAGGGCCTGAATTTTCTCATCCATGAAATAAGGGAAGGTTGCCTTCTGATACATCATGGGAACCTGTACTGTTTTCTCAGGGGTGACGTGGAAAGGCAACGGTCTTGTAGCCTTCTTCTCAAAGGTTGTGTCCCATTTCCCTTTGAAATAAATGGCATTGGTCAGGACAAGCCGTGTGAGGGGTGTTAGGTCTACCTTGGCAATGAGGTTTTTTATTTTCTCTTCGGTTTTGTCTTCAACCCAGGCGTTGATCTTTCTTCTTGCTCCCTCCGTATCCCTTGCGAAATCGGCCCGATAAAATCCGCCCTCATAGTATCGATTGATCAGATCGATGAAACTTTGGAGGAATTTGTATCCCTTCTGTCCCCACAGGGCGTTAGCGATGTCGAGCTTATATCCCTTTGTCCCTGAGTCGATTTGAAGGGAGCGTATGAGGGATGAGAACGCTGGATGGAGTGTCTTCTGAGGGAGGGTAAAATGGAGGACCTTTGCCATCTGTGTTGCCGTTTTCCCCCGGGCACCGGCATAGGTCATGGCCAGGGCGTCGGAAATGCTGAAAGGAGAAAAAAATGTGTTTCCCTCTTTTTGGAAGAGTCTCCTGGCCAAATCAAAGGCGAATTCGTTATTGCC
>JAOZMY010000134.1 GCA_029934085.1 bacterium | reverse complement strand
CGGCCCTTCATCCACTTCCTTCCCCTCAAAGAACTGGAAAAGATCTTCGATCGCTAAGAATTCTCCGTTCCTGCAACCGTCAGGGAACCGACGAGGAGGGAGGGGGTACCGATGGTGCCGAACCACTTGAGGTCGTTGCCCACGACCTCTACGTGTTTCAGCAGATCGAATAGGTTGCCCGACACGGCGACGCCGCGGACGGGATGAGTAAGTTCGCCGTTTTCGATCCATTGGCCCGAGGCACCCAGGGAGAATTCTCCTGTGATGGGATTGGCAGTGTGCAGCCCCATCAACTCCTGGACATAAAAACCCTCCGAGATGTCCCGGAGTATGTTGGAAAAGAGGGTCTCGCCTGGAGCCAGGTAGAGGTTGGTGGTTCCGCAGGAGGGTGGAGCGGAGATGCCTCCGCGCACGGCGTTGGCGGTGCTGAGGGCACCCATCTTCTTCGCGTAGTAGTGGTCATACAGGAATCCGGCTACGATCCCTTGGTCGATCAGAACGGTTTTCCTCGCCGGTTCTCCCTCGCCGTCGAAGGGAGCAGCGGCCATTCCCTCCGTGTAGAGGAGGCCATCGTGAAGGGTCAGATGTGGTGAGAAGGCCTCTGTCCCTTCCTTTCCCTTGAGCGCGGACTTGCCCTTGTAGAGATTTTCACCGGTGAAAGAGGGAGCCAGAAGGCCGATGATCTCTGCCACGACCTCACGGTCGAAGAGGGCAGGGTATTCACCGCTTCTGACGGGTTTTCCTCCCAGGCGGGTGACAGCCTTTTCGGCAGCCTTTTCCCCGATTGCTTCGGGGATGATATCTTTCAGGAAATGGCCGCTGACCGATTCCCAGCCGTACTCAGAAGAATCCCCTTCCTCCGCCGTGAGCATGATGCTAGCGGAGACGCCCGTGGCCGAGTAGGTGCGTTCCAGGCCAAAGGAGTTGATGAGCCACACCCGAGCCTCATGGAGGGAGAGCTGGGCGTTGCGAACCTGCTTCACCCGGGGATCGAAGGCCCGGGCGGTGTGTTCGATGGTGATGACCATCTCCTTCTTTTGATCCGCTGTGAGGGAAGCCAGGGCCGGATCCGTCAGTTCGAGAGCGGGATAGGGAACGGCGGCGTCGAGAAGGCCGTGGGCGGGATCCTTTTCAGAAACCTTGAGGCTGTCTATCGTCTGTTGAACCGTCTTCTCTATCCCTTCCGTATCCAGGCGGGTGCTGTAGCCGAATCCCATCCTGCCGTCGCGCAGAATCCGAATGGCGATCCCTTCGGTGGTGGCGGTTTCGTAGCCGTCGATGGTTTCGTCTTTTGATTCAATGACTTCACTCTTTTTCAGCACATAGTAGATCTCGTGGGGATCCTGGGTGAGATTTTTTACGGTTTCCCTGATGAAGTGAATGGTGTCTTCCGGGTTGTGTCCTTTCACTACGCCCTCCTTGCGTTCGAAATCGAATCTGTGAGATAAGATAATATACCAAGGGAGGAACATGTCAATGGAAGGAAGGAGATATGATAGGAGAAGACGGAGGAGGCTGTTGATCTTCGCGCTGTGCCTCGGTTTTCTCGTGGCAGGGGCTTCCCATGTAGTGAGTGGGCAATCGGTGGATATGGAGCTTTCAGCCGTTTTGAAGCAGATCGCCCAGGGCCCCGGTGTCTTCGATCACGGGAGCCGGCAGATCTCGCCGCCTGGGTTTGCCATCACGACGGATCTCTGCCCCTCCACCAAGCCGTGGAACCGTCCGCTCTACGAGATGTTGGTAGCCCTGGGGGAGAAGCTGCACAAACCCTTTCCCGTGGGGATCGCCGTGAGCGGCCGCTGGATGGAGAAGTATCCTGACGCCCTACGCCAGATGATGGCGTGGGACAAGGCGGGAAAGCTGGCCATTACCTGGATCAACCACTCCGATACCCACCCCGTGAAGGGAAACTTTCTCGTCAATCCGAAGGTCGATTTTACCCGGGAGGTGGAGATCCAGGCGGATCGTATGAGGAAAGCGGGGATCTTCAACGCTCCCTATTTCCGGTTTCCGGGACTCATCTTCAACTTCACGCGGCTTCAGCAGTTGTCGGAAATGGGATACATTGCCGTGGGGGCGGATGCCTGGCTGGCAAAAGGGCAACGGGTCCGCAACGGATCCATCATCCTGGTTCACGGCAACGGCAACGAGAAGTTTGGCGTGCGGCTTCTCAAGATCTATTTGAAATTGAAGGAGAAAGAGATTCTTTCCGGCAAGCTCCGTGTTTTGTCTCTGAACGAACTATTGAAGGAGAGCGCGAAAGCCGAGCCTGAGCTTCAGTTCATTTCCTGGATCCAGCCGAAGTCCAAGTGATATCGCTTTAGGAATTCCTTTGCCATCTCGTATTCGTTTCGGGAGAGCCGTCGGGAGAGATCGGGGTCTCTGAAGGCCTCGTGGGCGGGGAAGTACTGGCTCATGAGGCTGAGATAGGTGTGGGGGGAGATCTCTTCTGCGATGAAACGGAGGATTTCCTCTGTTTCGTCCACGTGGCCGGGTAGCACCAGGTGCCGGATGAGGAGACCCTTCACCGCGATGCCCGATTCGTCCAGAACCAGGTCTCCCACCTGACGATGCATCTCTTTCACAGCCGCCTTTGTTACCTCGTAGTAATCGGGGGCATGGGCGTAGCGCCGCGCCGTTTCCGGGCGGGCGAACTTGATGTCCGGCATGTAGATTTCCACAAGCCCTTCTAAGTGTCGAAGGGTTTCCACGCGCTCGTATCCCGAGGTGTTGTAGACGATAGGAATGGTCAACCCTCTTTTCCGTGCGAGGACAATGGCGTGAGCGATCTGGGCGGTATAGTGGGTGGGGGTTACGAAGTTGATGTTGTGGGCCCCGCGATCCTGGAGGGAAAGCATGATCTTCGTGAGTCTCTTAACCGTGACGGGCTTGCCGTGCCCCAGTTGGCTGATGGGGTAGTTCTGGCAGAAGATGCACCTTAAGTTGCAGTGGGTGAGGAAGATGGTGCCCGATCCTCGCATGCCGGAGATGGGGGGTTCCTCCCCGTAGTGGAGATTGTGACTCGAAACTTCGGGGAGCTTCAGGGCGCGGCATATACCAGCTTCGCCATGTAAACGATCTACCTTACAGCGGCGGGGGCAGATCTCGCAGGAACGTATGAGGTGGTAAAGAGCCCGGAGATTCCGTGTTTCTATGGGATGTTGTGGTCTGAGGGTGTTTGTATCCATGTTTTACGGGTCACTTTATACGCCATCTCCAGGATTCCCGTCAAGATAGGAAATGGCATGAAAAATCCCGTCCGCGGGGAGTCGCGGACGGGACACGGAGGGGGAAGCTCATGGAGCGGAGGGTGGGTTGCTTTCCTCTCAATAATTGATAGAAGGTGATTTTTTACCTCGGAACGGTCTATCTTGTCTTGACCGCCGTTTTTCTGTAACCCAGCGGTTTAACAATTCCCGTCTGAAACGCTGCTGGAATAGGAGAAACTGCCCAAGTTGTCTTTCTGTCAGAATAGGCTTTAACTTAGTATATTCTTCCCTCGACAATGCACAGAGTTGCTCCGTGAGATCGAATAGTTGAGAAGCGAGGGCGTCGATTTTTTCTGGGTGGGCACTTTTACCTTTGAGCTGGTCTCTAATTTGCCGTGTGAGGTCTCTCTTCTTTCTCATTAAATCAGCCTTTTTCTGATCCATTTCCTTGATGATAGGGAAGACCTTGAGGGCGGTTCTGCTATCTAGGTTGAGAGCGTCCATCAATTTCCACATCTTAATGGTTTCGATTTTTTCCATCATTCTATGACGGTTGCGATTGGGTTTGGCCCATCCGGATGTGGATGTTGCGATGAACAGGGTGAGAAACGCGCCTATGATAAGGCCTAACTTTGTCCTGGGGGTGATCTGTTTCATGGAACCCTCCTTTTTGGTTTTGTTTTTTTACCTGATTAGACACATGAGCCCGAAAAAGGTTTAGCCTGTTTTTAGATCTTTATGTTCAAACATGTTCTCTTTGTGTTATTGAAGGTGAGAAGGATTGAGGCGATGCTGAGAATCAATGATGTTATCCTGATGCTGGTGATCTTCGGCTCTATGGCCGGAGGGATTTTCGTGCCCTCCATGGGTAGGTTTCTCCAGCCTTATCCCCTTTATTTTATGATGTTTCTCCTTTTTTTGAGTTTTCTATCCATCGATATGAGAGATATTCGAGACATTCTTGTGAAACAATGGGGCGTCACGGTATGGCTGACGTGTTTTAAACTGATAATCCTGCCTTTTATCGTGTTTTTTGTGCTAAAGGCGACCTTCCCTTCGTTTGCTGTTGCGGGTTTGCTCCTCAGCGGGGTGTCGAGTGGGGTGGTGGCTCCTTTTGTGGCGACCCTCGTAGGAGCAGATGAGGCCTTAGT
>JAOZMY010000005.1:34593-43846 GCA_029934085.1 bacterium | reverse complement strand
ATGTGTTAAGCACGCCGCCAGCGTTCGTTCTGAGCCAGGATCAAACTCTCCAGTTTATATTGCCAACTTCCCTAAGGAAGTTGCTCTGTGAGATTCTGACCCCACAAGCGAACTTGCTGCTATTTAGTTTTCAAAAAGCATTGCGCCGTCACTCGCGCATCATATAATCTATCAATCCTTGAGGGCTTTGTCAAGCACTTTTTCTCATTTTTTTCGTTGCCCTCAAGTCCTTTCACCCAATCGGTGAGCGTGGATATTACAGAATCCGCCTGCCTTTGTCAAGCCTTTTTTTCGAGATTCAATCTTACAGACAAAATCAGTATTTTAAAATAATTACAGTATATTATGGACAAATAGACGAGAACTTGGAAAACTTTCTCAAAAAAGAATTTTCTTTTTTTCAGTTTTTTCCCGGACAAACAGGAGAAAACACGTTCCCCCTAAGAAAAGAACGCCCACGGAGAGGATCCCCGCCTTCGGCTGCTTTGACAAAAAAGCCACCGTTCCCATCAAAGTGGGGCCGATCACCGCCGCGAAACGACCCAGCATATTGTAGATTCCGAAGTAGGCCGTTTCCCTCCCCCGGGGAATCAGGCGGGCGAAAAGTGAGCGGCTCAATGACTGCACCCCTCCCTGTACGAGCCCCACAGCGATGGCCAGGACGAGGAAGTCCCTTCCCTTCGTGACAAAAAGACTTCCCACCACAATCCCGAGATAGCCAGCGAGCCCCAAGAGGATGCCCGCTTTGGGACCCCACCGCTCTCCGATCCTTCCGAAAACAAGGGTGGCGGGAAACCCCACGAACTGGGTCACCAACAAGGCCAGAATGAGGTCTCTGGAATTCAACCCCATGGCCATCCCATAATCCACCGCCATGCGGATCACCGTCCCTACCCCGTCGATATAGAGCCAGTAACCCAAGAGAAACATCCAGACATTTTTTTCCTGCGCCATCAGCCTGAGCGTATCGAAAAGCTGACGTCCCCATTTTCGAAGCGGATCCCGAAGAGGGATATTTGCTTCAGCAGCGCGAGGATGAACAAAAACGAACAGGGGAATGGCAAAGACCGCCCACCAGGCCGCGACGGCGAGAAACGATGTCCGCATCGCCATGGCTTTCGAGGCAAACCCGAAGGCTCCGGGGAAGAGCACCATCCCAACACACCCGGCAAAGAGGATACCGCCTCCGATATACCCGAGGGCATATCCCAGGGCTGAAACACGATCCAGTGCCCCCTCCGGCGCCACATCGAGCAGTAAAGAATCGTAGAAAATATTCCCGCCCATGAATCCCAGCGTGGCCATTACATACAGGGACATGGCCGCGAGATAATCCCCTTTGGGAATGAAAAAAAGCCCTCCCGTCATCACAATCCCCATCAGCACAAAAAAAAGCAGAAATCCCTTTTTCCTCTGATAGAGATCCGATAGAGCTCCCAGCAAGGGAGCAGCAAGCGCCACAAGAAGGCTCGCCAGGGTGTTGGCCAGGCCGAGGCGGAACGTTGCCACCGTCACGTCCGTGGCGCTGGACCAGTACTGACGAAAAAACACGGGAAAGAATCCCGCCATCACCGCCGTGGCAAAGGCCGAGTTGGCCCAGTCATACAGGGCCCAGGAAAAGATCTGAGGGTTTTTATTCAAGTTTCAGCTTGCCTTGTTTGTAGTAAGAAGGTTCAAATTCCGGGTTTTATGATTAAAGTACTCATTAACGTAAGTACCTTAAACAGTTCACATCCGGAAATCGACGTCGAAGGCGGCATCCTTCAGCGTGATCTTTGCCACGGTAGGCATCGTCCGGCTGATGATCTTCCCGCGGCGGATTACGTAGAGCCGGACGGGCCGGAGGCGCAGGGCCTCGTGAACATCCTTCGCCTGGAGAATGACCACGTCTCCGTAACATCCCGGCGCCAGCCCGTAGTCTTTAAGCCCCAGTGTCTTCGCGCCGTTGACCGTGACGGCGTCGAACATCCGTTTCATCTCGGCCACACCGGTCATCTGCGCCACGTGCAGGCCCATATGGGCCACCTCCAGCATGTCGTGGGAACCGAAGCTGTACCACGGGTCCATCACGCAGTCGTGGCCGAAGGAGACATTGATCCCCATGGCCATCAGTTCCTTCACCCGGGTCATACCACGGCGTTTCGGATAGGTGTCGTGCCGCCCCTGAAGGGTAATGTTGATGAGGGGGTTGGCCACCGCGTGCAGGCCGGCCTCCTTCATCAGGGGCATCAGCTTACTGACATAGTAGTTGTCCATGGAGTGCATGGAGGTAAGGTGAGACCCCGTCACACGCCCCTGAAGCCCCAAGCGCTTCGTATGGTAGGTAAGGGTCTCCACGTGTCGGGAGAGGGGATCATCGCTCTCGTCGCAGTGCATGTCCACAAGCAGGCCCCGCTTTTCCGCCAGCTCGCACAGCAGCTTCACCGACCGGGCTCCTTCTTCCATGGTTCGCTCGAAGTGGGGGATACCTCCTACCACGTCCACGCCCATGTCCAGGGCCCGCTCCATGTTCGCCCGGCTGCCCTCGTGACGGAGATAGCCGTCCTGGGGAAAGGCCACCAGTTGCAGGTCGATATATTCCTTGAACTCCTCACGAATCTCCAAGAGGGCCTGAACGGCCAGAAGACGCTCGTCGCTGATGTCCACGTGGCTTCGGATGCCCAGGGTTCCCTTGGCGATGGCCCACCGGCAGAGCTTCCGAGCCCGTTCCTTGATACTCTCCACCGTCAGGTGCGGTTTCAATTCTCCCCAGAGAGCGATACCTTCCAGCAGGGTCCCGCTCTCGTTGACCCGGGGATTCCCGTAAGTCAGGGTGGCATCCATGTGAAAGTGGCTGTCCACAAAGGGGGGCGTGGCGAGGAATCCCGCGGCATCGATCTCCTGAGCCGCCTCCCCCTGGATATTGGAAGCCACTTCGGCGATCCGGCCATCCTGGATGGCGATATCGACGTTTTTTCGGCCGTCGGGGAGGTTCACCCCGCGGATGAGGCAATCCAGCATCACCGTTCCTCCTTACGGAAAGGTTTGAGCAGGGCCGCCGGGACCCTCGCGTTCCGGGAAACCAGCGCCATGCCAATAATTGTGAAAACAAAGGGCATCATGAGAAAGACTTGGTAGGGCACGTGGATCACGCCGCTCGCCTGGAGACGTAACTGGAGGGCGTCTATGAAAGCAAAGAGAAAGGCCCCCGCCGCGCTCTTCCACGGATCCCACTGGCCGAAGACGATGAGGGCGATGCAGACCCATCCCCGCCCGGAGATGACGCCGAAGGTGTAGGCGTCATACTGAGCCATGGAGAGAAAGGCCCCCGCCAGGCCCGCCAGGGCCCCCGCGATAGCGAGCCCCTGGTAGCGATAGGCTGTGACGCTCACCCCCGCAGAGAAGGCGGCCCGGGGATTTTCCCCCACGGTCCGAAGATTCAGTCCCCAGGGTGTCGAATAGAGGATCCACGCCGAGACGGGGACAATGATCAGGGCGATGTAGACCAGTGCGAACTGGTCGAAGACAATGGGGCCGATGATGGGGATCTTGGAAAGCAAGGGGACAGGCACCACCTCGAAGGGCTTGATCTTCGGGAGAGACGAGGGCTGGCCAAAGATGAGGCGATAGAAAAAGAACGACAGCCCGGAGCAGAGCAGCGTGATCCCAATACCCGAAACATGCTGGCTTAGCCCCAGGCTCACGGTCAGCAGCCCCATGAGCAGCCCGGCCAAAACCCCCGTGACCATGGCCGCCAGGATCCCCAGCCAGAGGCTGTGGGTGAAATAGGTCGTGGAAAAGCCTGTCATGGCCGCCAGCATCATGATGCCCTCGATCCCGAGGTTCAGCACCCCCGCCCGTTCCGTAAAGAGTTCCCCGATCGTCCCAAAGATGAGGGGCGTGGCGATCCGGATCAGCGCCGCGAAGAATCCTATCTGAAATATCTGGGAGAGGATCTCATTCATGGGATACCCTCTTAAACCTTAGTCGGTACTGGTTAAATAAAAGTGCGATGAGCATGGTCACCAGGGCGGTTCCCTGGATGACGTCCGCCAGGAAAACGGGCACCCCCGTGGCTCGGGACATGGCCTCCGCCCCCGTGATGATGATGGCGAAGAAGACGGCTGATGGGATCACGCCGAGGGGATTGAGCCGGGCCAGCATGGCGATGACAATGCCCGTGTAGCCATATCCCGGGGAAATCCCCGCCATGACCTGAAAATGCAATCCGCCGACCTCCCCCACCCCGGCCAGACCCGCCAGGCCGCCCGAGATGGCCGCTGCCAGGAAAATGACCTTTGAGACGCTCATCCCCGCGTAGCTGGAGGCCTTGGGGTTTTCACCCACCGCCGTAATGGAAAATCCCAGTGTCGTTCGCCGCACGAGAAACCAGATCAGCAGCGTCGCCACCACCGCCACGACAACCCCCAGGTGCAACCGCGTCGCCTTGAGAAGGATGGGAAACTCCGCCGCCGGGAGGATGTCCGGGGAATCGGGATAGCCGCTCAAAGGGTCCTTCCACGGCCCATTGAGAAGGGCCATCATGCCGTAGTAGATGACGAAGTTGAGAAGCAATGTAGTTACTACGTCGTCCACCTTGTAGCGGGTCTTCAGGATGGCCGGAATCGCCGCCCAGATGGCCCCCGCCAGCGCGCCCCCCACGATCATGAGCGGAATCAGGCTCCATCCGGGAAAACTCTTCAAGGCTCCGAGATAGGCCGCCGCCATAGCCCCCGCCAAAAGCTGTCCCTCGGCACCGATGTTCCAAAACTTGGCTCGGAACGCCACGACCACAGCCAGACCCGTGAGGATGAGAGGCGTCGCCTTGACGGCCGTCTCCACGAGATTGAATCGGCTGTTCAGGGCGCTCTTGAAGAGGATCGCATAGGCGGAGAAGACCGAGGCCCCTGCCAGTTTGATCAGCCCGCTGCAGATCACGAGCGTGGCGAACACCGCCAGTAGGGGCAGAAGGGCATTCAACCATACGGGGGTGTGCTCACGGGGTTCCAGGCGAAAGGTCATCACGCCGCCGCCTCCATCCCTGCCATGAGAAGCCCCACCTTCTGAACCGTCGCTTCCTCGATGGGCATCATGCCATTGATCCTTCCTTCATACATGACCGCGATACGGTCGGAGAGGGTAAACAACTCTTCCAGGTCCTCGCTGATGAGGAGCACCGCCCGCCCCGATTTGCGCAGCTCCAGAAACTTTTGATGCACGAACTGGGCCGCCGCTACGTCCAGCCCGCGGGTGGGCTGATCCGCCAGCAGCACAAGAGGATCCCACGCCAGTTCCCGTGCCAGGAGGGCCTTTTGGAGGTTCCCACCCGATAAAGTTCCGGTCCTCACCTCGGGACCCGGAGCACGGATATCGAAGACTTTCATCTGTCGTGTAACGAAGTCGAGGATGGCCCGCGGTTTCAGGATTCCTTTCCGGCTGAATCGGGGATCGTGAATCCTGGGCAACACCATGTTGTCCTTCAAGGGCAGCGCCGTAATGAGGCCGATCTCCATCCGGTCCTCGGGGATGCGCCCAACACCCAGACTCTGGACGTAACGGGGCGAAATCCGGCCCACTTCCTGTCCCTTGATTTCCATGGTTCCCGAGGAGGGAGACAGCATTCCCGATATGATCTCCGCCAGTTCCCGCTGGCCGTTCCCCGAAACACCGGCGATTCCCAGGATCTCCCCCTCCCGGAGCTCGAAGGAGACATCCTTCAGACGCGACCGGGCCGTCCCGCCCGTGCTGACGTTCCGGAACGAGAGGAGAACCTCCCCCGGGGTGACCGGATCCTTGACGGGTGGCACGATTTCGTGTCCACACATCAGCTCCGCCAGCCGATGCCGGCTTACGTTTTCGATATCATCTAATGTGGCCGTCACCTTTCCCCGGCGCATGATGACCACCTTGTTGGTAATGGCGCGGACTTCCTGAAGCTTGTGGGAGATAAAGATAACCCCCATCCCCTCGGAGGACATAGCCCGCAGGGCCTCGAAGAGACCTTCCGTCTCTTGGGGTGTAAGGGTTGAGGTGGGCTCGTCCAGGATCAGGACCTTCGCGCCCCGAATTAGCGCTTTGATAATCTCCAGGCGCTGCTGTTCCCCGATGGTGAGATCGCTCACGAGGGCATGAGGCTCCACGAAGAGACCGAAACGTTCCTTGATCTCGCTCAACGCATCAAGAACGGTTTTCCGGTCCAGCCTGCCGCCCCGGCCCTTCTGACCCACCATGAGGTTTTCCAGGACGGTATGGCAGGGCACAAGATGGAAGTGCTGGTGTACCATCCCGACCCCATGACGCAAGGCGTCCGCCGAACTGCGAATCCTCACCTGCTGTCCATTGATACGAATAAGCCCGGCATCGGACGTGTAAACCCCGAAGAGGACGTTCATCAGCGTGGTCTTCCCCGCCCCATTCTCCCCGAGGAGACCCAAGATGTCTCCTGGATAAAGGGTTAGGCTGACGTCATCGTTGGCCGTGACGGTGCCGAACGTCTTGGTGATCCCCACCATTTCGAGCAATGGAACGGGCATACACCCTCCTGCTGGGCAATGAAAAAGGCTGTGCGGGAGATCATCTTCCCCCGCACAGCCCTGGAAATACGGTTTAGTAATCCGATTTCGGCATGGATTCGTCGATGTCCACGCGGAAGGTTCCCGCCAGGATCTCTTTCTTCCGCTTTTCCACCAACTGCTTCACGTCCGCAGGCAGCTTCTTTTCCCATTTGTGGTAGGGCGCCAGATAGCAGCCGCCCTTGGCCATGTAGGAAAAAGACCCGAAATCCTGCGCGGTGAAAACCCCGGCCTTCACCAAGCCTACCACGTATTTGACGGTGGGCCACATATCCCACACCGGTCCTGTGATGACCGTGTCCGGTGCGAGCTTGGCCTGATCCGACATGTTGGAGATGGCCAGGACGTGTTTCTCTTTTGCCGCCTCGATCACGCCGAAACGCTCAGCGTAGATCACGTCCACACCATCCTCGATCTGGGCCAACGCGGCCTCTTTGGCCTTGGGAGGATCGAAGAAGGACCCGATGAAAGAGACCTTGCACTTCACCTTCTTGTTCACGTCCTTTGCCCCCGCCTTGAAGGCGTTAACGAGACGGTTAATCTCGGGAATCGCCATCCCAGCTACCACACCAATCTTATTCGTCTTGGTCATCTTTCCCGCGATCATGCCGGATAAATAGGCGGCTTCATGAATCCAGTTGTCGAAGACGCCGAAGTTCGGTTCGGCAGGCCCGATTCCCGACCCGAAGACGAAGGCAACCTTGGGATAGGCCTTGGCCACGCGGCGGGCGATCCGCTCCGCCCCGAAGGCGTCTCCCATGATCAACTGGTAGCCCTTCTCCGCGTATTCCCGCATCACGCGGGCGAAGTCCGCCGACTTGACGCTTTCAGACCAGGTATATTCAATCCCCAGCTCCTTTTGGGCCCGAAGTAACGCCACATGGATCTGGTTGACCCAGGGCTCCTCAATAGGGGTCTCGAACACCGCGGCAACCTTGATTTTCTTCCCCGCCGCGAAGGTCGGCTGCAAAACGGCCCCCGTCAAAACAAACATAAACGCGATAACCGCGATCAACATGACACGTCCCAATTTAAACTTCTTCATAATCCCCCTCCTTCTTCTTTGATGAATGATCCTACTTGGAATCAAAACTTCTTACCATTATACCTTTCAGGTTAAAAACATCTGGCCCGAAACACACTCTTCCCCCTATGCTACCTATCCCTCCTTTCCCTTTTTGTGCCAAACTTCGATTGAAAATGCGTACCACATGACCCATGGGGTGTCAAGAAAAGAGCTTGGTTGATTCCTCATAATTGATCTGGTCGGTGTGGCTCTCCAGCTACAAGTCAGCCCCTTTTCAAATCCTCGATCGTAAACAGAGAGAAAAACGGAACCGATTCAGCCTGAAGAGCCTCTCCTCCCCCCTCCAGGCGGTCCAGAAGAACGCCCGCCAGGGCCACAGTGTAGCCCAACTCCTTGACCACGCGAACGGCTTTAAGGAGGGAACCTCCAGTGGTCATGACATCTTCAACCAGGACCACAGACGCGCCGGGACGGAGGGACTTAACGCCTTCGATCCACTGCATCGTCCCGTGCTTCTTCGGCTCTTTGCGGATAATGAATCCCGGGATGGGATCGTGGTGGTGATAGCTCGCGATGATAATAGCCGTGACAATAGGATCGGCCCCCAAGGTGGGCCCTCCCACCGCGTCCACCTTCACACCAAAAGAACGGATTTTATCGTAGAAGAGTTCCCCTGTCAGAGTAGCCCCCTCGGGGTGCAACGTCGTTTGCTTACCATCGATGTAGTAAGAGCTTTTCTTCCCGGAAGTTAAAACCACATCTCGCTCCTCGTAGGAACGTTCCCGAAGAAGCGAGAGCAATCTTTTTTCCCGTTCATCCATCACGAGATATTATAAAATAGGGGCATCTGGGGTTCCGGAATCCCCACGGGAAATTCGATGGGATACTGGCCGTCAAAGCAGGCATAGCAGTAAGGGACTCTGTTCCCGTCCACGACCTTTCTCAACCCCTCCATGCTCAGATATCCCAATGTGTCACAGGTGATATACTTCCTTATCTCTTCCATGGAATGGGAGTTTGCGATCAGCTCGCTCTTGGTGGGGGTATCGATCCCGTAGAAACAGGGAAACCGGGTGGGCGGCGAGCTGATAAGAAAATGGACCTTCGTGGCACCGCCGCTGCGGATCATCTTGATAATCTTACGACCCGTGGTCGCCCGGACTATGGAGTCATCAATCACCACGACCCGCTTTCCCTTCAGGATCTCCCGGACGGGGTTGAGTTTTATCTTGACACCAAAATGCCGGATGGACTGTTTCGGCTCGATAAAGGTTCGTCCCACGTAGTGATTTCGAATGAGCCCCAGTTCCAGGGGAATTCCCGCCTCCTGGGCATACCCGATGGCCGCCGGCATTCCCGAGTCGGGCACGGGAATAACGATGTCCGCATCTCGGGGGAACTCCCGAGCCAGTTGGCGGCCCAACTCCTTTCGGACCTCATAAACATTTTTCCCGAAGATCAGGCTGTCGGGACGGGCGAAATAGATATACTCGAAGACACAGGGGCTCTGCTGGACGGGTTCGAAGGGCTTGAAGGACTTCATCCCGTCTTTGTCCACGTAGATAATCTCCCCCGGCTCGATCTCCCTCTCAAAGGTCGCTCCGATCAGGTCGAAGGCGCAGGACTCCGACGCCACGACCGTGGCGCCATCCAGGCGTCCCAGGGAAAGGGGGCG
>JAOZMY010000005.1:7363-34493 GCA_029934085.1 bacterium | reverse complement strand
ACCCTTTCAGTAAAGATGTCCGCTACCAGTCCCATGGCCTTGTGAACGTGAAGGCCGTGACCGTCCGAAGAGACAATCCCCGCGCTTTCCTGACCTCGATGCTGGAGGGCGTAAAGCCCCAAATAGGTCAGGTTCGCCGCTTCCGGGTGATTAAACACGCCGAAAATGCCGCACTCCTCGCGAAACTTGTCAAACGGCAGCATTTTCTCCCCCTTCATCATAGCCATTTGGATGGGTTCGATGCCATTGCCAAGCCGTTTGGAGGATCTCGGTCAGGGCTCCATACTCGGGCTGCCAATCGAATTCCTTGGCGAAACGTCGGCTATCGGCAACAAGGATGGGAGGATCCCCCGCCCTTCTCTCCGTTATTTCATAAGGGATTTCGAGACCACAGACCTCCTGAGCCTCTTTCAGAACCTCCAAGACAGAATAACCCCGTCCGATTCCCAGGTTGTAGGCATGATGTTTGAGTCCCTCATCCATCTTATTCAAGACCGCGATATGCGCCCGTGCAAGATCGGTGACATGGATGTAGTCCCGAATCGCCGTGCCGTCCGGGGTATCGTAATCCCCCCCGTAAACATAAAGTTTTTCGCGTTTTTTTAAGGCGGTCTGAAATATAATGGGGACCAAATGGGTTTCGGGATCATGATCCTCTCCGATCTCTCCCCCCGCATCCGCGCCCGCCGCGTTGAAATATCTCAGAAACGCCACATTCAGGTCATGGGTCTGATGGTAGCTCTCAAGGAGATTCTCCAGACCCAATTTCGAAAATCCGTAGGGATTCTTCGGCATCAAGGGGTGAGTCTCTGGGATGGGAACCTGAATGGGATCCCCATAAACGGCGGCGGTGGAGGAAAGGACAAAGTTTTTGACACCATTCAACACGCAGGTTTCGATCAACCGAATCCCTTTGATGAGGTTGTTCCCGAAATAGAGCCAAGGTTGCTCCACAGACTCCCCAACGAGGGAAAAGGCCGCGAAATGGATCACCCGATCGATCTCATGGGCATTGATGATTTCCTCGACCACCACGGGATCACCGATATCTCCCTCGACAAAGGGAACACCCGGTGGAAGCGCCGATCTGTGTCCTTTGGAAAGATTATCCAAGACCACCACGGAATAACCAGCACGAACGAGTTCCCACGTGGTAATGGCACCAATATATCCGGCCCCGCCGGTCACAAGGATATTATTTGACATCATCCCTTCCAGGAATTATAAACTTTAAGACATCTTAAACGGTGACAGTTGAGATGTCAACGAAAACGGAAAGGAGAAACCATGCGGCGGTTTGCGGTCATTGGTTTAGGACGGTTCGGATTTTACCTCGTTAAGACCCTCTTCGAGAAGGGACATGACGTAATTGCTATCGATTCCAAGCGAGACGTGGTCCAGGAAATCAAGGATTACTGTTCCCAGGCCGTTGTGGCCAACGCCACGGACAAAGACGCCCTCGTTAGCCTTGGCGTTCCGGAGGTGGACGTGGCCATCGTCGCCATCGGCACGCCCATGGAAGCCAGCATTCTCGCGACCCTCTACCTCAAGGAAATGGGGATCAACAACATCGTAGTCAAGGCAAAGAGTAACGATCATGCCAAGATCTTGGAAAAGATCGGGGCCACGGACGTGGTCTTCGCCGAAAGAGAGATGGCCATCAAACTGGCCAACAGTTTGACCTCTCGGAACGTGATGGAGTTTCTCCCGCTGGCACCCGATTACAGTATTATGGAAATCGCGCCACCGAAGGAATTCATCGGCAAGACCCTCGCGGAGATCGATCTTCGCAAAAAATACCGTATTCAGGTCATCGCTATCAAGGAATTCGTTCCGGAGAAGATGATCATGGTTCCCGGGGCTGATTTCGTGATCAAGGACAGCGACATGTTAGTCGTTATGGGAGCGAATGAGGACCTGGAAGCCCTTCAGAAAAAGAAGTTATAGGAAGATTAGACAGAACCCATGAAAACCATAAGAGAAACCCTGGAAGAAAAAGAAAGGAAGATCCTTTCCCCTTACGCTACCCTGAGCAGCCAATCCAGGGGGAGACTCCACCCAGAGGCGGAGGATGATATCCGCCCGGCCTTTCAGCACGATCGGGACCGTATCATCCATAGCAAGTCGTTCCGGCGTTTGAAGCACAAGACTCAGGTCTTCCTTTCTCCCGCGGGAGACCACTACCGAACCCGCCTGACTCACACCCTCGAGGTTTCTCAAATCGCCCGGACCATCTCCAAGGCCCTGGGGCTCAACGAGGACCTGACGGAGGCCATCGCCCTTGGGCATGACCTGGGGCATACGCCCTTCGGCCACGCGGGAGAAAGTGTCCTCAACCGGATTATGCCGGGGGGGTTCCGACATTACGAACAGAGCCTACGCGTCGTGGACAAACTGGAACGGGACGGAAAAGGGCTTAACCTTACCTTTGAGGTCCGGGACGGCATCCTCAAACATTCCAAGGGATTGGGCGACATCATCCCCTCGGAGAAAGATCAGGTTCCCGCCACCCTCGAGGGCCAGGTGGTACGAATCGCGGACGTGGTTGCTTACATCAATCACGACTTGGACGACGCTTTACGGAGCGGGATTATCGGAATGAGCGATGTTCCCAAAGAGATCCTGGAGGGTCTCGGGACCACCCATTCCAGCCGGATCAACACCCTCGTGGTCGATATCGTTCAGACATGCCGGGATCAATCCACCCTGTCCACGATACAGTTTTCCCCGGGCGTTGAAAACCTCGCCCTTTCGCTTCGTTCGTTTCTCTATGAGAAGGTTTATAAAAGTCCTCAAGTCGTCTCGGATTTCAAAAAGTCTTCAAAAATTCTGGAAGATCTCTTCGCCTATTTTATGGAAGACGAATCGCGGCTCTCGGGCGAGCGAAAAATCTGCCCTCCCGATGAACCCTATGAACGATGTGTCTGCGACTTCATCGCTGGCATGACAGACCAGTACGCCCTTCAACTCTACCAGGAAATCTTCCTTCCCCATCCATGGAGAGTCTATTGACGATACCATCCAACATCTCGATCTCGGGATTTATATGATCATCTTGGGTATTGAATCCTCCTGCGATGAAACCGCCGCCGCGGTCTATCACGAGTCTGCAGGCATCCTCTCGAGCGTGGTCCGTTCCCAGATTGCCGATCACGCCCCTTACGGCGGGGTTATCCCCGAGTTGGCCGCGCGGAAACACATCGAGGCCATCGTCCCCATCACTGAGGAGGCCCTGAAGCGGGCTGATGTCTCCCTCGATACCCTGGACGGCATCGTCGCGACCTTTGCCCCGGGCCTGGTGGGCGCCCTTTTAGTGGGGCTCTCCTTCGCGAAGGCCTTGGCGTGGGCGCAGAAGAAGCCCTTCGTAGGCGTTCACCATCTGGAAGGCCATCTTCTCTCCCCCTTTCTCGGGTCAGAAGAGGATCGGCCCCACTTTCCCTTCCTCGGATTGATCGTCTCTGGCGGTCATACCAGTCTCTACAAAGTCATCGATTATGGACGATACGAATTGCTGGGTAAAACCGTGGACGACGCGGCGGGAGAGGCCCTGGACAAGGCGGGAAAGCTCCTCGGGCTGCCCTATCCCGGGGGGATCGCTATCGACAAGCTTTCCCAAGAAGGAGGGAACCCTAAGGCTTATGATTTCCCCATCGGGCTGAACCAACGCGACAATTTCAACTTTAGTTTCAGCGGACTAAAAACCGCCCTCGTCTATACCCTCAAAAAGGTGGGATATGGCAATCCATCGAAAACCCTACCTCCGAAAGAGCTTGTCAGGGATTTGGCCGCCTCTTTCCAGGAGGCCGTGGTTCAGGCCCTGGTTCGGAAGGCGTTCTTCGCGCTGGAGGAAACGGGACTTCAGGAACTCGTTGTTACGGGGGGCGTGGCCGCCAACTCTCGGCTAAGGGAGGTCTTGGAAAGAAAGTCGAGAAAAACCGGCATCCGGATTATCATTCCAGATAAGACCCTCTGCACGGACAATGCCGCCATGATCGCCTACGCGGGTTTCACCCGCCTCAAGAAAGGACAGCGGGATCCGTTTTCTCTCAACGCCGTTTCGCGCCTGGCACTGGAGTCTCTGTAACTCTCCCAGAAGCTACCCTACCATCGTGTGTTCTTCTGCGTATTGAAAATGTTCCTCTTCCTGAGGACGCATGGAGAAGGCAACCGTGGCGGGTCCCACCCTCCCCACATACATTACGGCGACCAGGACCACCTTGGCAAACGCCGAGAGCGTGGCCGTGATACCTGTTGATAACCCAACCGTTCCAAACGCGGAGACGACCTCGAAGAGGATATTGATGAGATGTAGACGCTCTTTCCCCGTAGGCACACCCCACCCCTCCGAAACCAGTAGGATCAGGGTCGCCACGAATACCGTCACGAGGGCAAGAAAAGAGATCACGATGACCCGATCGGTGACCTCCTGAGGCAGGGTTCTCTGGAGAATGGACACCCGTCTGTGCCCGTGGATACGCCGCCAAATAAGCAAAACCATGACGCTGAAGGTACTTGTCTTGATCCCGCCTCCGCAAGAACCGGGAGACGCCCCCACGAACATGAGAAACAGAGTAAAAAAGAGGGTTGCGTTGGTAAGTTTTGTATAGTCGAGCGTGTTGAACCCCGCTGTCCTCGGCGTAACAGATTGGAAGAAGGACGCCAGGATCTTACCCTTCCAAGGCAGGGACGCCAGTTGGTCAGCGTATTCCGTAATGAAGATGAAAACCGCACCCCCTACGATGAGGAGGCCCGTCGTGATCAGAACCACCTTCGCATGGAGTGAGAGTTTCCGCCGCTTGTCGAAGAGGGCCGGAAGATCGATGAGCACGAGGAACCCCAGCCCCCCAAGGACGATGAGTAACATAAAGATGATATTCACCGGGATAGAATTCTGATACCGCACCAGGCTATCCGGGAAGAGAGAGAATCCCGCGTTGCAGAAGGCGGAGATGGCATGAAAAACAGCCGAATAGATAGCCTGCTTCAGAGGGTAGTCCCGCATGAAACAGAGGGTCAGCCCCAGGGCCCCCAATGCCTCGATGCCGAAGGCCAGCACGAAGATGGCCCGAAGCATCCCGGAGAAGTTCTTGAAGGGGGAATGGCTGAAGCTGTCGTGAATGGCAATCCTCCCCTTGAAGGAGATCCGTTTGCCCAGAAGAATCATGAAGAAGACGGAAAATGTCATGATCCCAAGCCCCCCCATCTGGATGAGGGTAAGGATCACGATCTGCCCAAAAAGGGCGAATTTCGTTCCCGTATCAACGACGATAAGTCCCGTCACACAGACGGCAGAGGTGGAGGTAAACAGGGCATCCACAAAGGAAATTGGCTTCCCATTTGTGCTGATGGGAAGCCAGAGCAGAATCGCTCCCAGGAGAATCGCGCCGGCAAACCCCATTAAAAGGTAATGGGCCGGACGTAAAGACGGTTTCCCTCCCTTGGCGGTGCTCTCGTAAATCCCCATGGTATTGGCTCTTATACGTTAAAACGGAAGGTTATCACATCCCCGTCCCGAACGGGATAATCCTTTCCCTCGAGTCGTAGAAGACCCTTCTGGCGCGCCTCGGGAATTCCCCCCACACGCATGAGGTCATCGTAGGAAATCACTTCGGCCTTGATGAATCCCCGCTCGAAATCCGAATGGATGACCCCCGCTGCCTTGACCGCGGGTAACCCCTCGGGGATGGTCCACGCCTTGACTTCATCCTTTCCCACAGTAAAAAAAGAGATCCGCCCCAGTTTCCTGTAGCAGAGGTGAATCAACCGATTCATGGCGCTCTCCTTAATCCCCAGGTCTTCAAGAAACACCGCCGCGTCCTCATCCGAAAGTTGGGCGATTTCCATCTCGATCTTCCCTGCTACCACAAAGAGGCCATCCGATAAAAAAGGATAAACCTTCTCTATTTTCTCCATAAGCTGATCCACTTCCGATGTTCCCAGTTGACTCTCATGAACGTTGAGGGCCACGATCATGGGGCGCATGGTAAGGAAATCGAACCCCTTCAGGCGTTGCCGCGCCGTCTCTTCAAGATCGAGTTGATTAAGAAAGCTCTCTTCCTCGAGAGTATCCTTACACCTCTCGAGCAGGGAGATCTCTTCCTTCACAGGGAGTCCTCGTTTCAGGTCCTTCTGGAGGCGCTCCAGACGTTTCTCGATGATAGAGAGATCGGAAAGAATCAGGTCCGTGTGAAAACGCTCGATGTCCCGAAGGGGATCTACCCCGCCAAGGGGATGGGGAAAAACACTTTCCGGGAAGACTCTGACCACGTGAACAAAGGCCTCAATCTTCCCAACGGATTTCAGGAAAGCGCCGTCCATTTCCCCCTTCTCACCATCCTTGACGATGCCGGCAAAATCGAGATATTCCATCTCCGCATAGGTCACCTTTTTGGGCTGATACATCTCGGCCAAATGGGTCACTCTTTCGTCCATCACCTTAACGACCTTGATGTCGGGTCCTTGGCGCCCCGCCTTGTGGTCGTCCGGGGAGCTCCCCGTCAAGGCCTCGAACAGGGTCGTCTTTCCACTCAATGGTAATCCAATGATTCCGATTCGCATGGAACTCTTCTAACGCAAATCTTGGACAAGTGCAAGGGATAGAGGTGGTGCCGAGTCCTCCTTTACAAGAACCCCTAAAGACTCTATGTTGGCAGCAAATGAGTAAAAAACGCCGGAGAAAGAAGGCCTGGAGGTTTTCACAAGGGGGAGGAGCGTTATTCCTGTTTTTGCTCCTGTTACCTCTATGGATTCAAGTCGCCGCAAGATTAAAACAGGGGAGATCAGGTTTGTCTCTGATCGTCTCTGTAATCCTTCTCATCTTTCTTGGAGCGGTTACCTGGTTTTTCGGAATTCAGCCATTGATATCAGAAAAACGTTGGCGTATGGCCCGAACCTGGTACGAGGGATTCTTTGGAATTGGACTCCTCCAACTGCTCTACGGGACTCTCGTCGCCCTCACGGGGCACACCCTCTCACGCTACGGGTCTCATCCTATTCCGCGCACGGCGGCTATTCCCTATTTTCTCATCGCCCTCGTCGCCCTTGGTCTCGGATCGACTGCCCTTTTACTCGAAAGACGTTACGGTATCGGTCAAGACACAACTTCATCCAAAAAGACCGGAATCCAGGATATCTCCAAAAAGCCCCGATGAAACCCGCACCTACTAATGAATAGGGCGGGAAAACAAGATCACGTTCAAAACGAGGTCAGGTCCTTCAGTAACTCTTCTTCATCGATGGCATCGATCTGCTCCGACGTCAGGTTATTCTCCGCGTATGTCCTGTAGATCCCGGAACGGATGAAGAGGGCAAACAGTGCCGCGTCGAGATGGCCATCCCTTACCATGAAACCCATGATCTTCAGCGCCTCGGAGAGGGTCTTGCCCTTTTTGTAGGGCCGGTCGGAGGCCGTCAAGGCCTCGAAGATATCGGCGATCGCCATGATCCTGGAGGGTATGGAGAGTCTTTCACCATCTAATCTTCTCGGGTATCCCGAGCCGTCGAGGGCCTCGTGATGGGTGCCCGCATACTCCGGTATCCTAACCAGCGGATCGGGGTAAGGGAGCTGTTCGAGCATCTCAATGGTCATGATGACGTGTTCCCTGATTTTGAAGATATCTTCAGCGGTCAGGGTTCCACGCTCTATCGAGAGATTGTAAAGCTCACCAAAATTATAGAGGTACTCCGGGACCTCGAGCTTGAATCCCTTTTGACGATACGCCTCCTCGTCAAAATGGGTACGCGGGACGAGATGTTCGGGCCGATCCGCTAAAAGCGGTTCAGTGACGGGAGGAGAAGGTTCCTCCGTGTTTCCGAAGAGCCGCCGTTCGTTTTCGGAGATACCGAGACGGTTGCTGAAGTGCCGAACCCAGGTTCGCTTCGCAATCTCCCGCAGGCGTTTCTTCTTTTCTTCGTCCATGAAATCCCCCCCGATGTTGCAGCGAGCCACAAAGGCGAAATCGTCGAGGAGTCGGCGTCGCTCTTCCTCCCGCCAGGCCTCGAGGATCCCCCTATCCTCCCCTTTGATCAAACGCTCGTAAAAGGCGATGTCCACGTCACGCCAGATGACTTCGAAGCGAGTCCGGATCTCGTGAATCCGGTTGTAGATCGTCTCTAATTTGGTCGCCTTGTCCACGACGAATTCAGGGGTCGTGATCTTCCCGCAATCGTGAAGCCAGGCTCCCATCTCGAAGGCCTTCCAGTCCTCTTCCCTCTCAAAACGAAAGGATTTGAAGGCTTCATCCTCCGATGCACTCGCCGCCTTCGCCAACTCCAGAGCGATGAGAGGAACCCGTTTGCAATGTCCCCCCGTGTAGGGAGACTTGGCGTCGATGGCCCCGGCAATCAGTTTGACGAAGGAGTCGATCATATCCTCAAGGGACCTCTCATACTCCTGAATGCTGCGGGACATGGAGATCAGAGAATCGGACAACTCGATCAACTCGATGATGTAAGTTTGGACAGGCTGCACCTCGTCGAATCGACGCTCCTTGACCTTCTCATTCTCTCTCATAAGGGCCTTGATGGGTCTGACGATCCGCAAGGTTGTGAGGATTATGAGGGGTATACTAAGAATCAGCGCGATCAGGGCTGCGCCAAACGCATAATAGATATTCCTCATATAAGGCTTCATCATGACAGCGGCATCGACGCTGAATCCCAGGTAGGTATCCCGACCGAAGCCGTTGGGCACGGGGATGACCATAGTGAAGACGCGGCGCCCCTTCCTCTCCCTGGTCAGGACCTTTCGGTAGGCACCGTCTTTGAATATACCGAGAAACAAGGGATCCGTTTCTCCAGCATCATCAGATGAGGCGATGAGATTCCCCTTACGGTCAAACATGTCCACCTTCGACGTGGGCACGAAGATCTGATCGCGGAGAAACCGTTCAATATGCTCCAGGGTAAAATCGATGGCAACAACCGCCTTTCCTTTTCCTATCATTAAAGAATAGGTAATCCCTTTTCTTCCCAGGCTTTCAAAAAGGTAGGGAGCACTACGAACAGGGGCGTCGTATTCCTTTGCCAGGAGATACCACGGGCGCTTCCTTGCATCATACGTGGTCGGCACCTCCTCACGCCTCAGCCAATGCAGATCCGTGTCATAAAAATCATATCGCCAAACCCTTTCACCGCTCCCCTCAAAAACCCGGACAACCGACCACCGTGCTTTTTCCGGTACTGCAAAAGCCTTATGCAGGGAACCGACGCCCCTGAGATTGACAACCTCCATGATATCCCCGTTTGGGTATCCCACATACATGGAATAGAAGGATTTGAGATGGGACATGGTTCGAATGAAACGGACGGCGTTTTCCGGAAGGATTCCAACCGGCGGTTCCTCCGTGATGTTTGGATAGAGCGCCATCTGGTAAAGAAAGGTTCGGATGAAATGATCGTTATCCTCCATGTGAACCGCTACCTTCCGGGCGATCTGATGAAAGGTTCCTCGAGTTGCTTCCAGAGCCAACCTCTTGCTAAAGTGATACTGAAGAAAGAGAAGGCCCGCCGCGACCAGGGCGACAACAATTATAAAGTTAGTCAGGATGTTGGTGCGGATTGTAATTAATCTACGAAATATTCCTCGCATCTCAATCTTTTTTACCTTTTTTGAGACAAGATGTCCAATACCCGACGGTCTACCCGCCCAGGGCCCTCCTTTTCCACTTCAGGGTTATATGATAGAAAATGAACATGAATGCTCACCTCCACAAGGGATCTCATGTCTGGTCATAAAAACGACACCTGTCCTTTCTGGGTGGGATACCTCCTTATCAACCCCATGAGGAATCTCTACCAAAACCCAAAAAGGATCCTTGAACCGTATATCCGCGAGGAAATGACGGTTCTCGACTATGGATGCGCCATGGGATTCTTTTCCCTTCCCATGGCCCGCATGGTAGGACCTGGAGGCAAGGTTATTGCCGTGGATATTCAGGAAAAGATGCTGCGTACCCTTGTAAAGCGGGCCAAAAAGGCGGGGCTGGCCAACAGAATCGAAACCCATTTGGCCGTTCCGGGCACCATAGGCCTGGAAGGTTATCAAGAAAAGATCGATTTCATCCTGGCCTTAGCCGTGGTTCACGAGGTTCCTGATCCGGTTCACACATTCACAGAATTTCATTCCCTGCTAAAGGCACGGGGTAAACTCCTTCTTGCTGAACCCAAGGGGCACGTAACCCGAGAAAACTTCGAGGCGACCCTTGCCATGGCGGAAAAAAGTGGATTCACATTGGAAAGTCAACCCAAGATCTTCAGGAGCCGGACAGCTCTGATGCGAAAAAGTTAACCCCCTTTATAAAAGAGGAGGATTCTTATGGGAACGGACAACGTCGTCTTTTTAGAGGTCATCGAATGGTTTGATAAAACCGGCAAAGAAATCGTTCACCGAATCCCGGAAAAGGGATCGGGGGAGATCAAGCTGGGCGCCCAGCTCATCGTGAGAGATAACCAGGCCGCCGTCTTTTTCTATAACGGCCGGGCCTACGACGTCATCGGCCCGGGACGTCACACACTTTCCACGATGAATATCCCCATCCTTACAAAGGTACTGAGTCTTCCATGGGGATTTACCAGCCCTTTCCGTGCCGAAGTCTACTTCACGAATATGAAAGTCTTCCCCAACCTAAAATGGGGCACCCGAGATCCCGTCGCCTTCAAGGACTCGGAATTGGGATTGGTAAGGCTCCGGGCTTTCGGGATCTTCAATATCCAAGTCGCCCAACCCGTCCTCTTCGTCAACCGGATGGTCGGCACCCAGGGCATCTACACCACGGAGGACATCGAGGACTATCTCGGACGCGTGGTCGTCTCCCGTTTCAACGACTACCTCGGCGAAGAACTCGACACCATTCTCAACCTGCCGGATCGTTATGACACCCTCGCCAAGGGTCTGGAGGAACGCCTCCGAACGGATTTCAGCGATTACGGCCTGCTTCTGGAAAATCTCTATATCACCTCCATCACCCCCCCGCAGGAGGTACAACAGGCCATCGACGACAAGAGCCGCCTCGCCGTCCTAGGAAACCTGGACGATTTCGTCAAGATGAAGGCGGGAATGGCCATGGAAAAGGCCTCGGCCGGTGAAGGGGCAGCGGGAAGCGGCGTGGGTCTCGGGGTCGGGATGCTCATCCCGGGCCTTTTGGCGGGGGCAATTCATCAGCCGCAAGCCAATCAAACCCCAAAGCTCACCTGTCCCGAGTGCCACCAGGTGGTTCCCCCGGACGCGCGCTTCTGCCCTTATTGCGGCCATCAGCTCGTCATCATCAATAAGTGCCCCAATTGCGGGAAGAACCTCCCGCCCAATGCCCAATTCTGCCCGCGCTGCGGTACGAAGATCGAATCTACAACACAAATGATTACTTGTCCTCACTGCGGAGCGGAAAACCTCCCACAGGCCATTTACTGCAACGCATGTGGAGAAAAGCTAAAATAGGATGCGAACCTGGCAGGTCGAAACCCAATGCCCTCAATGCGGCGCCCCCATTACCTTGAAGGAGGCCCAACACGTCCTGAACTGCCCCTACTGTAAGACGCGGCTCTATCTGACACCCAAAGGACCGTTTCGATACGCCATTCCCCCTAAAATCGCTTCAGATGAAACTATTTTTCTTCCCTTCTGGCGAATCAAGGGATTGGGGTTCACGGCCTACCTTCCTCCCAAAACAGTCGGAAAGCCTATCGACAAAACCTATCTTGCCATCGATATCCCTCTCAGGATGATGTCTTTAGGGATGCGTCCTCAGGCAACCAAGCTGAGCTTCGCAAGCGTGGAAGAGGGGCCCTTTGTCCATCCCCGCGTGAATTTTAAGGATCTCCTCAAACGGGCAACCCGTCAGATAGACTCTACCCTCACGGAGAGGGAAGTCATTCATAAAGAGACCAACCTCTTCATGTCCGGCCTCGGCGACTCCGATCCCTTCGACCATTCGGACCTTTCCCGATGGTCTCCTTCCAAAACACAAACCGTTTTCAAGAAATATGAGCCCGTCGTCTCGGTATTTCTCGACGAAGGAAACAGCCTTATCTACTTTCCCGTGATCCCGGAGAGCGGAACCTCCGTGATTCTAAACGACGGCCTGACAACAAAACCTATCGGGAAAATGGATCTTCCCTCTCTGGAACGATTCACTCACAACGCCAGTGAATCGCTCCCGTCACCCGGGACATTGCCCCTTCTCTGTCCCAACTGCGGCTGGGACCTGAAATGCGAGGAGGAAAGCTGGGCTGTCCTCTGCCCCGGCTGCAACCGGGTGTGGGGAATCCGTCAAGGGCACTATACCCCTATCCCCTTCGAGATTCCGGCGAACGAGGATCCTGACGCCTTTTATCTCCCCTTCTGGAAGATACAAACCGCAGTTCCGCAACTCGAACTCCACGATACCCGTGACCTGGCCCGATTTGCCAACCAGGTTCGCATCTCATCGAAATCTTCCCCACTGCATGCCTTCATTCCCGCTTTCAAGGTTCAGCCCCGTCTCTTTCTACAGATCTGCAAGGTCTTCACCCTCGCCCAGCCCGAGACCCACCTCGCCGACAAGATCCCCAAGAATTCTTATCCCGTCCTCCTTCCCCCGCAGAAGGTCCAGAAACTGATTCCCATTGTCCTGGCAGAGATCGGGGCAAAAAAAGACCGGTTCTTCCCGGAACTTCCCCAGGTCAAACCGGAGATCAAACAGGTTTCCCTCGCTTTTTTACCCTTCAAGCAGACGGGATACGAGGTCGTCTATCAGGAATCCGTCATCTTTGCTATCCCCAGAAACGCCTTAAAGTGGGGACGAAAACTATGAAACCACCTTCCCGATCTTCTCTTCGATGGAAGCGATCTTTCCCTCCATCCTGTTCGTGACTCCTTCCCGTATATCGAACTTTACCGTCGCGTAAACCCGGCGGCAATCGGGGGCAAGCTTTTCGTAGGCTTCTTCTATGATACTTAGCGCCTGGGGCAAGGTCTCCGTCTCGAAAACGGTTCCCATGGGCGTTAATCGGTAAGGAATCTCTCCTTTCTGAAATATCTTGAGAATGCGGCTCACGTAGGGGCTCACACTCTCCCCCTTATCCGTTGGAAACATGGCAAATTCCGCGAGGACACTCATCACGCTTTCCCCTTTTTCCATAGAAGTTTAGGCGGGATCTCCTTCTTTCCCATCTCCCGATGAATCCGGCACCGGTTCATTCACCCGCACCTTCTCCCCTCGAAGGGTCTTCGCCGCGTCGTCCTCCACGCTGCGCAGATGGAGATCTGTCTGGGGAAAGGGAATTTCGATCCCAGCCTCGGCGAACGCCTCATTGATCGTGTGATTCAGCTCGCTTTGGACTCCACCTGTGCTGTCCATAAACTCATCGATCCACACGCGGAGCTCAAAGTTGAGAGAACTATCCCCAAAAGAGAGAAACAAGGCCTGCGGTTCAGGGTATTTCAACACCTTGTCGTTCTCCCTCGCACACCTGAGGAGGATCTCCCTGACTTTATCGATATCGGAACCATAGGCGACCCCAACCTGAATCCTAACCCGGACCCGCCGGCTTGCCAGAGTCCAGTTGGTTACTTTGGACGTGATCAGATCGCTATTGGGAACCACGATCTCCGCGTTGTCGAGGGTCTGCACGACGGTGGCGCGAAGTCCCAGGCGCTTCACAATAGCCATCTCGTTGTCGATCTGGATGGTATCGCCCATCTTGATGGGACGCTCAAACAGAAGGATGAGACCGCTTGCGAAGTTGTTAACGATGGCCTGAAGCCCGAATCCAACCCCCACCCCCAGGGCCCCGCCGATAATCGTCAAGTTCGTCAAACCAAATCCGAGAACCCGAAGGGTGATTAGGAACCCCACGAACACAATCCCGTAATGGACGAGCCGAGAAATGGAAAGTTGGCTTCCCAACTCCATCTTGCAGCGTGGTAAAACCTCCTGCAATAGCACGGCCTGGATAGCCCACGAGGCAAGGAAAGAACCATAAAGGACAAAGATCGCGGAAATAATGATCTCGATCGTGACATTCACGTCCCCGATCTGAATACCCATAGAAAAAACCTGCTGTAGCGCCTCTGCCTTCGTGGTATACACCTTCCAGACAACAAGGGCGGAAAGGCAAAAGAGAACAGAAAAGAAAATGGTCAGCAATGGCTTTAAACGATGAAAAATCACATCGGCGTTTTTACGAACAAAGGGAAAGGGGAGTTTATAGAGGACCAATTCGAAAAACCCGCTTACGACCAGATAGAGCATCCAGATGTTTAGGACGGCAAAAACCGTCATGAGGAAAGAGTTCATAAGGTAGAGGGAAAAACCCGCATAGCCCAAAATCTCCGCGACAAGGACGGCAAACAGGATAAGCGTCCCAAGCCTCAGACTCAAGACGATCAAAGGGGCTCCTTCATAATTCTTTTTATGACAACTCTCCCAGAAGCAGAAAAAGATCCCGATCATGGCGATGAGCGTAACCACGAGGCGCAGAAGAGGCCGGGGGAAAACAACCATCCGCATCAGGGAGGTCACGAGGAGCAAGATGGATAACCGGTTGACGACTCGCCACTTCCACACATCCCCAAACATCCCCTTCACCAGATGCATGACCGTCAAGATTACCCCGAACTGAAAAGCAGGATACCAGCCTGGTGGGAGAGGTTTGATAGATGCCCCAAAAAAAGTGAAACAGATGAAGATAGACGAAGCAATGGGATGTCTCGTAAATACATACCACCTGGAAACCATGTCCACATGGTGCCTACTGCGATAGATCAAAATTGTTAGGAGAAGAGAGACGACCACAATGCTGATGATAAGCCATATATTTTTCATCACGTGCCGTCCCTGCTGTATGACAAACTCAAGCAGACTCTTCCAGGCCTGTTTCCATAACTCCCCGTTTAGCTGCTTGAAGTAGGTTAGTGAAAGAATAGAAGGGGCATTTCTGTCCAGGATCTCCCCCTTATAAGTTCTTAACCAGTTGTTCACCTCGAGAATTAGGGCGTGATTCTTCACCCTGAGATCCGAAAGCATCTGTTCGACATCGAGAATTGGGCGTAATCTATCATCAACCAACATCAGGGCATTGCGAATCGTCCCCTTGAGGTTCGACAAGGCTTTCTTTTCCACGCTCAACGGCCCCAGCTTCTTGACGAACGCCTCCAACTTGGGAATCTTTTGCTTCTCGCTAAGCCACTTCTCACGGGCTTTCATCAACGTCACTTTCGTGGAGGAAAGCGTCTTGTCAATCCGCACTAAGGTCTTTTCGATTTCCATTAACTCCTCATTGAAATAGAGAAGTCGATTGTAATTCTGGTGAGGATCACCCCCCAGAAACGCGATGTCGATGGAAAGATCCTCCACGTCCTGCTCGACCTTCTCCAGGCGATCCCGGACCTTATCCAATTCATAGGCGAAGCGGATACTGTTCTTGAGATCATAATACTCCCGCGTCAACCTGGCCGCGTAAGGGATGATATCGGTAATCTCTTCTTTTGCCGGCGCCGGTTCCGCTTTTTTTATCTTTGGGGTAAGAAACCCCTTAAAATCCACGGAATAAGCATTTTGAGAAAATACCAGGAAGGCAAGAAAGATAAACAGGCTACCCGTCAGAACCTTAAATCCATTCGTCTTACACGTCTCTCTACGTCTCATTCATAAGTCCACATCCACTTTTCATAGATTAGGCTCCCTTATAGCATAAAACAACCCCATTCTCCAGATTCACTCTTCCTCCTCGGATTGCCATTCCCACCAGCCTTTGATATTTTACATCTGACTAAAACAACAATGGATACTAAACAACGGGAAAAAAGTTGAGCTTCGTTCCAAGAATCGGCATCACCATGGGCGATCCCGCCGGGATTGGTCCCGAGATTATTTTAAAGGCCTACGAGCTTCGACTGCCCATCCATGCCCCCATCGTTTTCGGAGACCCTACTATTCTTACGAAAGCCTTGAGGCCTCACCAGTCCAAAAAGATAAAGATCCTCTCGTCCCTTAACGAACCACTGCTTACGAGCAGAGAGGGGATCAACCTCCTTCCCGTCACAGGGCTTTCGCCCAAAGATGTTCAGCCAGGACGTGTGAATGCGATAACCGGGAAGGCGGCGGGACAGTATATCGAAACAGCCATCCACACCGCACTCGGAGGTGAGATCGACGCCGTTGTTACCTGCCCTATCCATAAAAAGGCTTTTCACGAAGGAGGTTATTCCTATCCCGGCCATACGGAGATGTTCGCCGCCTTAACCAAAACCGCTCGTTTTGGCATGATGATGGTTTCCACCCCTCTCAAAGTTGCCCTGACCACGATTCACCTTCCTTTGAAAGAGGTTCCCAAATCCCTTAATCACTCAAGGGTAAGGGAAATCATCGAGCTGACTCTCAGGGCTATGCAGTCACGGTTCGGGGTTTCCGATCCGAAGATTTGTGTCTTGGGATTAAATCCTCACGCAGGCGAGGAAGGTGACATGGGAGAAGAGGAAATCCAGATCATTCGGCCCGTCGTGGAGGAATTCCGTAAAGCGGGCAATCGGATCGAAGGCCCCCTGCCAGCGGACACGGCCTTCACGAAAAAGAACCTGAAGCGATACGACGTCTTTATCGCCATGTATCACGACCAGGGACTGATCCCTTTCAAGATGCTTGCCTTTGAAAGGGGTGTCAACGTTACCCTTGGCCTTCCGTTTCCCCGAGTTTCCGTAGATCACGGAACCGGTCTGGATATCGCGGGAAAAGGAATCGCCGATCCCGCGAGCCTGAGATCGGCGATAAGATGGGCGATTAGGTTTGTCAGGTTGAAGGTCAAAAACCGAATCGCTTCCACCTTCTGACTTCGGGATCAGTTCAGTCCCACTTTCTCACATCCTCGATGACTTTTGCGTCTTCGGGAATCGTCCCCTTTTCCACGAAGATCACGTCACCTCTCAGTTTTAAAACCTCCCGAATCTTTTCCTCGATTCTCGACTTGAGGACATCCGTCCCCGAAACCCCCTCCGAAAGCTCAATGTCAAAAAACATCAGGTCACGTTCGCCTTCCCGATCCACCCGGACCCGGACCCGCTCGATCTCCTTAAACGCCGCGGCCACCTCCTGAACCTGGCTGGGGTGAATAAACATCCCGCGAACCTTGGTGACCTGATCCACCCGTCCCACGATCTTCATCATGCGTCGGGAGGTCCTGCCACACGGACACGGATCGTCTTCGAAGTAAGAAAGGTCGCCGGTCCCAAGCCTGATCAGGGGATAGGTTTTATGGAGTAAGGGTGTCACGACAACTTCCCCGATCTCACCAGGGCCTAACTGTTTTCCCGTTTGCGGGTCCACAATCTCGACGATACGATGTTCTGAATAGTGCATCCCGTTCTTTTCCTGGCACTCGTAGGTGATTCCCCCGATATCGGCCGTGATCAGTCCCTGGCGAACGATAATGTGATAGGTCTCTTCCAAGGTTTTTCGCATGGAGTCTGGAAGAATCTCACCTGCGACAAAAGCCACTTCCATGGAAAAATCCTTGTTGAAATCGTAACCAGCTTCCTCCGCTTTCTTGATGAGGCTCATCAGAAAGCTTGGGACGCCGATATACCCATTGGCCTTGAGATCCAGCATGGTCTTGAGTTGCACCTCCGTATTTCCCACGCCCGTCGGAATCAGAACACACCCCAAGGCATTGATGGCTTCATCACAGAAAATACCCGCGGGGGTCAGGTGATAGGAAAAGGTATTGAGGACCCGATCTCCCTTCCGGAATCCAGCGTTGTAAAAGAGGGGCTGGAGACTGAAGACATCTTCTTCACGGCCATGGGGATCGTAGATAGGCCCTGGAGAGATATAGATCCTTTTCAATTCGGAAGGGTCAACGCCAAGGAATCCCCCGAAAGGTCCCTTTTCCTTATTGAGCTGAACAAGATCCCGCTTGGGGGTTATGGGAATCTTTTCCAAGTCTTCAATAGAATTGATGGCATCCGGCCCGACACCCGCCTCATCCATCTTTTCCTTGACGCTTTCACAATGAGCATAGGCATACTGCACCGTTTCCTTCAGCCACGCCGCCTGACGTTTTTCCCGAGCTTCCGGAGATTCCGTCTCCCATTCCTTTTCATAGAACCCGATACGATCCGTCATTTCTGCCTTCCTCCCATAAATATTTTCCCAAACGTTAAACCTCTATCCCTCCATAATCACAAAGGCTATCCCTAAACCGCCATCATGAGAAAGGGACAAAAAGATGTTCTCTATCTTTCGAACCTTCAACTGCCTCTTTATCTTTTCAGACACCGCAAACCGGGGAACACCAGACGCGTCATGAAGGACTTCCAACTCCCTTGGCGACAGCATCGCTCCAAATCCAGTTCCCATCGCCTTACTGAAGGCCTCCTTCGCGGCGAATTTCACAGCCAGATGGGGGACGGGATCCTTCCACTTCCGGCATTCTTCCATCTCGTTTTCGGAGAAAAGACGGTTCAGGAACCGCTTTCCCCACCTTCCCATGGCCCTCCGAAAACGGTCGATTTGCACCGCGTCCACGCCAATCCCCTTGATCATACGACCTGAATCATCCCCTTTGGGTCTCGTCAATCAGGGCCCTCATATCCCTCACAGCCCTGTCGAGTCCTACGAAAATCGCACGGGCGATGATGCTATGGCCGATATTCAGTTCCTCGACACCGGGAATAGCCGCAATCGGTTTCACGTTGAAGTAGTTCAGCCCATGTCCCGCATTGACCTGGAGCCCTTGTTTCAACCCTTCCGCCACACCAACCCGGATCCTCTCCAACTCTTTCTGCTGCTCTTGGGGTGTGGGGGCATCGCAGTATCGCCCCGTGTGGAGCTCGATGGCATCGCTCCCCATCTTTTTGGAAAGCTCAATGGCCTTGGGCTCGGGGTCGATGAACATGCTGACAAAGATCCCCTTCACGTGCATTCGCTCTGTTAACGCGGCCAGTTTTTCGTAATGGGTTTCCACATCAAGACCGCCCTCTGTCGTCAGTTCTTGGCGCCGCTCGGGAACAATGGTCACCATGTCAGGAACCGTTTCCAACGCGATCTCAATGATCTCGTCGTTGGCCGCCATCTCCAAGTTCAGCTTGGACTTCACCGTCTTACGTAAAATCTCAAGATCCCTGTCGTGGATGTGTCGACGGTCTTCCCTCAGATGCACAACGATCCCATCCGCCCCCGCCATTTCAACGATTGCCGCCGCCGCGACCGGGTCGGGATAATCCACCCCTCTCGCCTGACGAACCGTCGCCACATGGTCGATATTGACCCCCAAACGAATCATGATGTCTCCTCCATTTCCATGAATTTCTCTTTCAAATACAGCTCCATCTCATCCGCCAATTCCTTGATCTCCCTTTCCGATTCCCCTTCTACCATCAGTCGCAGAATGGGTTCCGTTCCCGAATAACGGAGGACAATTCTTCCTCGCCCCTCCAACCTTTTGCGGGCCGATGCGATCTTTTCCCTTATCTCAGGGGTTGCTTCCAAGTCGATCTGCTGACTGATGGGAATATTCCTCATAATCTGGGGAAACGGCTCCATAACCTTGGCGAGTTCAGAAAGGGGCTTTCCGGTTTCCACCATGACGGAAAGGACCTGGAGGGCCGTGATGATACCGTCCCCCGTCGTGTTGTAATCAAGGAAAATGATATGACCCGACTGCTCTCCGCCAAGATTAAATCCACCCTTCTGCATAGCCTCCATCACGTAACGATCCCCCACGTTCGACCGGATAACCTCAATACCGTGCTCCTTCATGACCTTATCCAGGGCAAAGTTACTCATTATGGTGGCTACCACCGTGTCCTTTAAAAGCATCCCCTTACTTTTAAGGTGAAGGGCGCACAAAACCAAGGTCTTGTCCCCATCCAGGAGTTGCCCGTTATGATCCACGAAAACAACCCGATCCGCATCGCCGTCGAAGCTAATTCCGATATCCGCCCCCGTTTTCAGGACCGTTTCCCGTATATTCTCGGGATAGAGGGAACCACACTCCTGATTGATATTCATGCCATCCGGGTTCACCCCGACGGGATAGACCTTCGCCCCCAATTCCTCGAAAACAGCCGGCGCCACCCGATACGCGGCCCCGTTGGCACAGTCCAGGGCGATTTTCATCCCATCCAGGTCATACTCCCTGGGGAATGTTCCCTTCAGATACACGACATAACGTCCAATAGCGTCATCGATCCGGAAGGCCTTTCCTACCTCGTCTTTCGTGGGCGTCATCATGCCGTCATCCGTCTGTTCGATGGCCCATTCGATCCAAGCCTCTTCGTCGTCGGGCAGTTTATAGCCATCCGCCGAAAAGATCTTGATCCCGTTGTCATAGTAAGGGTTGTGGGAGGCCGAAATGACAATCCCCGCGTCTGCGCGCATGCTGCTCGTAATAAAGGCAATCCCCGGAGTGGGAAGCGGACCTACCAGAAGAACATCCGCCCCCATGGAACAGATCCCGGAGGCGATGGCCGTTTCCAACATGTAACCTGAGAGGCGGGTATCTTTTCCGATCACGATCTTTATTCGCGTCTGCCCATTCTTTTTTTTGCATAACCGGGCGAGGGCCTGTCCCACTCGCATGGCCGTTTCCACCGTCATGGGTTCCATATTGGCAATTCCCCGGATTCCATCGGTTCCAAACAACTTCTTCACGCCTTTGTTTCTCCTCTCAATCCTTCACTTTTTCCTTCACAACGACTTTCACCTTCTCCGGAACGACCGATAAAACCTTTACACCTCCCGGCGCTTCAACCTTGGGTTTAACCCAATATTCCCCCTCTTTTAACCCTTCTACCGTAACAACCCCATTGAAGTCTTTTGGGGAAAGGGCATCGATCGCCGTTGCCCATCCCCGGACCACGATCTTTATCTTTGAAGGTTCCAAGAGATAGGAAAAAAGCTCGGAGGGCTGCTCTACCTTCAGAGGCACACCCACAAATTCTTTGTCCCATACCTTTTCGCGTAGAACAACGTTAACTTCGACATGCTCGAGGGATTCCTTAAGATGAATATCCCTCGGAACCTCCAGAGGGACCACCTTTTTCAGGTCCTTCTTCAGCCCCTCCACCACCACAACTTTCGTCGGGATGCTGTTAATGGACGACTTTGCCTTTCTGTCTCCAACCACCCAGACAAATTTGGGGACCGCGAAAATCTTGCGAATTGCGTAGTGGGGATCGACCTTCCCCTTCAACCGGGGCTTCACCGGGAGTTTAAATGTCAGATATTTTTCCAGGATCACGTAGACTACTTCGGGGCTGATCCCAGCGATCCGAATCCCCTCGGGAAGATTGAAATGCGAGGGTGACAACTCGAACCGGCTCTTCCCCTCCCGGGTTCCCTTCAGATCGATGGTTCCCCGTATCTTCCCAATCTCCATGGTGCGAATCGACGATACCGGCCCTTCCAGGTGAAGGCTGACGCGCTCCGCGCTGACCATTCGCACCTTCATCCCCTTAGGGACATTCACGAACGTCAACGGAACCGTCACAAGAAGATTGGTCTGCCGCTCGCTTACCACGGAATACCAAAGAACGATAGCGACACAGATGGAGAGGATCTTGAGGCCCAAATTCTTGAAGAGCAGCGAGCGCATCATTCCTCTCTCCTCCATATCCCTCCAAGAGTCCCCGTGGAAGACTGGACAAAGAGACGCTGCAAGACCTTTTTGATCCCCTTCTCATCCATTTTACGGCTCAATTTCCCGCCAATGGCAAAACTCACCTTTCCCGTCTCTTCAGAGACCACGATGGCCACCGAGTCGTTCTCTTCCGTCAGACCGATGGCCGCCCGATGCCGGGTTCCCAGCTCCTTTTCCAGAGTTGGATCCTGGGTCAAGGGCAGGAAGCAGGCCGCGGCCGCGATCCTCCCTTCGCTGATGATGACTGCACCATCGTGGATGGGAGATTCCTTGTTGAAGATACTGACAAGCAAGGCCCCACTCATCTTCGCATCCAACTGCACGCCCTTTTCGATGAAATCCCTTAGCCCGGTATTCCTCTCCAGGATGATGAGGGCACCGACCTTCCTCTCAACCAGGGAAGAAATCCCCTTGTAGAGCTCCTCGATCTCCGATTCCTTCCCGAAGAAATAAACCTTTCGGAAAAACGGGGTTTGCCCCATGTTCATAAGGGCCTTACGTATATCGTTCTGAAAAATAACGATAATCACCAAAATGATCGAGCCCAAAAAGCTCGTTAGGATCCAGTGAAGGGTAACCAGATGAAGCTTTTGTGACAATAGGGACGCCACAAACAAGACACCCAGGCCCACGACCATCTGAACGGCTCGCGTCCCTTTAATGAGATCGATAATTTTGTAGATAATAAAGGCGACGATGAGGATATCTAAGACATCATACCAATGTAGGCTGAAAAAAAGCTCCGACATCCTATTCTAAATCTTCCTCGTCTAATCCCATCATTCGATTAAGCATCTGGATAACGCGGACGTTTTCCTTCACATCGTGAACTCGGATGATGTCCGCCCCATGCATAATTCCGTATGCCGTCGTGGCGAGTGTTCCTTCCAAACGCTGATCCACATCCAGGCCCAACACCTTCCCGATAAAGGTCTTTCGCGATGCCCCCAGCATGATCGGTTTTTTAAGGACGGACAGCTCGAATAGATTATTCATGATTTCCAAGTTGTTTTCAAGCGTTTTCCCAAATCCAATCCCCGGATCCACGATGATCTGATCCTCCGGAACACCCGACGCCATGGCCACCTCTATCCCTTCCTTCAGATATCGCAGGATTTCCGAAATCAGAGAGGTGTATTGGATATCCTGCTGCATCGTCTTGGGTTTCCCCCGCGTGTGCATCAAGACAATTGGCACCTTGTACCTGGCCGCAAGGTCCGCCAGCTTTAAATCCCAATGAAGACCACTGATATCATTAATCATGCCGGCGCCTGCATCAAGGGCAGCCTGGGCTACCTCCGATTTCGTGGTATCGACAGAAATGGGAACAGGTAATTCCCTGGACAGTCTGGAGATAATCGGAACAATCCGGCCGATTTCAACCTTGGCCTCGACCGGGTCGGATCCTGGTCGGGAAGACTCCCCGCCCACATCGATGATATCCGCCCCCTCTTCAACCATCTGAAAGGCCCGCTGTATCGCATTTTCCACACGGTAGTGTAATCCTCCGTCAGAAAAAGAATCTGGCGTGACGTTGATGATCCCCATGACACGGGGGCGCTTTCCGACCTTTAGAGTCTTTCCACCGCAGTTCAGGGTAGTTTCCCGCTTTCTAATCCCCTTCAAGGCCTCTCTAATAGCTGAAACAAGCTCGGAAATCTCTTCGAACCTCTCGGAAATCTCTCTGAATGCCTTAAAGGGTAATACCAGCAAAAGATCCCGTTCAACAGCACTCCCCAGCTTGGAGGGATAGATCTCAAGGGCCCCCTGATTGCTGCGAACCCAGGCTTCACATGTTTCGACCAGGTCAAGCGGAACCTCTTCCACGAGGATACTCACGGGAAACATAAGCCTTTGCCAGCCATAGGCAAGGGAATGACGTTGGGCCAAGGAAAGATATGTCAAATAACCCTGAACTCTTATCAACATCTGGCTCTCCTCACAAACCCAATGAAAAATTAAACCTCGGGATTCCCTTTCTCCTCCGATGAAATCCCTGGCGTTCCTTCCGCCTCGGACGTCTCAGTCGAGGTACCTTCCTCGTTTACTTCGGTCGTCTCGGTTGTTGGTTGCTCCTGGGATGTTTGCTCTTCATGAGACTTCTCTTCCGGCGGCTTTTCTTCCTCCGCTAAAGGCAGTCCCTTGACGATACGATCGATCTGATCACCATCGAGAACTTCCTTCTCGAGAAGGGTCTCCGCAAGGCGCTTGAGAATATCGATATTCTCGCTCAAGAGCTTCTTGGACCGTTCATAGCACTGGGTCACAATCGAGGTAATCTCTTCGTCGATCTCGATAGCGGTCTTTTCGCTGTAATCCTTGTGCTGGGCGATCTCGCGTCCAAGAAAAATCTGCTCCTCTTTTTTCCCGAACGCCAAGGGTCCCAAACGTTCACTCATCCCCCATTCACACACCATTTTTCGAGCCAGTTCCGTCGCCCGCTCGATGTCATTCCCCGCCCCGGTCGTCGTATGCTGAAAAATAAGCTCTTCGGCCACACGGCCTCCCATCAGGACGGTAATATTGTTCATAAGATAGTCTTTGGAATAGGTATGCTTCTCATCGATGGGAAGCTGTTGTGTTAGCCCGAGGGCACGTCCTCTCGGAATAATCGTGACCTTGTGGATGGGATCGGTGTCAGGAAGAAGTTTGGCCACCAACGTATGCCCCGCCTCGTGATAAGCGGTATTGCGCTTCTCATCCTCAGAGATGATCATGCTTTTGCGCTCTACGCCCATCAAGACCTTGTCTTTCGCCTCCTCGAAGTCATCCATCCCAACCTTGTCTTTACCCTTTCGCGCGGCCAGCAGAGCAGCTTCGTTGACGAGGTTTTCAAGGTCAGCGCCGGTAAACCCAGGGGTCCCTCGGGCGATAATGGAAAGGTCCACCTCCTCTGAAAGCGGGGTCTTCCGCGTATGGACCTTCAGGATCTCCTCCCGCCCTCTCACATCGGGAACAGGAACCACAATCTGCCTGTCGAAACGACCCGGACGCATCAAGGCAGGGTCAAGGACATCCGGCCGGTTGGTGGCAGAGATAAGGATGACGCCGTCGGACGACTCGAAGCCATCCATCTCAACCAGCAACTGGTTGAGCGTCTGCTCGCGTTCATCATGCCCACCTCCCAAACCTGCGCCACGGTGACGTCCCACCGCGTCGATCTCGTCGATGAAGATAATACAGGGGGCATTCTTCTTTCCCTGGACGAAGAGGTCACGGACCCGGGAGGCCCCCACGCCGACAAACATCTCAACAAAATCGGAGCCACTGATACTGAAAAAGGGGACGTTTGCCTCACCCGCAATGGCCTTGGCAAGGAGGGTCTTGCCCGTCCCGGGCGCTCCCATCAGGAGAACTCCCTTGGGAATTCTCCCGCCCAATCGGGTAAATTTCTTCGGATCCTTGAGAAACTCGATGATCTCCTGAAGCTCCTCCTTGGCCTCTTCAATACCTGCCACATCCTTGAAGGTTACCTTTTTCTTCGACTCGGAGAGGATCTTGGCTCGGCTCTTCCCGAACGACAAGGCCTTCCCACCCCCCACCTGCATCTGTCGCATAAAGAAGATCCACACCGCTATCAGCAATAACATGGGGAACCATGAAATGAGGATAGACTGCCAAAGGGGAGATTCTTGCGGTGGTTTGGCGGTGATTTTCACCCCCTTCCCCTGCAAAAGTTTCACAAGGTCGGGGTAATCCGGCGAATATGTCTTGAACTGGGTTCCACTGGTCGTGGTTCCCTGGATCCGGTTTCCCTGGATGGTAACCGCGATGACTTCTCCATTGTTTACCATGTTCAAAAAGTCACTGAAAATGATACTTTTATGCGTCGTTTGACCCTTGTTGAAGACATTGAACATGAAGATCATGAACAGGCTGATCAACAACCAGAAGGCCAGATTCCGATAGAACGGATTCATCTTTTTACTGTTTCTTCTTTCCATTACCCACTCTCATAGATTTTGATATTGAGATTATATCACAAAAAAAAGAGAAATAATAGGGATTTTCACGGAAGCCTCATTTCCAAAATGATGAAATTACGCCTATACATCCCCGGCTTCCGGGTGTCTGTCCCAATATCTCCCTAACAAAAACAACTTGATTCACCGACTGTCATCCGACATGTCGGTGAAAACAGTCGGACACAATTACTTTCTAATCAATAAACATCGCAAAAAAGATGTCAAATGGAAATCGAACCGCTATTTCCCGCTGAAGGGATGCCTTCTGATAATGGTCTGACCACGATCAGACCCCACGGAAATAATATCCACCGGGACACCCACGACTTTCTCGATATAGGAAACATAGGCCTGCGCCTCGCTCGGCAACTCTTCCCACGAGCGGCATCCAGAAATATCCTGCTGCCATCCCTTCAGCTCTTCATAGACCGGAGCTACCCGTTCCAGATCAGTCGAAAGGGCCGGAAACCCTTCGATCGTGGCATCATCCAAACGATAGGACACGCAGACCTTGATGGTCTCCAGGTCATCCAGAACATCCAATTTTGTCAGGGCCAGAGATGTAACCCCATTGACCCTCACGGCATGCCTCACAGCAACGGCATCAAACCATCCACAACGACGAGGGCGTCCCGTGGTCGCACCATACTCGGCCCCCTTGTTTCGAAGGGCCTGTCCTGTCTCGTCGAAAAGTTCCGTGGGGAAAGGCCCTCCTCCGACTCGCGTGGTATAGGCCTTCAATACGCCAACGATCTCCTTAATCGACGTGGGGCCTACCCCCGCGCCACTACAGACGTTTCCCGTTACCGTGTTGGAGGATGTGACATATGGATAGGTTCCGTGGTCCACATCCAACAAGGCACCTTGGGCCCCTTCATACAGAATTGCCTTTCCCGCCCTGGCCGAATCATCGAGCAATAAGGAGGTATCCGTAACAAAGGGACGCAAACGATCACGGAGATCGTCATCGAGTTCCGTGAATTCGCTGGGATCAATCGGGTCTTTCTCCAGATACTGGGTCAGCACGAAATTGACCCATTCGGTATTTTCCCTCAGCTTCTGTTCGAAGATCTCTGGGGCCAGGAAATCGGCCATCCGGATTCCCCGCCGTCCCACCTTATCTTCGTAAGCAGGACCGATACCACGTCCTGTCGTTCCGATCTTCTTGCCTGATTTATCCTCACGGGCCAGATCGAGATGCCTATGGTAAGGAAGAATCATATGGGCCCGGGAGCTTATCTTCAAGCGTTCCGACGTAACCTTGAATCCCTCCTCTTCGAGGGTTTTCATCTCCTCGAGTAATACGAAAGGATCGATAACCACCCCATTCCCAATCACACACATCTTGTCTTTATGGAGAATACCCGAAGGGATGAGATGGAAGATAAACTTCTTTCCTTCCACCACCAAGGTATGTCCCGCGTTGTTTCCGCCCTGAAAGCGGACGACCACATCCGCCTTCTCCGTCAGGAGATCGACGATCTTTCCTTTCCCTTCATCCCCCCACTGAATTCCCACAACCACTACTGACATAATTCCCACCTTTAACCTTT
>JAOZMY010000005.1:0-7263 GCA_029934085.1 bacterium | reverse complement strand
ACCATTTCATAGTCTTATCGATTTAACAGAAATGATATTTGGCAAAGCCAACAATCTTTCCATTATTTCGTCACTCAAAGGGGCATCCAGATGAAGCAACGAAATCGCCTGACCTCCCATGGTGTCCCTTCCAAACTGCATGGTAGCAATGTTGATACCTTGCTCACCCAAGGTCATTCCGATATTCCCGATGACACCGGGACGATCATAATTCTCCACGAGGAGGATCTCGCCCTTCGGGATTGCCTCGATAATGAAATCGTTGTAGCGAACGATCCTGGGCTCCTTTTTACCGAACAGCGTCCCCCAGATACTCTGTTCCTTATCCTTGCCTTTCACCCTCAGGACGATCAGTGTAGTATAGTCGCCCGTGTCTTCGACCTTGGACTCCTTGATCTTGATCCGCCGCTGTTGGGCCATGATCTTGGCGTTGACAAAGTTGACGTCATCCCCCATGACCGGGGAGAGAAGCCCCTTCAAAGTCGAAAGGACGATGGGTTCTGTATCTTCCCTTTCGAACATCTCGCCATGAAACTCTATATCCACCGCCTCAATCCGAGAGGTACAGGCCTGGGCGAGAAAACCACCAAGGCTTTCGGCGAGGTCAAGGTAGGGTCCAATCCGCTCCATGACCTCCGGACTCACGGCGGGCACGTTGACGGCGTTCTGGATCGTCTTATGCTGCAGATAGGCAATCACCTGATCGGCGATGGCCGAGGCCACATTCCGCTGCGCCTCACCCGTGGAGGCTCCAAGATGAGGCGTCACAATGACCTGATCCAGCTCGAATAGGGGATTGTCCTTCGCAGGCTCTTCCTCGAAAACATCCAGGGCCGCGCCGGCTACCTTGCCGGAGACGATCGCGTCATAGAGGTCCCGCTCATTGATGATGCCTCCCCGGGCACAGTTGATGATCATGACCCCGTCCTTCATTTTCTGGAAGGCCTCTTTATTGATCAGGTTCCGCGTCTCCTTGACAAGAGGAGTATGCACCGTTATGAAATCCGCCCGAGAGAAGAGATCGTCCAAATCCTTTACCAGCTCGATCCCCATTTCCCTCGCCCTCTCCTCAGAGATATAAGGATCATAGGCGATCACACGCATCTTCAAGCCCTGAGCACGATCTACCACGATGCCCCCAATGTTTCCGATTCCGATGACCCCAAGGATCTTATGATAGACCTGCACTCCCATGAAACGGTTTTTCTCCCACTTGCCCGCCTTGAGAGAGGCCGTGGCCTGGGGGATCTTCCTTGCCATGGAAAGCATCATGGAAATGGTATGCTCCGCGGCGGCGATATTGTTACCCTGAGGGGTGTTCATAACCACGATCCCCCGCCGCGTGGCCTCCGCCACATCCACATTATCCAAACCGATTCCCGCGCGGCCGATAACCTTCAGATTCTTCGCCACCTCCAGAACATCCTTCGTGAGATGTGTTGAGCTTCGAATGATGATCCCGTCATAGTCCCCGATGATCTCCTTTAGCTCCTCGGGGGACAAACCCGTCCTAACATCCACCAAGATCCCGTCCGCGTGGGTTAATTTGTCTAAGCCTGTTTCCGCCAGTTTGTCACTTACCAGTACTTTCATCGTCTCCTCCTACGCGAGTTTCTCAGACAAGACCTTCAAGCCGCTTCCAAGTTCAACGGGATATCCCAACTTGTGAAGGGACATCTCCAAGGCACCGATAACCTGAAACATATCCATGGGATCGAAATATCCCAGGTGGGCGATACGGATGATCTTTCCCTTTATCTGATTCTGTCCGCCGGCCACCACCATGTCATACCGCTCCAGAAAGGTCTTTTTCAGCTCAATTCCATCGATTCCCTCCGGCATCTGAACCGCCGTCAGGGCGTCACTGGGGGAGGCCTTGGCAAACAACTGGAGCCCCATCGCCTTCACCGCTTCCCGCGTGGCCTCGGCCAGGCGGTGATGCCTCGTGAAAACGTTCTCCAACCCCTCCTCCATGAGCATGGAAAGGACCTCGTGCAGCCCGATAATGAGGGAAATGGCTGGCGTATAAGGGGTTTGATTCTTCTGGGCAGAGTCGAGGTGTTTCTTCAAGTCAAAGTAGTATCTCGGTATGTCCGATTGTTCCGCCATTCGCCATGCCTTCTCGCTGAGAGAAATAAAGGCAAGGCCAGGCGGCAGCATCAGGGCCTTTTGAGAACCCGTCACCACGACGTCGATTCCCCAGGCATCCATGGGCATCTCGAACACGCCAACGGCCGTGATACCGTCCACCACGAGGACAACATCCTGCCGAGGGGCGGTAATCTCCGCGATCTCGCGAATGGGATGCATAACGCCCGTGGAAGTTTCAGAGGCCTGAATCAAAACCCCCTTAACGGCGGGATTCTCGTCAAGGAGCTGCTTTATCTTTTCCGGATCAGCCGGCTCACCCCATGGAAAATCGGCGTAAACAGGGGAAAGGCCAAAGGCCTCAGCAAGCTCTCCCCAACGTTGGCCAAATTTCCCTGCTCGGACCACAAGAACCTGGTCCCCCTTAGAAAAGAGGTTGCTCACCGCACCCTCCATGGCACCCGTCCCCGAGGCCGTCAGAATCAAGACTTCCTGTTTCGTCTGAAAGAGATATTTCAGTCCTTCTCTAACTTCCCCAAACAAATCGGAAAACACCTTTTCCCGGTGATGAATGATTGGAGCCGCCATACGGAGCAACACGTTCTCCGGAACCGGCGTAGGCCCTGGGGCAAACAGATACGATTTCATACTTCCTCCTCTCCAGTTTTCTTGTTATGGGGGACAAGATGTTTAAAAATGATGGTAAAAACACATGTTTTTAAGCTCACCACGGCACGGCATTATAGAATACACGCCATCACGTGTCAAACGATTTTTTACGGACTTACAATAACGTATTTTTCCGGGGAAATAACCTTACGAGTGGGCTTTCATGGGACGCGTAACCACGATGAGCACGATGATCGTCCCCACGACAAGGAGCGAAACGATAGCCATCATAATGAAGACCGCCTGAATCGACCATGCCGCCTTGATCCATCCGACAAGCTGTACCGCCAGGGCCCCCACCCCAAACTTCAGGACGAATTTGACGCCGTACCCCGAGTGACGAAGCCGATCCGGCGTATACCGGGCAACCAACGTATTCTCGATTGGCTGAAGCCCTGTGAGGAAAAAGGCATAGAATATGGAAACAGCGATGAGGGGAATATCCGTAAAATAGGCCATCCCCAAGGCACCGAAAAAGGCGAGGCCGTTGAAGATGATGTAGCCCCACCTCAAATCCATGTGATCCGCCATGTATCCCCCGAGGTAGAGCCCGAAGATACCGATAACAAAAACGAGAGAGGTCAAAATAGAGGCCGAAACGTTATAAGACTTCAAAAAGCTCACCGCTCCTGCCAGTGCCTTCAACAGCTCCGGATTGCGAAGTTCAAAGAGGGAAGGTAGCGTGACGGTCAAGCCGCGGAAGGTAATGCCTCCAAGGATCATGGCGACGCAAAGGATGATAAAGGCCTTGAGAAGTCCGTCCTTCCCGGACTTTTTCTCCTCTACCTTTTTCTCCGGCTCCGTTATCTCAAGGAAATAGATAAGGGCGCATCCCAGAAGGTTGAAAATTCCCAAAAAGAGATAGGCCGCCTTAGGCCCCCATTTCCAGTTGATGAAGCCCGTAATCAGCGGGGCGAAGGCGAAACCCAGGTTTCCCGCCATGCCGTTGATCCCCATACCTTTGCCGATCTGGCGAATCCCCCTGGAGATCAGTCCGATCCCGGCGGGATGATAAATCCCTGAAAAAACACCGATTCCGGTCATAAACAGCCCAAGTCCGAGAGAAGTCCCCATGAAAAACGCGGCCAGCAAGGCACATATTCCAGACCCGAGAAAAAAGGTCATGAGGAGCCTCTTCGCCCCAAACTTATCCGTAGCCAAACCCCACGGGAGGGCGGAGATACCATAGAAAAGGTACATAAGGAAAGAGAGGCGTATGACCTGGCTGAAGTCGAGATGATAGTAGGTAGTCAGAGGAAGAACAAGGGCGGGAAAGACCATCATGTTGAAATGGCTCATGAAGTGGCCGAAGCTCGCTACTACCAAAATACGGCGTTCATCTGTGTTCATGATTTTTTTGTATAGACTTTTAAGAAAAAAGTAAAGGAGAGATCACCGGCAACCCAAATTTTCCTCAGACCCCTTATTTTTGACCTTTAACCCTTACCTTTTACCTTTTACCTTTTACCTCTTTCACAGACACCGATAATCCCTCGGCTTGAAATAGGTCTCCAGCAATTCCGGTTTCTCCTCGATCTCGTCAAGGATCTCCTGCATAGCAGTCACCATCTTTGGTTTATCATCCGGCAGTTTTCCGTTCAGGTCCACCAAATTGGAGATATGGTCGGACAAAAACTCGCTGTGCACATCCAGGTTTTCCACTAATGTAAGGGTTTCTTCCAGCAGGGTCTTGGGTGAGGCAGGCGTGAAGATTCCCTCGTTGATCTGTTCGAAGATCGGGGTACCAGGATACGGCACCAGGGTTCGGACCCGGATGAAATGCGGATCGATGGCGTTTAAAACCTCGGCGGTATGCAAGGCGTGATCCTGTGAGCGATCCTCTCCTCCAATTCCCAACAGGACATAGAGGGACAATTCATATCCCGCCTCCAAGGCCTTTTTCCCGCCCTCAATCATCTGTTCCGGGGTGGCCCCCTTTTTGATGAACTCCAGGAGATACCTGTCCCCTGTCTCCAGACCCACGTGAAGCCGCGTCAAGCCGGCTTCCTGGATAGCCTTCAAATCCTCTAACTTCCTGCGTCGCACCGTCTTGGCCCGCGCATACATCGTTACCCGTTCCAGGGTCGGAAACTTTTCATAAAGGTGACGCAAAACCTCGATCAGATCCTTCGGTTTCATCACCAGGCTATTGGAATCCCCGATGAAGACCCGCTTCACGTTCGGCCCGTAAAAGGCGCAGGCCACGTCGATATCTTTCTTGATCGTCTCCACCGGTTTGATTTCAAATCGTTCTTCTTTATACATGCCGCAGAAGGTGCACTTGTTCCAGGGGCACCCGCGCGTGGCCCGGATCAGCACGCTGTAGGCCTCACTCGGAGGCCGGTAGGGAGGCATGTCGTAAGGCAACATCATAATCATTCACCTCTTTTTATTAGAATCTAAGCATGTTCAGGATGAGGTCAAACGCCTCGAAACTACAGCCCCAGGTCGTCGGCAATTCCCCGCATGGCCTCGAGGCTGATCTGGGCAAACTCGGGAAGAGGGATATCGATCCTTTCACAGAGGCGAATGAGGTCCCGGTTGACACTCCGCGCGAATCCTTTTTCCTTCATCCGCTTCGTAATGGACTTCGGTTTGACACTCGCCAATTTCTTGTCGGGATAGACCAAGGTCGTGGCTGTAATCAGGCCTGTAATACATTCCGAACAGGTAATGGCAAAATCGAAACGGGATTTGCGCTCGATGCCCAATGCCTCCGCGTTGTGCGCTAAGATCGCGTCGATCATGTCCCGGGGGAATCCCTTCTCTTCAAGAATCTCCGCGGTCTTTTTCGCATGCTCCTCCGGAGTTTCATAGGTCTCTTCGTAATCGAGGTCGTGAAGCAGGCCCGCGATTCCCCACTTTTCGGGATCTTCTCCGAAACGCTCCGCCAGGCTCCGCATGATGGCTTCTGTGGCCAGACAGTGCTTGATCAGGTTTTCCTGATGGACATAGGACTTGAGAAGCTCCAGGGCCTCATCCCGGTTCATCGGGACCGATTGTTTTTCTTCCGGCATGATTCCACTCCTTTTTGCAAAATATTCTACAATAACGCAACGAGATTACAAGTTATATCCGAAACGGATTATACGCTTTCGGAAAGCTCCATCGATTCGTCGGAATTCCTCAAGATAAGCCGCTTGATCTGTTCCTGGGTATAATCCGCGGCGATATCCGCCTCCCCGATCAGGTCCGCCCGAATCTTTATGGTCAGGTTCGCCAGACTCTCCGACAGTTTCCTCGGGTCCTCACCGCTGATACTTTTATCCTTGGCCGCCGCGTTGAGGGCCTCGAGAAAGTTGTGGTATTCCTCCAAAACGGGGGGAGAAGAGGAAATCGCCAAACGATGCGTGATGAACTGGAACCGCACGATGTCCTCTTCGGTGATATTTTCGGACAGAACAATATCCTCTATCTGATCAATGAGATCCTCGTAATTTTTTCTCTTCAGTTCAAGGAATCGGATATTCTGTTCTTTCTGAACCTCCACGGCCGTTTGTTTGTTGAGGAGCAGGGCGGTAATCAAAACCGTTACAACCGTCCCTAAAACAACCAGCACAATCTCCTGCGTAAACGGAAATCTGTCCGCCACGTGGTAGGAATATCTCAAAAAGGCATAGCCTCCCACAAACGTAACACCCGTCAAGCACATCAACAAGATATTTTTTACATTTCTCATCGAAGTCAATCTCCAACTTTTATGTTTTTTTACTCCTGAAATGTCTAACAGGCATTCCCCGACTCTTTCTTCGTGGAAGTATAGCCATTCATGACGACTTTTACAAGAACGCAGACCGTTCATCTCCCCGACGCCTCCGCCGTCGCGACGGCCCTCCTCCCGCAAATTCCTTGACACCCCCGCGAAAAACAAGTAGATACATGGCGGAGGGTTAGCCATGGAAAACAGGCTGGGAATCATCATTGGAACGAGTTTCCATTTCAGCGAATCGATCAAAAACAGGCCTGTTCAATCGGTTTCCACACCCTTCGGAGAGGCGGACATCACCCAACTGGATCAGGCCGTCGTGGCCTTCCGCCACGGGAAAGACGGGGAGATTCCCGCCCACCGCGTCCGGCACGCCGCCAACCTCACGGCATTAAAACAAGCGGGAGTCCGTTGTGTCCTTGGTTTTCAGTCGGTGGGAAGCCTGAAAGAATCCATCCCGCCGGGAAGTCTTCTAATTCCCCACGACTACATCAGCCTCGTGGACGTTCCCACCATCTTCGAGAGCAACCATGATCCCCACATCGTCCCCGGTTTCGACGAGCCGCTGCGTCAATCCCTCATCGACCTCTTAAGACCTCATGAAATCGCCTTCTTCGAGCAGGGGGTCTACTGGCAAACTTTGGGCCCTCGCTTTGAAACCCGCGCGGAGATTCAGCTTCTCGCCCAATTCGCCGACTGTGTGGGGATGACGGCGGCTTCAGAAGCCACCATCGCCCAGGAGACGGGCCTGGCCTACTGTTGCATCTGCAGCATCGACAACTTCGCCCACGGGATCGGAA
>JAOZMY010000053.1:14058-16056 GCA_029934085.1 bacterium | reverse complement strand
AAACCGAAAAATATCTTTGGGACACCCATATGAAAGAGAGTTTTGAAAACAACATGTTTCTTTCAGATATAAAAAATTGCCAGAAGTTTTTTAACTCAACAAACACTCTGGCGGTTGTCGTAACACACGAATTTGCCCTTCTCTGGTCAAACAAAGAGACGGCTGACAATCGCGCCCCAAACTCAAAAAAATGCTATACTCATCTTTTTGACAGAGACACCCCTTGCGAAGAATGCCCTTTGTCTATTCCCACAGCAACCAAGCCTCTACCATCCATCATCGAGCAACAAAACGAACTTTACATGGTTGAAACCCATCCACTGCAAAATAATTCTGGATTTTTTGTCCTACATCACAACGTTACATCCATCATGGAACCTTTCCAAAGATTGGAGAAAATCACCGAGAGTCTACCTATAGGAATTGTCCTTACAGACTCCGAACTTCAAGTTGAATATGCCTCGCGTGCCTTCCACGAGCTTTTTCCTTTCATCCCCCCTCCATTCTTAGGTAAGGACTTACGGCTAACCGTATCCCGCCACTCCCCACCATTCCCTAAATCTCTCCTCAATTTTCTATTTCGTTCTCTCAAAGATCCTGAAAGCCGAACCTCTACACTGAGATTTGAGGTAGCCTCGCCTACAAAAAGATATTATGATGTGATTTGTCAATCCTACAATGGCAATCCCATTGGTTCTAAAAATGATAAGAGGCTCCTTTTCCTCTTTTCCGACCGGACCCAAGAAGTTACGCGACAAACTATCCTCACGCAAGCTGAAATACAATCAAAAATCGACATCCTCTTTCAGCAATTATCTCAAAAACTTACCCAGGGCTTAAATGAGATAAAAAAACTCGCATCCGGCTTTTCTTCCAGTGCTAAAGATCAGCTCAAGGCTACTACTACGATCAAAAAGATCAAGACCATGCGACGTGAGGCCCAAGAATTGATAAATCTTCTGGAGGAACTGAACGATTATAGAAAGGTCGGAGGCGATTTTGGGGAAGTGAATGTGAATACTTTGCTTCAAAAAGTGATCAAGGACTTGGAGCCCCAAATCAAGGATAGAGAAATAAAAGTAAGGTTACATCTTACCCGTTATATAAAGCCTCTCCATGCAGATAGAAAAAAACTCACCAAGGCCTTGGAGGCCATTTTAAAGAACGCGATCGATGGGGTGGTGAAAAAGATACCCTCTTCAGGCGAGGATTTCATACCGCTTGTTGAGGTCAAAACGCGAATGCATGGGGAGATCATAGAGATTCAGATCAAGGATAACGGGGAAGGAATTGATAGAGAAAAAATAGAGACCTTATTGGACGACAAACTGTTCATGAGCCGAGCCATTATTCAAAGTATGGGGGGGACTTTTGAACTGAATTCAGTCAAGAATGTGGGGACAAGGGTAGGTATCCAAATCCCATCGACCCCGGCCGTATCCCAAAGTAATCAAACAAAAATGCTAAGGCCAACTTCTAAAAGTGCCAGGAAGCAAACCACGCGACCCATCTTCCACGGCACGCGAATCTGGGTCCTCGGACAGCACGATTTCGCAGCGGAAATGATCCAAAACTTTCTTGTGAAAAACGGAGCACAATACAAGCACATTGAGCGCCCGGAGTCTCTACGTAAAAGTCTCAACGCTGAAACCCCACCCGATTGTCTGATCCTGAACATTTCCGACGAAAAAACGGCCCAGCCCTATATCATACAGCTCAAGGAACTGAGTCTTCTCTCTAAAACGACCTTTGCCGTTCCCCAGGAACTTGTACCTTTTCTAAAGAGAAAACTCAAAGGCATTAGCAGAATCAACTACATTAGCAAACCCTTTCTTATGGATGCCCTTGTGGAAACCCTAACATCCTGCCTCGTGGGTAAAGCAGACAGATAACGAACAAACATTCGTAAACGGTACAAAAAAGGGGAGCCATTCGGCTCCCCTCTCTTCTATCTACCTCACTCTCAATAGGTATGGCGTAACGCTTTTTTGATGGTAA
>JAOZMY010000053.1:0-13958 GCA_029934085.1 bacterium | reverse complement strand
CTCTTCTATCTACCTCACTCTCAATAGGTATGGCGTAACGCTTTTTTGATGGTAATGACCCTCTTGCTCTCCTCTTCGAGGTGGCTCAGCCTCTTTTCGGCCTTATCGAGTCTCTTCTTGATATCTTCGACTAAGATTTTCGCGTATTTCAAATTGTGCACAGGATTCCCCTTGACGAGAATTTCATATTCCTTCCTCGCCTTGTTGACCCAATCTTGAATGTCATAGGTGTACTGCCCCTTCTTGATAGCGGCAAGGACCCTCTTCTGAGCGCCGTCTATTCTCGCTTTGATTTCCTTAGTCATCCCCATAGACTCGTCAATCCAGCCCTTGAGCATGTCGCCATACTTCTTTTCGTCATGGCAGTCAACACATGCCTTCATCACGCCCTTGATGGTTGTTTCATCACCTTTCTTGACCTGCACATGGCACTCTTCACACGAAACCTGCTTTGCCATGATATCCGGATGTTTTTTACCATCAGGACTCATAAGCCCTTTGTAAAGGGTAGCTGTCTGAGTATGACAGTCTTCACATTTCACAGCGCCTTCGCCCTCGCCATGATGACACTCGCTGCATCCCTGAATCAGGGTCTGACCATGTTTTTCATACGGGGTGTGGCACTGCGTGCATTCCATCTCCTGATCTTCCACATGAATCTGATGCGGGAAAGACACACTACCGAATGACACAGCCTCTTCATCGATACACTCCACACAGGAATGACAGAGTTGGGTACAACCGAGAGGCGGCGCGAGCTTAACCGCTTTATAGGTGTTGTTGACCAATTTCGCGGCTTCTTGAGCATTTTTCTGGCTTACCTCAAGAAGTTTCATGGCGTAAACGATGTTGTGAACTCCTTTGGCCAACTTTACAAATCCCAGATTGTGCTTTGCCACCTGCATCAGCTCTGCTGCCTTGTTCAATTGCTCACTATTGGCAGACGTCTCCTTGACCTGCGCTATAGCCCCGTTGGCCTTATTAACAACATCCTCTGTTTTCTTTAGTTCCTTTGTAAGCAGATCACTCCAATGTTCCAGCAGGGGTCCATACAGGGGGCCATGACACTCCTTACAGGACTTGGCGATTTGATCGACATTCTTACGTAGGACAAACCCAACGGCCACCCCAGATTTCTTATCGATTTTCAATCGCGTATGGCAAATCGTGCAGTCGAGATGAGCCTGAAACATGGGGTCAGGAAGTCCCTTCACGCCTTTTCCACCCGTTCCCATATACATCTTCCGAACCATCTCATGCTCACCGATGTTGTGACACTTAAAACAGTTGGCATCGAGATGAAGTCTCTTCATGGCAACGATGATATTTTTCTGTTTCCCCACATCTTCCGCCTTCTTGACCCGTTCGATAATGTGCTGAATCTTCGTGTGACAGTAGTAACACTCGACCTTGTGATCCGTGACATGCATCTTATGAATTTCTTCCGACTTGAAGGTTCCCGTCAAAATCTTGGGGTCCCCATGACACTGGATGCAGGCGTTGTCCTTGATGTGTCCGTCTCCCTTGATGACGCTCAAATGGCATGATTCACAGGGTACGCCTCGTTTCACGTATTTGTCATGATTGTAAGGCATATTGTAGTTGGCATCGATGTAAACCGTCTCCCTGTTCTTAAAATGACAAAGCTTACAGTTTCTCATTTCAGGATTCTCGCCGCTCTTGTAGAAGTGGCACTGGAAGCAGGTGCTATCGGTTACCGTCATATGCTTTCCCTGGACGATCTGGGAATGACAGGATACGCAGCGCAGCTTCTTTCCACGTCGGAGCTCTGACACGTGTTTCCCGTGATCGAAATGAACGCCTTCGTAAATTATATCATGCTTGTTAATCTCTTGCTTCGTATGGCATCCCTCTCGCATACAACTTGAATCATCGACCTCAGTATGGTATCTCGGCGGGACTTTACCGGTGATCATCAGAACCACATGCGCCTGCGCCTGCCATTTCCCATACAACTCATTTTTAAAACCCGGCTTGAAGTGGCATTCGATACAATTGACATCTTTATGGCTCGAATGCTTCCAAGACTCGATATACGTATTCATGTTATGGCACAAGCCACAAAACTTGGGGGATTTCGTGGCTTCGAGCAATGTCAGCATTCCAACGATGATAACCACGAAAAGGATGATGTTGAATATAACTATTCCTTTCCAGTGCTGCTTCGTTCCTCGAATCATTTCTCCGAAAAAGTCTCTCAAGAAATTGATGACCAATGCCCACATACGTTTAATCATTGAATGTCTGCCCCTTTCATCTGTTAATTTTTTATTTCATTATCCTGAGTATTCAAACATGCACCCTATACATGACTGAGGGTCCATTGTCAACACCTTTCTAATAACGCCTTTGCGTGCAAACGGAAAGGAATTTACTTATTTGCTTCGGCCTTCACCGGGCCTTTCTTCCCACAAGCAAGCCTTCGAGAAAACACCCGATAGATAAAATCGGGGCTATGTTCTTCCGTATGGCATCGAAGACATATCTCCCGAGAAACCAATTTGTTAATGCCGCCCATCCCTCCCCCGTTTTTCACATGTTTCCCACCGGGACCGTGGCACGCCTCACATTGGACGTTGACATAGGGCACCATATTCTTTGAAACGTTTTTAAATCCCCCCTTTTGTCTAAACCCGATAGAATGACAACCAATGCAGTCTACATCATACTGACTTCCCTTCTTCACGAGGGAGAGATAGGCTCGGCTGTGGGGTGTCTTCTTCCACTGATTGTACTCTCTTTCGTGACACTTTCGACAAACCTCTACGCCGACAAATCTTTTATGTCGACGTGCGGTGGCACCTGCATTTTCTCCTTCACGAAGCGATTCACCATGAGACATGGCTAACTGATTTTTTAAAATCCGAATCCGCTCAAGATAGCCATCCATCCTTGCAGCGATTTTTACGTCCCTCGGCATTTCCTTTTTTAGCGCGATGAAAGCGTTCCTGAAGGTGATATCACCAAAGATTCTGCTTTCGAGGGGATTGTGCTTCCCACCTTTTTTCAGACAATAGAGATTCAGTTTCCCGATATGTTTCCCATAACGGTCGAGATGGAGGATGAGACGTTGGTAAGACACCTTAGGTAGCGATAACCTATTCCTACGGCTACTGCCAATGATCACATTGATGGGAAGTTTTAGATGGGCAATTTTTTTACACTCCATACTGGTCATATCTGTCAAGAGAACGATAAAATTCACACCCCGCTTTTTCAGGGTTTTTACCTGCTCTTTCACGGATTCTACAGGGTCAGTGACATGATACAACGCCCCGTCAGGAACTCTCGAGAGGTGAACTCCCTCCTTCATAACCCCAAGGATCCCGATCTTATACTTACCGAGGGTAACAATCCTAAAAGGATCAAACACGCCTTTTCCCTCTTTCCCCTTGAGATTGGCGGAAATGAAAGGAAGAGAGAGCCTCTTACGCCAGCTTTTGAGGAACCCGATTCCCATCGTTAAATCGTACTCCCCCACATTAATGGCGTCGTAGCCAATGTCCTTATAAGTTTTGAGAATCAGATTGGCAACCAAACGACGGTAATCCAGTTCCTCGGCGTGAAAGCTCGTCTTCTTAAAAAGCGTATTCCCGAAGCTGAGAACGAGGGTATGCCTCATTTCCGCACGTTTTTGAAGAAGATAGTAAGCCTTCCTGGCAAGACCGCCAAGGGGGTGTTTATGTCACCCACACGGCTGGATGGTTCCACGCTCATCGCCCGTATAGAGGATGGTAAAACAGTTGGGTAATGCTATGTTATCCTGTTTTGCACAATAGAGAGGGCCTGGAGACCTCCAAATAAACAGGAAGAATAAAGACAAAATAAAAACAAAGCAACACCCTCGCCTCCTCGAAAGAGAACGTCCGCCCCGTCTTAGGTTCCGCTTCATCAGAAAGGTATCAACGCGCATAGGGGTACTTTTTGGCAAAAGCGTCAACCATTTTAGCGATTTCTTTGTCGTCCTTTACGAGATGTCCCAGGGGAATGACCGTGTTTCTGAACAAAAACCCCTTAAAAACGGCTGTAGCACCTCCCGTGACGACCTTCTTCTTGAGCTCTTCTTTACTCAACTTCTTGATCTTAAGGGACCCGAGATTTTCTCCGTACCGGTTTAAGTGGAGGATTATTTTCTTGTTCTGGATCGCTGGAAGTGAAATCCGATTCCGTCGACAACTGCTGATAATTACATCGATGGGAAGCTCTTTCTTGGTAAGGATACGACTCTTCATCTCTCCCATGTCCGTCAAGACAATGATCAGCTCAGCCCCCTCTTTTTTCAACCTGGTTGCCTCTCTCTTAACGATTTTAACCGGGTTGAGCACCTTAAGGGCCTTACCACCAGGAATCTTCAGCTTCTTGAGGCGAGATTTAATGACCCCAATAAACCCGATTTTCAATCCTCCCCTTTCAACAAGTTTCGAGGGTTTGAATATAAGGGTCCCTGTCTGATCCACAAGATTAGCCGAAATAAATGGCAGGTTAAATTCCTTCTGCTTTTTCTTCAAGTAGGGAATTCCCAACCCCAAATCATACTCTCCCACGTTGATAGCCTGGTATTTGAGCCTGCCCAGCACATCAAGGATAATATCCGACTTGGCCTTGTAGATCTCTTTGTGTTTCCCTGAAACCTTAACCGTTTTGAAAAGGTGGTTGCTCGCCCCCACCAAAATGAAAGGCTCTTTTTTCTTTCTCAAATTATCGACAAAGCCACCGAGCCTGGCAAGACCGCCAAGCGGCTCCTTGGGTCAGGCGCATGGGAAAAGTGTGCCGCGAACATCAACGGTATAGATGATCTTGACTTCACCCATGGCTTGGACCGCCTTACCCACAAATGGAATGGATAATAAAAATAAGCTTACGGCGCAATACAGGCTGAATCTCCTTAGAAACCGAAGCAAGGATGATGTTGGTTTTTCTTTCATTAAACTCATTACTCATTAGCAATTCGTTATCAACCTATCCTGTGATTAGTATTCCATTCCAAAAAAAAATGCAATAAAAATGTTCTTATTTTTTTCTTGACAACATGATATTTTGTGCTATACGGAAAATGAGAGCTTGTGAAGAAGTTCTCTTGTTTTGTAAATTGCTCATTGGGAATGTGGTTTTTGCGGCTCCACTTTTAAGTTAAGTATAGAAAACTGCATACGAAAATCAATAATGGGGGCGAATTATGACCGGGTTAGAAAGAGGATTTATACAGCAACCGAACAGTCTTAAAAGGGTAGGAAAAGGGATCTTACTTTTTTCACTTCTTTTTTTGTTTCTTTCAGGACCTCTGTGGGCCCTGAAGGCACCCAAAAAAGTTACAAGGAAAAAACCATGTCCCGAGTGCTATTCCGTGGACCAATGTCTCGAATGTCACGATGAAATCGACAAGACGGCGTTTGCCACCTCTGTCCATGGAAAAAACGCGTGCACGAGTTGTCACCGGGACATCTACGACCTGGAATCCCATGCGGAAGGTGAAATTCCCATGGGAAAAGTCAAATGCGAGTACTGTCACAGAGACGAATTCAAGGACTACAACATGTCGATCCACAGCGACAACGACGTGGGGTGCATCGATTGTCACACCAACATTCATGAGCTGAAATCTTATAAAAAAGATAAAAAGAAAGTAGTTGCCATGTGCAGCGGTTGCCATGAACAGGAAGGAGAAGACTTTCTGGTTAGCGTTCACGGCAAAGGGGTCATGAAGGGAAATCTCGACACCCCTACCTGCACGGACTGCCACGGGCTCCACGACATCCGGGAACTCCATGTGGATGACATCCACTCGAAAAGGGCTATCACGGCCAAAGAGTTCCACACCAAAGCATGCCTTGCCTGCCATGCCAACGAGGCCATGATGAAACGGAACAAAGTTTTCACCCTCGCCGTGGAAACCTATGAGAAAAGCTACCATGGCAAGGTGGAGAGCCTCGGATACCCCACCTACGTGGCGGGTTGTGCCGACTGCCACACCCCTCACAAGCAGCTCCCTACGTCGGATCCCAATTCCTCTATTTCAAAAAAAGGCCTGATCAAAACGTGTGGTCAGTGCCACAAAGGCGTTAATCAAAACTTCGTCCTCTTCCTCCCACACGCCGATTACCACAATAAGACGCACTATCCCGTCCTGTATTGGACCTACGTCATCATGACCGTGCTACTTATCTCCGTCTTCTCCTTCTTCTGGCTCCATACCCTCCTCTGGCTCATCCGAAGCTACATCGAAAGAAACGAACTGCACAAACGGGGAATCTACGTCTATCCCTCCAAAAACCCCAAGGTCATCTATCGCCGCTTCAACTGGCTCGAGAAGATTATCCATTTGGTCATGATGTTCAGTTTTCTCGGTCTGGTTTTGACGGGGTCTCCCCTCAAGTTCTCTGAAGCCCCATGGGCTAAAGGTGTGATCAACTTCCTGGGAGGACCGATGGCGGCGGGCCATCTCCATCGCTGGTGCGCCATCATCACCTTTGCTTACTTCGGTGTCACCATCCTCTGGTGCCTCTACTTCCTTTTTCTGAAACCCACAGGAGAGAACTTTTTCCAGAAGCTCTTCGGTCCCGACTCCCTCTTTCCCCGGTGGAAGGACGTTCAGGACATCGTGGGCATGTTCAAGTGGTTCTTCATGAAGGGCCCGAAACCCAAGTTCGACCGGTGGACTTACTGGGAAAAATTCGACTTCCTGGCGGTCTTCTGGGGAATGTTCGCCATTGGTCTTTCCGGATTGATGCTCTGGCAACCCCAGTTCTTCGCAAAATTCCTCCCGGGCTGGCTGTTCAATATCGCCACCATCGTCCATTCAGATGAGGCCCTACTCGCCTCCGGGTTTATCTTCACGGTCCACTTCTTCAATACCCACTTAAGGCCGGAGAAGTTCCCCATGGATCCCGTCATCTTCACGGGCGTCGTCCCTGGCTATATGCTCGAAGAAGAACGGCCCCTACAGTTTGCGCGACTCAAGGCCAAAGGGAAACTTAAGGATATCGAAACAAAATACCCCCGTGTTTGGGAAGAGGCTCTGGGACATCTCCTTGGAATGACGGGACTGTCCATCGGAATCCTCTGTATCTTCCTGGTGGCCTGGGGGATTCTCTACGGGGGTTAGTCTGATACCTCTCTAAAAAGCGGATCACGGCTTTCACCAAAGCCTTTCCCCGCCCCTCCTCATACCGTAGTCATTCCATGACGGATATGGTATGAGGAGGGGAATTTTTATGTGGGAGGGCCTAAAGTGAAGAGGAAAGGAGTCGATGCCCTCATCCATTCCTTGATGGGCAAGGCCATCGGTAAGTTCAATCTCATCGAAGACGGAGATCGGCTTCTCGTCTGCGTATCTGGCGGATACGATAGCATGGTCCTTCTCACCCTCCTCCATACCCGCCTGGACTTCGTCCCCGTAACCTATTCACTGCACGTTCTGCATATCGACCTGGGATTCTCCGGCGGGGAAAGCGACGGCGTCGAGACATACCTGAAGGATTTGGGGCTTGCTTACACAAGAGTCAAAACCGATATCGGGCCCCTGGCTCACAGCGAGGCCAACTGGGAAAACCCCTGCTTCCTCTGTTCGAGGATGCGGAAGAAACTTATCTTCCAAAACGCTGAAAAGTTGGGGTATAATAAAATCGTTATGGGACACAACAGGGACGATGTCTTGGAAACCTTCTTTCTCAACATGGCCTTCAGTGGGGAGATGAGCACGATGGTCCCCAAACAAGATTTCTTTGGCGGAGAGTTCCTTATTATCCGCCCCTTTTACCTGGTCGACGAAGACGTCATCCGGCGATACGCCCGTCGTCACCAGATCCCGGCCTTCGAAGATGGGTGTCCCACCGGCGGAAACTCCAAGCGGGCCCTCATCCGGAACTGGCTCGAGTCCCTCTATCCCCACAATAGGAGGATCAAAGGGACCATGTTCCACGCCCTCTCCAATATCAAACTGGACTATCTTCCAAAACTATAAAGGAGTTGAATCATGGCAGTCGCCTCTCTCGAAATCTACAAAATCCTCCCCGGAACAAACTGTGGAGACTGCGGTCATCCCACTTGTCTTTCCTTTGTAAACGACCTGGTCTTTCGAGGTAAAAACCCCGACCTTTGCCCTCACCTCAGTCCCGCCGACCGTCAGAAGATCAGTGATCTCGTCCGGGCGGGTTCCCCGAGAAAGCTCGAAAGTTACGGCCAGGTCATGTTTCATCCCCTGGAAACGGCCATCAAGCGGGTGCAACCCCTCAACTTCAGCTACCTCTCGGCCCTGATGAACGAGGGCAGCGTCTACCACGCAGAGGACAACAGTCTCACCCTTCCCTTTCTCAACACGAAACTGACTGTCACAAAAGAACAGATCACGGATGAAGAAGGCACGCCGCTGCCACCGGGATTCCAAACGGCTGTCTACAACTTTCTGGCCACCGTGGAAAAAATACATCCCGAAAATCAGTGGGTCTCATTCAAAGAACTCCCCGGGGCGGTCTTCCTCTCTTCCTATTTCGTCAACAATGTGGAAGGACTGGTCTCGGGTCAATTTTCCACTCGCACCGATCAACTGATCTCCGCAGCCAAAACCTTAGGCGGAAAGATCCTCGAGGATCCAGGCATCAGCCCGGCGGACGTGAAGATCTCCTTTTTCATCGTTCCCAAAATCACGGTCCGGCTCCTTTTTTGGGACAGCACAGAGGAGGACAACCTACCCGCAGTGGCCACGTTCCTGTTCGACACAGGTATCTACCGTCTGGACCTGGAGAGCTTGACCTACCTAATCGAGGAACTGGTCAAACGCATGATCGCCACCCTCTAAAGGCCTCCGCGGGGATTATATATTGGAAAAGCGGTGACGACACCTTCGACAGATCTCATTCTGGACAAACTCATCCGGCAGGATGCCGAGAGCATACCCGATCCGGATATTTCCAGGCAACGTTTCTCGGATCTATGGGGACTCCTCGGCCTAAGAACGAGGAACCACTTGTCAGGCTCACCCATTCTTCTACGCTCCCTTTTTTGTGCCCTTAGCCTTTCTCCTTTCATTACCCAGACCCTGACCCGACACCCCGACTTTCTGGCCAAACTAACGGATGACAGTCTTCAAAAACCCTTCCAGAAACATTCCCTATCGATAGGTCTTGGGCGCCAAACAGCCTCCTGTGCTTCTCAAGAAGACTTCTCAAAGGCCATCCGGGTGTTCCGCCTCTATCACACGGTCCGCATCGCCCTCCGGGAGCTGGGGGGGATCGGTACGGTTCAAGACACCATGCAGGAGATGTCCAATCTGGCAGACGTGGTCGTAGCGGCATGTCTCAGGTACTCCTGGAAAACCCTCACCGACCAATACGGCCCTCCCATGCTTATTAAAGGGGGGAGGCAGATTCATTCTCATTTTTCAGTCATCGACCTCGGGAAGCTGGGGGGAGAAGAACTCAACTTCAGCTCCGACATCGATATTCTTTACGTCTATGACAGTGAAAAGGGAGAAACCCGCGCCCCCAGAGGGGGGACCTCCCTGCCTAATGCGGAATTCTATCGGAAACTCTCCGAAACCCTCACTCGGCTGGTTTCTGAAAAAACCCCTTACGGCTTCGGGTTTCGCGTGGACCTGGGTCTTCGTCCCGACGGACAGTATGGGGACATCGCCAACTCCCTCCGAAGCATGGAGATCTATTACGAATCGTGGGGAAAGCTATGGGAACGGGCCGTGTGGATCAAGGCAAGGCACGGTTCAGGCCATGCCCCTTTAAGCCAAACGCTCCTCGAAACCCTGCAACCTTTTATCTACCGAAAATATCTCGATTTTACTGCTATCGAAGAAATCCGAGAAATGAAACTAAAGATCGATCAGGAAAACCGCCTCAAGAGGAAGGGAGAGGACGATATCAAGCTGGGACGTGGCGGGATTCGTGAAATAGAGTTTTTTGTCCAGGCCATGCAGTTGATTCATGCGGGGAAAATCCCCTCACTCCAATGCCGAAAGACACTGGAGTCCCTTCGGCGCCTCGAAACGGCGGGGCTCGTGCCTCCTGAAGATGTCAAGGTCCTTTCGGAAGCCTACCTCTTCCTCAGGCGCTTGGAACACCGTATCCAGCTCGTTCACCAGCGACAGACCCAACAACTTCCCGCCGACGAGGCCCAACAGGAAAGGATCGCGCGATCCCTGGGCTTTTCTGATTCGAGAGGTGAGGCGCGCCAGTCTTTGAAGAAAACCCTCAATACCTACCAGGATCAGGTACATTACATCTATGAGAATCTCTTCTTCACCCCCTCGGAAAGCTCCCTGTCCGGCGTAAGGAGAGAAATCCAGTCCATCTTCACAGGAGACGTCCCTCCCGAGATTGCCGTCGCGTGGCTCGGTGAAAACGGCTTCCGCTTTCCCGAAAAGGCTTTCGACGTCATCCAAAGGCTCAGGGAAGGTCCAAGAACAGCCCACTACGTCCCTAAAACGCTCAATCTCCTCAATCGGCTCATGCCTTCCCTCCTCCAGGCCGTGACATCCTCACCCGACCCCGATATGGCCCTCGGGAACCTCCTCTCTTTTGTCGAAAAGGTGGGGGCCAGAGGAACCTTCTACGCGCTCCTTTTGGAAAACCCACCGGTCCTCAAGCTCTTGGCAAAGATGTTCGGGAGCAGCCGCTTCCTCTCCAACCAGTTGATTCAGCACCCGGAACTCCTGGACGAACTCCTCAACCCCTCCCATTTCGACCCCTTCAAGACGAGGGAAAGGATGGAGGAAACATTACGAAAACTGTTGGAAGGATCGGAGGGAGACCTTGAATCCCAGATGAACCTTCTTCGTAGGTTCAAACACGCCGAAGTCCTGAGAGTCGGTATCAACGACATCTACGGCGAGATGGATATCACGGAAGTTACCCGCCAGCTCTCGGAAATCGCCGAAGTATGTCTCTTGGCCGCCTATGAAATTGCCCTGGACATCCAGAAACGGCGCTATCGTCTCCCACTCGATTGGACAGCCCCCTTCGTCATTCTTGGCATGGGAAAGATGGGGGGACGCGAACTCAACTACAGCTCCGACCTCGACCTCATCTTTCTCTTTGACGCCACTGATCACGCCAGGCTCCCTGCCTCCATCGATCCCAACGAGTTTTATGGGAAATTGGCCCAGCGGTTCATCACCGTCATGACCTCCCCTACCGTGGAGGGAACCCTCTACGAAATCGACACGCGCTTACGCCCCTCGGGAACCTTTGGCCCCATCGTCACCTCCTTCGCGTCCTTCAAAGACTACCACGCCCGTTCCGCCTGGTTCTGGGAACGCCAGGCTCTCATTAAGGCCCGTCCCATTGCGGGGGACGAAAAACTCTATCAACCTGTGGCAGAGATTCTTGACGGCATCGTCTATGGAAAGGACCTCACAGACAAAGACAAACAGGCGCTCTTGGAGATCCGTTTTCAGATGGAGCGGGAAATAGCCAAGGAATCCCAAAAGAGAAAACACATCAAGGCCGGTTACGGCGGCCTGATCGACATCGAGTTTCTCATCCAATATTTTCAAATGAAGGAGGGGGGAAAGTCTCCGGACTTGAGACATCCCAATACCTTGAAGGTGTTGGGAGAGTTGGAAAGAATTGGCATTTTCCCCGCTTCGACGGCGCAAGCCCTGCGAGAGGCCTATATCTTCCTTCGGAGGCTCGAAAACCGTATTCAAATCCTCGAAAACCGTTCCTCGCCCTTTTTTAACCCGGAGAGTGAGGAATTGTCCGTCCTGGCGAGACGAATGGGTTACAAACGAAAAGGCTCCACTTCCGCGGCAGAAAAGCTGTATGAAGACTACCGATCCCTGACAACGCGCGTAAGGAAAATGTTCATCGAAATGATTGGTGATCCCGAAGAATCGGGGCAGCATAAAAAATCTTGAATTTCTGACGTGCAATCCTAAAAAAATAAAGTATACTGAAAAAGACCCCTAACAGGGGCAGTAGCGACCTCGTCAGCGAGGCCGCAAAAGACATTTGAAAATTTCTTGGAAGGGAGAATTTTTCATTGTATCGCAAAAGGTCTATTTTCATCATTTCTTTAATACAGTTCATAATTATTATTTTTTTATCTTATGGCGTTGCTGGCACCCCGAAACAACCTCCCTCGGTTCCCTCTCCTTACGATCTAACCCCCAAACAGGCGTGGGAGATGATCCAGAAAAACAAGGGAAATCCGAACTTCGTTCTCCTGGATGTCCGAACACCCAAGGAATTTTTCGCCAGACGGATCGAAGGAGCCATTAATCTGGACTTTTACGAACTGAACTTCAATAAAGAACTGAGCAAATTAGACCCCTCCAAGACCTATCTCGTTTACTGCAAGACAGGCGGGCGTAGCGCCTCAGCACAGAAGATCATGTTCAGAATGGGGTTCAAAAAGGTCTATAACATGTTGGGGGGTATCGTTGACTGGAAAAAGGTCGGCCTTCCCATGATTTCAGGAGAGTAGACCCCGTTTTAGACACCCTTTTTCAATCCATTTTAAGTGGTAAATCCCCGGAGACGGAATGGTGAAAAGCTCCGTCTCTCTTTTACTTTTATTGTTGCATTTTCAGGGTGCCTATGATAGGTAAGCATGGCATATTTATCTCTAAAAACTGAAAGGAGGGAAAGCAACACTATGGTTATTGAAGAAAAATTTACAGTGAACGCCCCGGCACAGAAGGTTTGGGATTTTATCATCAATCCCGAACTGATCGGACCCTGCGTGCCCGGCCTGGAAAAGATCGATGTCATCGATGAAAATACCTATGAAACCGTGGTAAAGGTCAAAGTCGGATTCATCAAGGTCAAAATGAATACGAAAACCGTCATCACAGAGAAGGATCCGCCCCACCACATGAAAACCGTATCAGACGGCAGAGACGCTCTCAAGGCGGGGGAAGTCCATCAGGAAATGACGGTGGATCTCAAGGAAATATCCGACAACACGACGGAAATCTCCTACAAGGCCGACGTCCGCATCACCGGAAAACTGGCAACCTTCGGGGAAAAAATCATGCGGTCTACCACCAAGAAACTCTCCGAACAGTTCATCAATAATCTCAAACAGAAACTTGAAGAATAACCGAGGAGGCATGGTAGGTTATGAGAGACTTCGATTATATCGCACCAAAATCGGTGGAAGAAACCATCAAGATTCTGTCCGAATACAAGGATGACGCCAAGATCATCGCGGGTGGTCAATCCCTGCTTAACATTCTCAAGCAGGACCTCATGGCACCCGAAATCCTTGTGGACATCAAAAACCTCTCTGAACTCGACTACATCACTTACGACGAGAAGAAAGGGATGAAAATCGGCGCCACCACGACACACCACGCGGTGGAAACCTCTCCCCTCATCCTCGATCACTACCCGTTACTGGCTGAGATGGAGCACACCCTTGCCTTTCCCCAGACACGGAACTGGGGAACCATCGGCGGTAATCTCTGCATCCAGGACCCAACGGGGGACGTGGCCCCTATTCTCATCGCCCTCAAGGCGACGGTGAAGATCGCGGGACCCAACGGGGAACGCACCCTCCCTATGGAGGACTTCTCCGTCGATTACTATGAAACCGTGCTGGAAGAGGACGAGATCCTCACCGAAATCCAGATCCCTCCCATGGCACCGAGGACAGGCATTGCCTATTCCAAGTTTCGGATCGTTGAAGGAGACGCCCCCATCGTGGGCGCCGCTGTGGCCTTCACGCTCAACGAGGACGGCACCTGTGCGGACGCGCGGGTTGCCACGAACGGCACCGCTCCCATCCCCTTGAGGATTCCGGATGCCGAGGCGGTTTTCAAGGGAAAGAAGATCACGGACGAACTAATCGCCGAGGCTGTGGAGATTGCGGGAGAAGCCATGGAGTGCATTCCAGACATCGTGGCGTCTGACGAATACAAAATGAGAGTGGCAAAGGTTTACGTTAAACGTATGGCCAAAAAGGCCTTGTCACAGATTCAATAAAAA
>JAOZMY010000133.1:1614-4430 GCA_029934085.1 bacterium | reverse complement strand
AAGGGGATATTCCTTTGCCAAATCCCCCCGTTTCTGGGGATCCTCCGTTTCCCCCTGATAAACGAGAAGCCCCTCCGCTCCCTCCGGGATCAATAGCCGGTTGACAAGCTGGATCTTCCCGCCGGGGAGATCCTTGAAGAGTTCTTCGAAACGCTCCCGACGGTCCATCCGTTCCGTCCGTGGAAGTGTAATCCCCTTGAGGGCATTGTCACTGAGTTCTTTCAGCCGGATCCCCACGGGCTTCAGAAAGTCGTCGATCATGGCCTCGTAGTCCCCGTGCCAGAAGTCATCCTCCATCCCCATCCGGCAGGCCAGTTCGAGGGTTACCTCCAACTCGTCACGGGTCTTCCAGAGGGGCGGGATAACCCGCTGGCTGAGTGAGAGATGGTTCTCCCAAAGCCCTGGCTGTTCCCGGCACTCGTACCGGGTCGCAGCGGGCAGGACGATGTCGGCGAACCGGGTCGTTGGGGTCCGCGCCACATCCACCACCAACAGGAAATCGAGTTGCCGAAGGGCCTCAGCCATGAGGATAGGATTCCGGGCCGTTCCCAGCGGATTCGAGCCGAAGATCATCATGCCTTGGGGTCGGTACGGTTCCCCGGTCACGAGGGCCTCCACTACGCTGGGAAAGAAGGCGGCGTGTTTCCCGGAGGCACGGACTGAAAACTGCTCTCCCCCCAACAACCGTTCTTTCGACCGTTCCGGTACCCGCTCGGAGAGGGTGGAAAAGCCCAACCGTCCTGCGGGGAAGAACCAGACATTTCCCCCGGGGCGGTCCAAGTGCCCCGTTATCGCCATCAGGATGGGAAGGGCCATGGCAAACGACTGCAGGTCTTCCTTCTGCGGCGCCTCGGAGACCCGGATGCAAGCTCGTTTCGTGGTGGCATACCGTCTCGCCAGAGACACAATCGTTTCGGTGGGGATTCCGGTGACTCCTCCCGCCCAGCCCGGGGAATACGACTCGATGTGCGCCTTCAACTCATCGAATCCCTCGCACCATCTCGAGACGAAGGTGTGGTCGATCAGGTCTTCCTCGATAATCACATGGATCATGGCAAGGGCAAGGGCCCCATCCATTCCCGGCCGGATCGGCAGCCATTGAGTGGCTCGTCCGTTGGCGCCCAAAGAGATAAGCTGAGGATTGATGATAACCAGTTCCGCCCCCGTTTCGAGGCGTTTCACGATCTTCTTGGGAATGCTTCGCAAATTGGTGTCAAGGGTTTCCACGCCGCCACGGGCCGCGCCACCCGTGCCGCCTCCCGTAAACCATTCAATGATGAGATCGGCATTGTCATAATCGGGCCTCGGATAGGTCGGCCCCCCGATCATTTGGCGATAATACATCAGTTGGGGAGAGTAACAGACAAAGGGTCCCCAGTTGCTGAAGGTGATGGATCCAAGGGCGTGCATAAACCGCATCCAAAGGAAGTGGTGAATCCCCGCCCAGCTCGACGACTGGCCCTTACTGAAGATGAGGGTCTCCGGGCCGAATTTCTCGCGAATCTCCATGACGCGGTCCGCCACGGTCTTTAGGGCCTCATCCCATGAGATTTCTTCAAACTCCCCCGCGCCACGTTCCCCCACCCGTCTCAAGGGGGTCTTCAGGCGTTTCTCGTTGTAGACCCACTGCACCGCCGCCTGGCCCTTGGCACAAAGGCCACCCTCGTTTAACGGGTGGTAGGGATTCCCCTCCACCCGCGTAAATCGGCCGCTCTCCACATGGGCCAACATCCCACAGTTGTAGCCCCCATAGGAGCATCCGTGGCACATGGTAGGCACGATCCGCCGATCAGCCATTGTGTCTCTCGTCTTCCATTCGTCGTTCCTCCCTGAACCCCAGGGTTTTTTCTTCCACCCTTTTCAAGACATGCCGGACCGGTTCCGGGAGATCGATCTCTTCAAGTTGCCGGGGCGTTACCCAACAGGCGTCCTCCGCATCCGACGCTGGTTTCAACTCGCCGCTTTCAACCATGCACAGGTAGTCCAGCAAAACATAATGATATTTCACACGCCTCTTTTCATCACGGATAATCCGATCCCCAACCATCACAAGATCTCCCACGGCAACCCGTAACCCCGTTTCTTCTTTTACCTCCCGGGCCACGGCCTCTTTCAGGGTTTCCCCAACCTCTACGAGCCCGCCGGGGAGATTCCACTCCCCCTTCCCCGGTTCTTTTCCCCTCTTGATAAGCAAAACCCGACCCTCGTGAACCACCACTCCGGCTACTCCCACGAGGGGTGCCTCTGGATAGCTACGTTCCCGATTCGCTTTCCCCATTCCTTTATTATAACGAAACCGTTTGTGAAACGGAACAAAAACATGGTAATTCTTTCTTTTTCAGGGTCCTGCTATTGACACAACTTTGTCTTTCGTCTAATAACTTAAAAAATAATTAAGTTTTCAAGGAGGACTTTATGGCATTGCTCCCCGAAGTCAAAAAACACTATGGGAAACAAAAACTGTTCATCAACGGTGAATGGATAGATTCCAAATCTGATTTAACTCACGAAAACACGAATCCCGCCACGGATGAGGTGATCTCGGAATTCCCTACCGCCACAAAAGAAGAAGCGCGTGCCGCCGTGGAGGCGGCGAGCGAGGCCTTCAAGACCTGGAAAGATGTCCCCCTCCGTGACAGGGCACTGATCCTCTTCAATCTGCGCGCCAAGCTGGAGGAACATTTCGACGAACTCACTCGGATCCTCACCCAGGACCATGGCCGGACTATCGGAGAGGCACGGGGATCGGTTCGACGCGTCATCGAAAATGTGGAATCAGCCTGTTCCGCCCTCTATGGGATGCCCAAATGGAATGA
>JAOZMY010000133.1:0-1514 GCA_029934085.1 bacterium | reverse complement strand
GAGATGTGCGGGAAACTTAGAAAGACCTCTTCCATCAACGGCAACGGGAAGAATCACGTGGTTATCATGCCGGACGCCGATCTGGATCAGACGGCCCAGTGGCTCCTCAGGGCCTGCTTTGGCATGACGGGGCAGCGTTGCCTCGGAGCGGACAATATCATTGTCATGGGAGATATCTACGACGAAATGAAGGAGATGTTCAAACAGGCCGCCGCCAGCATGAAACTGGGTTACGGACTCGACGAAAATACAGATCTCGGGCCCCTCACCACCCGTGCCGGGAAAGAAAAGGTAGAGCAGTGGATTGAGTCGGCCCTGAACGACGGAATGAAGATCGTCCTGGATGGGCGAAACCCCAAGGTCAACGGGTACCCCAATGGCTATTTCCTCGCACCCACGATCCTGGAAGACGCCAACGTGGACATGCCCTCCGCCAAGGAAGAGGCGTTCGGGCCCGTGGCAGCCCTCATACGCGGCAATGAGCTGGACGAGGCCATCGAGTGGATCAACACCAAAACCAATCTGGGGCATTCCGCCTGCATCATGACGCAAGACGCCAAAAAGGCGCGGAAATTCATCCGGGAGGTCAACACGGGGAATGTGGCTGTGAACGTAGCCGTAGCACAACCTTATGCCTTCTTCCCTCTGGGATCGCGGCGTGATTCGTTCGTAGGGACCGCCAAGTCCCGCATGGCTTCCATGCGTATGTTCATGGACGAAAAACTCGTCATCTCTCGTTGGGTCTAAGAGACCTCCGCCAAAACATCGGCCCTGCCTTGACAGGTAGGGCCTTTCTCATCTAAAAGGTAAGACCATGAAACTTGACCATGTGGCACTGATCGTTTCTGACTTGGAGACGTCGATCGACTTCTATACGCGATTTCTCAGCCTTGAGATAAAAAGGGAATTCGAACTGAGCGAGGAAGAATCCCAAAGCCTCTTTCAGGTAACGTCACCCGCGCGTGCGGTCCAACTCCTTATGCAAGACGGAATGCTCGAACTGTTTGAATTCAAAAGGGGAATCGAGATAAACATTCCCACCCCGCTGACCAACGGCCTGTTTCACTACGCCCTCCAGATCGGACGTCCCATCGAGGCGTTTATCACTGAGGCCCGTGAAAGGGATATCCCCATCTATTCTATCGTCCGGGGAGGGAAAACCATCTACTTCATCCAAGACCCGGACGGGGTCTTCATCGAGGTCAAGGAATGAACCGTGTGGATCTCCATTCCCACAGCACCGTTTCTGACGGGAGTTTCCCCCCCGAAGAGGTCGTCAAGATGGCCGCGGAAGCAGGTCTTTCCGGCCTCGCCCTGACCGACCACGACAACATTGGTGGTGTGGAAACCGCTCTGCGCGCCGGTAAAATGAACGATATCCTCGTTATCCCTGGGGTCGAGATTAGCGCCGAGTTCGATCGAGGCACCTGCCATATACTTGGCTATTTTTTTGATCCAACGGATGAAACCTTGAGAAAGAAACTCGCTTACCTTCAACAGGCCCGCGCGGAACG
>JAOZMY010000052.1 GCA_029934085.1 bacterium | reverse complement strand
TGGTAAGTTGAATTATCCTTGAATTGTTGATATGTTGCTCCGGTGATTATGACTTGTTTAAACTCCTGTGGGTATCGTCCCCATTCCGAAAACAGATGGAACCGTAAGCTATGATTGCCGAAGAAACATCCATCTCCATCGTTCTTCCCGTCTACAATGAAGAGGACAATATTGAGCCCTTGACGGAGAAAATCGTCGAAAGCTTGGCTCCCTTCAAAAACCCTCTGGAAATCGTTTTCATCGACGACGGCAGCACGGATCGGAGTGTGGAACGCATGCAGGCTATGCGTGTCAGATACCCGGAATTGACCATTCGGATCGTCCAGTTGGACAGGAACTACGGGCTCTCCACCGCCATGACGGCGGGGTTCGAAGCCGCGAAGGGTGAGGTGATTGTTACCCTCGATGCGGATCTTCAGAATGACCCGGCGGATATTCCAAAATTACTGGAAAAATTGCCCGAATACGACGCGGCCCTGGGGTGGCGCGTGGACCGGCAGGATCCTTTCCTCAAGAAGATTTCATCTAAGATCGCCAACTTTTTCAGAAAAAAGGCCCTCAACGACCCGATTCACGACACGGGATGTTCCCTGAAGGCCTACAAGGCGATCTACGCAAAAAGGTTAAAGATGTTCAAGGGAATGCACCGATTTCTCGGGGTACTGCTCGCCATGGAAGGGGCCACGATCACGGAAGTCCCTGTCAGCCACCACCCCAGGAGATTCGGCAAATCAAAATATGGATTCTGGAACAGGCTTGTTTCACCCTTTTTGGACCTCCTCGCAGTCAGGTGGATGAAAAAAAGGGCCATCAGATACCGTGCAAAGGAGATTACATGAAGTTTCAATGGGACCTATGGGTCATCCTCGGATTCATCGCCCAAGGTATTTTCAGCGCGAGGTTTCTCGTGCAGTGGATTGTTTCTGAAAAGAAGAAACGGAGCACCATTCCTAAGGTTTTCTGGTATCTCTCCCTCGTTGGCAGCAGCATGTTGTTCGTCTACGCCCTACACCGGAGAGACCCGGTCTTTATTCTCGGACAAGGGGTTGGGATATTTATCTATATCCGGAACCTCATGCTCTGGAAGGGCGAGAAACCCCAGGCGGCTTGAAAAAGGGGCAGACATTCCATCCCGCCCCTTCGACTCACTTCTTTTTCCTTTGAGCAAACTCCTCTAATTTATCCTGACGCTCCGGGGCAGAAACGGTAGCCAGGCAGGCCTCTACTTCGTAATCCATCAGGGCCTCAAGGCTCACCTCATGGGCCATATTGAGGCCCTTTTTGATAAGGTTGATGGAAAAAGCGGAGTTCTCGGTGATCTTCCTTGCCATGGTCATGGCCTCGTCCATGAGCCTGTCGTCTGGAACGACCTTGTTAACGAGCCCGATCCGCTCGGCCTCCCTCCCGTCGATGTAATCACAGGTGAAGAGGAGTTCCTTAGCCTTACCGGGACCGACCAGATCCTGAAGCAGCCGCATGGCTCCACCCGTGACGGACGAAGAGACACGGGCTTCAGGAGACCCAAACTTGGCGCTTTCCGCTGCGATTCGGATGTCGCAGGCGAGGGAAAGTTCATAACCCGAGCCCAAGGCATAGCCGTTAACCGCGGCTATCGTCGGTTTCGGGAAACGGATGATACGTCGGGAGACCTCCTGAAGATGGACGAGATAGTCCCGATAAGCGGTCAGGGAGCGACCTTTCGAATCCTTCAGATCCGCGCCCGTGGAGAAGGCCCGACCCTCCCCCGTAAAGATCACGGCCTTGATATCCGTATCCTCCAGGGCGTCCTGAAGGGCGTCTTCCAGATCGAGCCAAAGCTGCTTGTTCATGGCGTTCAACACCTGGGGGCGATTGAGCTTGATGATCGCCACACCGTCTGTTTTTTCGTAGATGATACATTCATAGTTCATGATAAACTCCTTGGAACTGGTTTGTCTCGTTTCTCTGGTTTGTTCCGTTTGTTTGGTTTGGTTTCCGGTACAAGGTTATGGGTTTATGGGCCGGCCATAGGTTACACGCGCACGTGCGCTAAAATACCTCTAACCCTTTACCCCTAACCTTTATCTTACATAATTATCCTCGCGTCCACGATGGAAGCTCCTTTCTCATGGACGATGACAGGATTCAGGTCCATTTCCTGGATTTCCGGGTTCTCGACGGCCAAACGGGAAATCCCCAAAAGAATTTCCTTGATGGCTTCAGTATCCTTCGGAGCCTGTCCTCGGACACCCTGGAGGAGGGGGTAACCCTGGATTTGACGGATCATCTCCTCCGCGTCCGACGGGCTCAGAGGCGCCACACGGAAAGCCACGTCCTTCAAAACCTCCACGAAGATACCACCCAGACCGAACATAACCACGGGTCCAAATTGCGGATTCCGGGTCATGCCGATGATGCACTCCTGCCCAGTCTTGGCCATGGGGGTCACGAGGAGCCCCTCGATTTCATCCTTGGCGGCCACCTTCAAGGCATTCGCCACGACTTCTTCAAAGGCCCTTCTGACATCATCGGCCGATTTCACGTTGATTTTGACCCCTCCCACGTCGGACTTATGCACGATCTTCCGGGAAACGATCTTTAAGGCAACGGGATACCCCATCACGTCGGCCGCTTGGACGGCCTCTTCAGCACTTTTCACCAAATCCGCTCGAGGAACGGAGATGTTGTAGGCCTGCAAGATTGCTCTCGCCTCCGTTTCCAGAAGATTCTGAACCCCCTTCTTCTTGAGAGAGCTGAGGATCCCTGCGGCCTCTCGGTTTCTCTCACCCTCCCTTACCATCGAGGTCTCGTCCTTCCCTCCGAGGATCCGCTCTCCCGCCTTTGCCATGGCACCCAGACAGAAGGCGGTACGCTCTGAAGAGGCGAAGACCGGAATACCGTTTTCCTTGAGGATACGGAGTGATTCGAAGGGCTCATGAGCAAAGCTGGTATGTAAGATGATGGGCTTTTTGTAGGACTTCACAAATCCCGTCAAGTCTTTCGCTGTCTGAATCTCGAGGGTCTCCACATGCGGGGCGATGATCTCCTTGAATCCCCCAAAAAACCCCGTGATATAGACGGCATCCACCTCATCGGTTTCCATGCAGACCCGACAGCATTCCGTGATCATATGAGGATTCTCCTCCGCCGTGCCGCCGTAGTCGATGGGATTCTGGGCCGGCATTCCTTTCAAGAGAAAGGGACGGATTTTTTCTTGAGTTTCCTTAGAAAGAACGGGAACCTCCAGTCCGTGGGCCTCAGCGTTATCCGCCGCTACGGAATTGTCCCCACCGCCTTCCGACATGATGGCCACCCTACGGCCCCTGGGAAGGGGAAGCTTGCTGAAACATTCAGCCAGATCGAACATCACATCCACGTTGGTTACCCGGAGAATCCCCGCCTGCTCGAAAGCAGCCTGAACCACCTTGTCGTCGGCTGCAAGAGATCCGGTATGTGACGCGGCGGCACGGGCCCCCGCCCCTGAACGTCCTACCTTCAGGGCGATGATCGGTTTCTTTCGAGTCACCCTCCTGGCCACCGCTACCAGCTTGTCCCCTTCCTTAATTCCTTCCATATACATACAGATGACCTTCGTGTCCGGGTCTTCACCCAGATATTCGATATACTCATGAAACTTGACGCCGATGGCGTTTCCCGCGCTGATGATCTTGCTGAAGCCGATGCCCTGAACCTTGGCGTAGTGGGTGAGGGAGTCGATGATATTCCCACTCTGGGCGATGATGGCCACGGGACCCGGCTCTATCGGGGGGACACCGAGGAGATTCATGCGAGCCGATCGGCTGAACATCCCGCTGCAGTTGGGGCCGATGATGCGCACACCCCCCTTCGCGGCATTTTCCAATATTTCGGCCTCGATTTTCTTGCCCTCTTCGCCGGTTTCACCCAATCCGGCCGTGATGATGATGGCCCCCTTGGCCTGTTTTTCCACGCACTGGGTGATCACATCAGGAATGAAGGGAGCCGGAATCACGATCATCACCAGGTCTACCGGCTCAGGAACAGCCTCCAGGGAAGGATAGGCCTTTCGCCCAAAGAGCTTCTCCCGCTTCGGATTGATGAGGAAGACCTTGCCAGGGTATCCCCCTTCTAAAAGGCTCCGCGTCCGACGCTCCGCCGCCTTTCCAGGTGTTTCCGACGCACCTACGATGGCAATGGAAGCAGGACTGAAAATTTTCTCTAACGAAGTGTTCATTTTTTTCTCCTTGTGAAGTAAATCCTGCATAAATAATTATTATGTAGTTATTCCTAACATATTTCAGCAAAATGGGAATGTCAAGTGTCGGTGGTTGAATCTATTTTTCTTGCCACCACTTGTGATAAAGGGCCACCGCTCTATTCCTCTAAGACGTCACCCCGGGGCACGTATCTCCTAATCAAATGATTCAGGTTAAAATAGTTGACCGTGAAGTGGGCGAGAATCGGGGCCAAAAGCGAACCCGTCAGCAGAAACAGCCCACCCATGAGGTAGCCTAAAACCCATCCCATGATTCCCCATAAAAGAAAATCGCGCTTGCCGCCGTAATGTAAGAAACCAAAGATCAGGGAACTGAGATGTATCCCAACAAGCTGCAGCAAAACTCCTCGAAAGAGAAGCTCCTCGCCGAAAGAGGAGAAAAGGGAAAGGATGACAATGTCGCTAAATCCCAGGCGAGGAAGGCTGTGGGCAATCATGGCGTTGAGACGCGCAAAGGGGCCGAAGCGATCGAGAATGTGGCTGAGGATGACAACCGCTACTCCCAGACCCAGACCAAGAATTATGGTCCCTAAGCTGGGAATCCGCTGGATAAGGGGGATGGTGTGCCATGGGTTGACATGAAAGATGCCGGCAAGCACCAGGGCAAGGGCTCCAAGGGCGAGATAGAATAGGGATGCCCCAAGTTTCACGTTCTCTTTTACCTTATCCCTTTTTCGCCACGATCAAGGTATTTCCCCTGGGCAACACATGAACGGCGGTGGGAACCAACCGGGACTGGGCCAACCAGTCCTTCGCCTCGGAGAGGCGATAGCAGTCCCCTTTTGGGGTGCCAATCATCATTAGGAGACGGAAAAGGACAGCCTCTCGTGGTCGGGTTTCCGTATCGTCGAGAAAATAGTCGAGGAGAAGAAGGTCTCCCCCGGGCTTGAGATGCCGGACAACCTTGGAGATGAGGGCTTGGTTTTCATCCGCGGGATAGATGTGGATGAGATGGGAAATGAAAATCCGGTCGAAAGGGCCAGCGGGGAGGGGATCGGTATAGGCATTGCCGGAATGGAAGAGGATTCGGTGGGACTTTCTCTCCCCGGCGACCATATCTTTCGTCAATTCGATGGCATCGGGGAGATCGGCAACAGTGATTTTCAGGTTTGGAAAGGCCTTTACAAACGCGAGGGCATACCCTCCGCCCCCACCCCCGATGTCAAGCATATCCCGGACGCCTTCCCAGGAAACCTCGGATAGGATCTCGGGTGCCAGGTAGGCCGCATGGGCCCGCATGGCCCGCAGAAACACGGCCAAGGATTCCGGATAATGTCCCTTTTCCTCCTCGGAAAGGGGGACACTCCCTCCCAGGCGTATCCTTTCTTCGAGCCGTCCCCAGACATCGTAAAGGCGGTCGTGATGGATCAGATCATCCAATAATTCGTGACCCCCGAACAATTGGCGAAATCCTTCCTTTAAACGAAATTTATTCCCCTTCTTTTCGTAGATTCCCAGACCCGTGAGGACGTTGAGTAAGAGACGTACCCCTCTGACGGGAAGTTGTCGGTCCTGGGCAAAATCCTCCGGGGAAACAAGCGGGAAAGGAGGCGAGAAAAACCCCAATTTCGCCGACGTGGTGAGGACCTTGGCAGTAGCGTATCCCCCCGCTTGTTCGAGAAGGGCCGTAAGAGAATCTAAGCTTTTTCTCTCGTCAGACAAGGATATTCCCCTGAGATTCTACCGGCTCCGACACTGAATGAGCACGACCCTCGACGACCGCTTCAATCGCACCAACAAGTCTTCGATTCTTCTCCCGTGACTTCAGGCCAACTCGAATATGGCGTTCCCCCATGCCTCGGAAGGAACCGCAGTGGCGAACCAAAATGCCTCGTTCCGCAAGTGACAAATAGAGATCGCTCGCCGTGAGCGCCTCTGAGTCGATATAAATGAGAAGGAAATTCGCATCAGACGGGAGCGGATCAAGGAAAGTAATTTCCCGGAGGGCAGACGAAATCCACTCACGCTCCTCACGTATAAAGTGTTTCGTCCGGTTTATGTGCTCCTTGCCCTTTTCCAGGCAGAAAACACCCGCTGCTTGCGCGAGGATGTTGACATTCCAGGGGGGAAGAAAGGCCTTCCAACGCTTGATAATCCCAGGAGAGGCCACGGCATAACCAAGACGCAGCCCGGGAACAGCGAAGGATTTTGTCATGGATCGGAGGACAACAAGCCCTTCGTACTTCCTCACCCATGGCGCGGCGGAAGGAAAATCCGTAAAGGGAAGGAAGGCCTCATCAAGAACGACCAGCATATTCATCCTTTGCGCTTTGTCCAAGATCGTTTCGAGCGAGGCGGGTTCCATGCAACGCCCGGTAGGATTATTGGGTTGGCAAAGAAAGAGGATTGCCCCTTCTTCGAGGCTTTCCACGATTCGCTGAACATCGAAGGTAAATTCGCGTGTATCGACAGGAGGGATATGGCGGACGGCCCAGCCGTAAAGACCGCACACCCTCTCATATTCGATGAAGGTGGGATAGGGAATGAGGGCTTGTCTTTGGGAGAACTGGGGAAGGAGGGAAAAGAGTAGATCGGCGGTCCCGTTCCCCACGATGATGTGATCCGGGGAGAGTCCATGATACAAAGCCAGTCCTTCCGTAAGGGTGTCCGACGAGATCTCAGGATAGCGGGAGATCGTGTCGAGATTTTCGACGAGAACTTCCCTAAGGCCTGTTGGGGGGCCGAGTGGGTTGATACTGATACTGAAATCGAGTGTCTCCCCCTCTGGGATGCCACCCGGGAGTAGGGTTTTGGCCTCATCGATTCCGCCATGTCGTGGAGGACGCAACGCCATCAGTCGAGTCCTCGCCGGATAATCTGTTCTATCTTCTCCATATCGAGGGCCTCGCTTACGGTCTGAGCCAATGTGGCAACACTCTCCAAGAGTCGCCTCTTGTAGAAGACACGGGAACGTGAGAGAGGGGCCAAACCCTTCTTTTCGCGTAATGCGTTCAGAAAGTCGTGTCGAAACGCGTCGTTGTCGAAGATCCCGTGAAGATAGGTTCCCCAGACATTTCCCTGATCGCTAATGGCCCCATCTTCCACCTCGCAGGGACGGCTGTTGCGGCTTGTGATCCGAAACAGGGGGCGAGTCCGTTCCCCGCGCCGGGTTACCCCCATATGGATCTCGTAACCCTCCAGACGCTCATTAGGATCCCCGCCAATTCGGGAAGCCACATCCAGTGTGGTTGTCTTTTCCGGCGCCATGACCGTATCGGTATCGAGGAGCCCCAGGCCCTCAATCGATTCCAGATTGGATTCCACATGCTTGGGGTCACGAATGGTCTTTCCGAGGATCTGGTAGCCCCCGCATAGCCCAACTACGGTTCCGTTGCCCTCCGCGAACGCGATGATCCGCCTATCCAGCCCGCTTTCCCGGAGATAATGAAGATCAGTCAAGGTATTCTTACTGCCGGGGATGATAACCGCATCGAGGTTATCCAGGGATTCCCCAGGGGTGATGTATTCCACGGCCACCTCTGGTTCCATGGATAGGATATCGAAGTCGGTGAAATTGGAGATGTGGGATAAGCGGATGATACCGATCCGGATGGTCCCGTCCAGGGCCCCCATCCTCTTTCGCAAGCCCACACTGTCCTCTTCCGGGAGATAGAGATCGTGGAAATAGGGGATCACGCCGAGGACGGGCACGGAGGTCTTCTCCTCGATCATAGCGAGTCCGGGTTCCAGAAGAGAGACGTCTCCCCGAAATTTGTTGATGATCATCCCTTTGAAATAGGAACGCTCGTCCTCGTCAAGGAGGGCAATGGTCCCGTATAGAGAGGCAAAGACACCTCCTCGGTCGATGTCCCCCACCAGGAGAACGGGGGCACGCGCCATCCTCGCCGCGCCCATATTGACGAGATCGTGCTCCTTCAGGTTAATCTCCGCGGGACTTCCGGCCCCTTCGATGAAGATGAGATCATATTGCCCCTTCAAGATTTCAAGGCTTTCCTTCACCTTTTCCCGAAGGTTTTCCTTCTCGAAATGGTAGGTCCTCGCGTCCATATTCCCATACACCTTCCCATGGACGATGACCTGTGATCCCGTGTCCGAGGAGGGTTTCAGAAGAATGGGGTTCATGTGAACGCTGGGCAGGATACCCGCGGCGAAGGCCTGAAAGGCCTGGGCCCTGCCGATCTCGCCGCCCTCCTGGGTGATGAAGGAGTTCAAGGCCATGTTCTGGGCCTTAAATGGGGCAACACGGATACCACGATCGGCAAAGATACGGCACAGGGCGGCCACGAGGACGCTCTTCCCCACGTGGGAGCCCGTTCCCTGGATCATGAGGGTTCCTTCTATGGGATTAGCGGTGGGCGCCAAGGTGCCTATTGGCCTTCTGTCTGAATGGGTTTCAGGGTGGGAGAAAAGGGCTGGTCGAGGATATTGAAAAGGCCGTGCTTTTCTTCCGTCTTGAACCGGGAAAGGATCTCGCCTTCGTAGGAGAGGAGGATGACCTCGAGGGGAAAATCGGTTCCGATGATCCGCGAGAGATTCCGATGGGCCCTCTGACAGATTCGAAAGAAGATGTTTCCCGCATCCTCTTTGATGAGGAGTTCGAGGCCCTCTTTCGGGGTTTTGCACTGGTTCAGGGCGGCCAGTAGCTCCTCGGGGGCCTTCTCGACCAGGGCGATATGATAAACCGGAATCAAAGACGTTATGAAGGCCTTGGGGCTCATTCTCATCTTTCCCGTCATCGATTTGAGCATCTTGGAAAAGTGGCTGACATAGAAGACCTTGCTAAAACCAAGGGCCTTGGCCTGGGTCATGGCGTGCTCGATATGGTCTGCCGTCAGGATAAAAGACTCGGGAGGAACATCGGGGAATATCTCCTTTGCGAAATTCTCGCTCCTCGCTCCCGGCGTCAGAATGATTTCATTGATACCTATCTCCCTGGCAATGGTAAGGGCCTGAGAAATCCAGCGATGCCAAGCCTCGGGGGTAACCATACGGTTCAAGGCGGGAGTCTCCTGGATGGCCACACCCCCCTCGATGCCGATGCGTTCAGATAGGGACTGCTTGGCCAGTTTTTCTCCTTCCGGCACTTCGATGGTGACGGAAAGCTGGCAGATACTGCCGAAATGCATGTATTTGGAAAGCTCGAAGAGATTTTCACGGATGAGGTTTTGGGATTCCGGAAAGATGGCATCCTCCCCGACGGGGATAGGAAGCCCGGGCTTGGTCACTTTGCCGACACCCTTGCCGCCCCGAATCTTAAAGGAAAGGGTGCCACTCTGGTAGCTTACATCCTCCTCGTAACTGAGATGAACGAGAACCTCTGGGGCGTTCTGATCCGCGGCCACCGTGGAGGCCCTGACCGTCACCTTTCCATTTCCCCTTTCGAATCCCTTGAGGGGAAACCAGAACCGTTTTCCGCTCGGGAGAAGGAGAGAGATCGTTTCCGGTGTATCTCCCGTCAGGAGTGAAATGGCGGCCGCTTTGGCCGCTCCCGCGGCACAGGTTCCCGTGGTGTAGCCGAGGCGATTCTTCTTCTCAATCCGCTGGCGCTCGTTGCGGTAGGTATTGGCGTGCCCGTTGTGGGAATTCCTGTCGGAAGATGCGTTGGCCGCCCGGTTATAATTGTAATTTTTCCTTCGTTTGTTCGTCGGCTTCAAAGATAAGACCTCGTCCGGAAACCTAAAATTGGAAGAAAATTCTTTTTATCATGATAAAACTTGAAAAAGAGGGTGATCCAAAAATATGAATTAAATCATCAAACTCTCAGAAATGCCCTTTTCCTCCTGCTCGATTAATAATAAAAAACGCTGAACCATCTTCTGAAGATACTCGACTATTACTAAAACTCTTTTTAAAAGTCAACCGGTGATTTTCCCGGGGCTCAATTCTCTGGCGACGGGGATTCAATCACATAATCCGCGATCATCTCCCGGAACGTGTCGGGGATCGGAAGGCTCTTTCCCTCTTTATAATCAAAGAAGACCTGCACAGAGCTACCGGTGCTGAAAACCCATGACGGGTCGTCGATCCGCGTGATCTCGTAAGAGAACATGAAACTCTTCGTCCCGATCTTGGAAACCCACACGGATTCCCGGACGGCCCCCTCTTGTAATTCGATGGGGCGAATGTAATTACAGGTGACCTGAGCAAGGATAAAGGGGAAATCTTCTGGCGAGTTGCTTCCCAACACGTGAACGAAGAATTCCTTCCGTCCCTCCTCGAAATAGGTGAGGTAAACAGCGTTGTTTACGTGTCCCATGGCATCGAGATCCCTGAATCGAAGGGAAATGGTAAAACTGAACTTCTTTCTTTGGCTCATGTCTGCTCCTGGAAGACATATTTTTTTTGGTTTTTGCGACTCGCTCCTTCCCATCGCTCCATCATCTCTTCGCCGTATAGATTGTGGAATCCTTTGAGCACTTCCTCGAAAGGGAAATCGGCAAAATGACCCCGCTGTCGGACATATTCCACATGTAGACGCCCATCTTTCGTATGGGAATTAAAGAGTGCTGGACGCCTTCCATCAAACTCAACGGGAATAAGCCCCAACCGCTCACACATACGGCTGTCGAATGTGGGAGTCACCTTGATCCAGGCTCCTCCAAGGAACAGTTCATCGTAGCCATGGAAATAGAAAATGTCCGTATCCATCATCTCCGCGAGTTTCGGCGGCACGAGATGATTCCGGATATCGGCGAGTCTCAAACGTGCGGGGATCCCGCTAGCCCTGGCCAGCGCAGCCAGGACAATGGCCTTTTGAATGCAATACCCCTCCTTCCGTTGCAGGATCACGTGAGCCTGATAGTCTTCCCGTTCCTCGAAAGGAGAATAAGGATTGTAAAAGATATTGTCACGGACGAAGTAAAAAAGACGCTTAGCCTTTTCACCCTCCTCGGAAACACCTCGTGTCAACTCATGGGAAAGATTCTGGATATCCGGGTGGTCCGCATTGATAAAATAGGTAGGCTGGAGATAAAGCGACATATCGGGCATCTTCTGACTAGGTCCTCCGAAACTCTTCGAGATTTCACGGGTTCAACCCCCTGATTCTATTTATCCGAGTTTGCGATTGTTGTCCAGAAGAATGTTGTTGGGAAGTTGGGGAAAAAAGGCTGTCCTTTCCTCTCGTTTTGCTCTGGTGAGAACAGCCTGTCTTAGTAGATTATAAAAATTGTGTTGCCTTTTAGTTACCTGTGCCGGTTTCTCGACCGTGTCCGCGGCTTCCATCCCCGCCTGTGTCCGGATGCCGTTCTGGCGTTGCCGCCTATAGCGATTCGGGCGGCTTCCGAGTGGAATCTGTGCTCACTGTCGATCGGAACCTGACTACGAATAAGCGCCTCTATCGCGTCCAACTGATCTCGCTCCTCGACGCTGCAGAAGGAGAGGGCGGTGCCGCCCAGACCCGCCCGCGCGGTCCGGCCGATCCGATGGACATACATCTCGGGCTCATTGGGCATATCGTAGTTGATGACATGCGAAATATTGTCCACATCGATGCCCCGCGCCGCCACGTCGGTTGCTACCAGAACACGCATCTTTCCATTCTTGAATCCTGAAAGGGCTTGGGTCCTCGCGGACTGACTCTTATTCCCGTGGATGGCCGTGGCGGAAATCCCCGCCTTATTCAATTTGACGGCAACCTTGTTGGCCACATGCTTCATTCGGGTGAATACGATGACTTTCTCCAAACGGGTGTCTTCAAGAAGAGAGATCAGGAGGGGGTCTTTGTTTTTCTGATTAACGAACAAAACCTTCTGAACGATCTTCTCCACCGTCGGCTGCGCGGGATTGATGGTAATCTCCACCGGCTGATGCACCATCGTCTGTGCCAGGGCCATGACCGATGGTGTCAGCGTTGCCGAGAAGAAAAGGGTTTGACGTCGTTTTGGGAGTTTGTCAACAATCTGGCGGATATCATGGATGAATCCCATATCCAACATCCGATCCGCTTCATCAAGGACGAAGACCTCAATATCGCTCAAGGCGAGATGTCTTTGCCGCATGAGATCAAGGAGGCGACCCGGGGTGGCAATGACCACATCCGTTCCTCGCTTAAGCCGCCCCACCTGGGGACGCTGACTCACGCCACCATAGATGACCGCATGGGACAAACGCAGATACCGGCCATACGTTGAAACATTGTCACCAATCTGCGCCGCGAGTTCACGGGTTGGCGTCAAGACCAGGACACGGGGTTTCCCGGGTAACGGTCGTCTCGGATGTTTCGACAGATGCTGGAGAATCGGCAACATAAAGGCCGCCGTCTTCCCCGTGCCCGTCTGGGCACACCCCAGCATGTCCCGTCCCTCCAGCAGTTGCGGAATCGCCTGTTCCTGTATGGGGGTTGGGGTATGGTAACCCGCGGCCCTGATAGCCCGCTTCAAAGGGGGAATCAGGGTATCAAACACGCCCTTCGAGACAGGAGTCGACGAATCATCCCGCAGAGCCTGTCCTGGGGACTTCATGTCCTGAAATTGTAATATATCAGCTTTCTTGCTGAGCCTTGTTTTTTGCCTGTTCTTCTGTTCTACGCGCTCTTCAGGCGCGAATTCCTGCATACTTCTCAAAAAATATCCTCACTTCTTTTTATAGTTGTTCCTTGATTTCCGACCCACGGTCGTGGAATCCTATATCCCGGGCCGTTTAGGTAAGGGTTGCAGTGTAACACAGGCCTGTGAAGAAAGCAAATCGACCTGTGGATCTACGAGACAGCCTTGGAATTTTCAGGGGGTGTCTGAAAACGGCAGGGGAGTTCCCTTACGGTAGACGAGGGCGTTGCAGACGGCGATGAGGGTACCCTGATCATCCGTCACGCGGATGTCGTAGGTGGCAGTCTTACGGGTTCGGTTGATCTCTTCTGCCTCGGCTGTAAGGATCGCGCCGACGGCGGGGGCATTGAGATAGGTGATGTTCATGTTCAGGGCCACTGCGAGGGTTCCGTGGGAGTTGGAGGCGGTTTCGAAGGCCTCGTCAATCAAGGCGAAGATGGCCCCGCCATGGATCATGCCGAAGAGGTTGTTCATCTCCGGTGTAGCCGTCATCCGGACCTTTGAGGTCCCTTCACCTATCTCGACGAGCTCGATGCCCAGGTTGCGCGCGAAGGGCTCCTCCTTCACCCGGTGGACAAATTCCCTTTTAACCTTCTCTTCCATCCCAAACCTTCCACCACCGAGTGAAACGGGGTCATTCCATCGTGATATCCACGTTCAGTTCATTCCCGATTTCAGCAAGACCTTCCTCAATTTTCCCCAGGTCCGCCTCCGGGGCGACTTCGAATTCGAGACGGATGGTGTACATGGGAGCTCCGGTTTGAGGCGATGGAGTGCTCTTGGACTCAAAGTGGGTGATGTTTATCCCATTGTCGGCCAAATAACGGCTTATCTTGTAAACGATACCCGCCTGGTCCAGGCCTTCAACGCGAAGGGTATGGAGTTTGACATTCTTTTTGGACGTAGAGGAAACCTCTGAGATGGGGCGGACAAAAGCGGAAATCCCTCGCTCCATCTCCAAACGACGGCATTCCCGTTCGAGGGAGTTGATGAGAGGTTCCATCCCGGGACCGGTATCTTCCCCCTCAACGAGAAAAATCATGGCGAACTCATCCGACAAATTGGTCATGGTGGAATCCTCAAGGCTGCACCCGTTCTCATAAATAACCCGGGCCACATCCGCGATAAATCCCAAGCGGTCTTTGCCGAAAGCCGTCATGATGAATCTTTTACGCATCAGAAACCTCCTCTGTGTGTTTGGTTGTTTTACCCTTTAAGCATTTCCTTCGCGCGATAGGAACTTCTCACGAAAGGACCGCTGAATACGGCTTTGAACCCGATCCCGAGCGCCCACTCCTTCCAAGCCTCGAATTCCCCGGGCGGTACGTATCGTGCCACGGGGAGATGATCCTTAGAAGGTCGAAGATACTGGCCCAATGTCAATAGCCGACAGCCGGTATCATAGATATCCCGAATGGTCTCCTCGATTTCTTTTTCCGTCTCACCCAGCCCCAGCATGATGCCAGATTTGACCGGGATGTCCGGGAAGGTTCTCGCGGCTTGCGAGAGAAGGTCAAGGGAGCGGCGGTAATCGGCCTGGGGGCGCACCAGAGGATAGAGCCGGGAAACCGTCTCAACATTATGATTGAGGACGTGGGGACGGGCGTCAAGTACTGTCCGTAGCGCGGAGGCGTCTCCCCTGAAATCCGGGATGAGAACCTCCACGCGGGTGTGAGGCAGCCGACCCATGATGGCCCGGATAGTCTCCGCGAAGAGGTGCGCGCCCCCGTCCGGTAGGTCGTCCCGGGTGACGGAGGTGACGACAACGTAGTCGAGTCCCAGGATCTGGGCGGCCTTTGCCACACGTTCCGGCTCACCGGGATCGGGCGGCGCCATGGGGCCGTGACCGATGGCGCAGAAACGGCAGTTTCGGGTACACCGGTCACCGAGGATAAGAAAGGTCGCCGTGTGTTTCGAAAAACACTCCCAGATATTCGGGCACCGGGCCTCCTGACAGACGGTATGGAGGTGATTTCGAGCGAGCATCTCCCGGACGTTCTCGAAATCGGGTCCGCGGGGGAGGCGCTTCTTCAGCCACCCCGGCTTTCTCAAGGTGTCTCCCTCGCGCAAAACTTTTTTGGTTACCACGGCGCTCATGGATAATTGACGATCTCCCCGCAAGAACTTGTATACTCGTCAAAGCTCCCCAATGTTTCGAACAGATCCTTCAGATGCACTGACAGGGTATCTTTGACACTATCGATTTTTATATCACGGCCTCCCGCCTCCTTCAAGGAAGTCATGGAGACCCCGGTTAGGCCGCAGGGACGGATCCACGAAAAAGGTTCGAGGGAGAGGGAGACGTTCAAGGCAAGTCCATGATAGGTAATGCCGTGCCGGACGGCGATACCGATGCTGCCAAGCTTCTGGTTTCCTATCCAGACACCGGGGTTGCGCGGGTTTCTGGACGCGGCGACACCGAAATCGGAAGCCGTCCGGATCATGGCCTCCTCGAGACGGGCGATATAGTCGGGGATCCGAAGGTGGGCAGCCCGAAGGTCGATGACGAGATAGACCACCACTTGACCTGGGCCATGGTAGGTTATATCCCCGCCCCGCTCGGCGCGCACCACCTGGATTCCACGCCGCCGCAGAAAGTCTTCTGAGACCATGAGGTTTTCACGACCGGCATTTCGACCCAGGGTAAAAACCGGCGTATGCTCTAAGATGAGGGCGACATCCGACTCAAGGGTCCCCGCGTGACGCTGAGAGACCAGGCGATGCTGCATGTGAAGGAGGGGGATATAATCCTGAAAACCCTCCAGATTGACAAACTTCATAGACGACAAGATCCGATCCTCCCTCCAGCGTGCGTTTCCGTTCATCCTGACAGATGGGGGTGCCGCGCCGCCAGGGTTTCATCCAAACGCCGTACCTTCGGCTTGGTTGGCGCCTCGCGGAGTTGTTCGGGCGCTTTCTTCGCCTCCTCCGCGACCATCTTGCAGGCTTCTATGAAACTGTCGAGGGTCTCTTTGGATTCCGTCTCCGTCGGTTCTATCATGATGGCCCCGTGAACCACGAGGGGGAAGTAGATCGTGGGAGGATGAAACCCATAATCGATGAGTCGTTTGGCCATATCGAGCGTGGTGATCTTATGAGCCTCCTGAACCTTATCCGTGAAGACACACTCGTGCATACAGGGTCGGTCATAGGGGAGATGGAAGGTTCCCTTTAGCCGCTCCTTGACGTAATTGGCGTTCAGAACGGCCAGCTGGCTGACCTTCTTCAAATCCCTCCCCAGGCTGAGGATATAACTGTAGGCCTTGATGAGAACCCCCACATTGCCGTAAAAGGCGTGGATCTTCCCGATGGATTTGGGGAAGTCGTCCGACAACGTGTAGGTATCCTTTTCCTTGACTACCCGGGGAACGGGGAG
>JAOZMY010000132.1 GCA_029934085.1 bacterium | reverse complement strand
TCACCCCCGTAAGGGTAGGTGTGATAGTCGAGAGAGAATCCGAATTTCTCAGCAGCGGCATCGAGGGCCTTCATGCCCTCCCGGACCACCTCGGGCCCCGTGCCGTCTCCGGGGATTACAGCGATGGAATAGGTCTTGTTTCCCATGTTGACTCCTTTCGTGATGAATTAGGAAATCTAATATCATGGATAGGGAGAAATTGGAATTAGAGGTAAGGCCCAGATTCCCCTTTTTCGCGCCGTGAAAGGTTAAAAAATGTGTCCCCTTTTCGAAGGAGAGCCAGTTCCACGCCTAAAATTAATTTTATAAAGATATTAAGGTGTTAGAATCTTATGGTTGGAATACTGGTCTTTCGGTGATTTCTGACGGGGAAAATTACAGAATTTCGGAGCAAAGACATCGAAAAAATTTAAAAATTTTTTACTGGACAGAAAACCTCTTTTATTTCAGCATGTTAAACTATTTCCCTGAGTAAACCGAAAGAAAAAACTGGCCAAAGAATCCGAAAAAAGGTTGACCCCCTATGGTATAATAGAAATAAAAAGATTAAAAAGGAGGTATAAATCATATGGAAGCCACCGCTTTTATCGAGGAAGTCAGGAAAACCGGTAGTAATACGTTCGATGTTACCATATCTGTGAGTATCAGCAGTTTTCATCTCAAACTTATGAAGAAAAACGATGGAAAAACAATGCATGGAAAAAAGGAACGTTATTCCTTTGTTCTCACCGTCTTTCCCCACAAGTTTCACATGGCTCCGAACGACGTTCTCGGGGAATGTATGGAGATTCGTGACAACAACGACTCGTGCAAAGGATTGACGCCGTTTCAGCAGAAGCAGTGGTGTGTGGGAGAACTTACCCACCGAGTTGTCAGAAATATCATTTCTACCGAACTGACCGAGCCCATCTTTCTCGTGGATATCCCCCTGTCGGATAGTGATGACAAATTTCCCGCTGAAGTGGATGAGGAAACCGTATCTCCCTTCAGCGCGGTGCGGGACCGGCTGCAGGAACTCGAAGACAGCATCGAAAGTCTCATCAACTTATTGGACGGTATGCGTGCCGTTTCAGACATCGAGGAGGACACGTCGGAAGATCTCTTCAACGAATTGCGAAAACTTTCCATGGATGAAAACGTCCGGCGCATCACCCTGGATTGAAGGCTGTGCCGTGTAGGGAGTATGAGTTCACGGCATTGTGGAACTAAAAATAAACTTTCAAGAAAAAGGAGGGAATCATGGGAGCAATATACAGATACGCATGTCCGTCGTGCGGGTACGAGGCTCGTGTCGCTGGGGGCAAAAGCGCCCTCATGATGGCGAAAACGCAAACCTATCAGTGCGACGATTGCAGGGAACTCATGGATCTTGCCACGGAGGTGGTCGATCCGGAAAGTGAAAGCGGCGCCCGGCCGGATTGGATTCTCGTCGATGATCTCAAGTGCACCCGTTGCGGCAGCCGTAACGTCCGGATTTGGGACGGCCGAACCTGCCCCAAGTGTGGAGCGACAATGGTGGAAATCGAGGGAGATATCATCATGGCCGATTGATGAATCTGAAAAATTTTTAATTTTTTGAGAAGAAAATCAACTCTTCGAGACGAACCTTATCCCTTTAGCCTTTAACCTTCATTATAGGAGATTGATGATGAAGAAAATTTCCGAGGAGATCAAAAACCTGAAGTTGGGCCGTAAGAAGATGGCCAGCGAGGTTTATTATCGAGAGCCCTACTCGAAGCTTTTGCGCAACGACGGTTATGTTCTTATCATAGACAAAGGGAAGTTCCCTGGCAACGGCTATTTAGAGATGAAGGGCGAGGTCCTCAAATGGGTTTTAAGAATCCTCGATCAAGTGGCTATCCATCCGGTTCCCGTGGCCAGAGATGCCATTTTCCCCGTCTGGTTCGGCAAGCAGCCCTATACTGGCTATGGATTTGGGGACTCCCGTTTGGGCGTGTTCATTCTTTTTGCCTTTGACTGGGACGAGGTCTACTGGTATCTTGAAGAAGAGATGGGCGAAGAGGAGGCGGAGGAAATCAGCATCCCCAATCCCCTGTGGGATATAGGGAAGACGATTCCTGGATTCGTTTCGTTCGAAGCGGGATATATCGACCAGCTTGAGACTCCTTTTCTCCTCGGTTTCTACAAGAAAGGGTGCTGGGTGCCAGTGGAATTTTAATTCGAGCACGGGTTTTATCGAAAGGAGACGGTCATGGAATTCATTACCAACGAACAGAACATTGCTCCCCTGCGGGCTGCCCTGGAAAAGGCGGAAAAACGGATCTGGATCAGCTCCGCCTGGATCCGCAGTGCCACGCTTTATAAGGTCTTCACGCCGAAGGCGCTCAAACGCATCAGGGAAAAGGAGATCGATATCCGGTTTCTCATTCGGGTCGGCCGGATCGAGGATATGAAGATCACCGACGCCCGCGGGTTCTTCGCTTTTCTCGAAGATAAGCTCGGCGGGGGAAAATCGACGGTTCAGGTTCGATACACCCGGCACCTCCATGCCAAGCTCAACGTCATCGATACCACCTTTGCCACCACAGGTTCCTTCAACCTCACCGGCGGCGGTTACGGTGATGAAACCTTCCCCGGATCCAACGAAGAAGCGGGCATCCTTCTCACCGATCCGGAAAAGGTGGAGGAAGCGGCCGGGGCCTTTCTGGGTATCTGGGACAAGGCTGTTGCCCTGGAAAAAGAGATTGTCGGTTTCACCATCGGGGGCGGCACCCACCGTATGGTCGGACTGGCGGCCCTTAGGGAAATCCCTGCCGGTGCCTTTTTGGAAATCTCCGAAAACAGACTCAACGAGGCCTGGAATTCCCCGCAGAGAAAATGGCTGGCCACCCTCATCAAGCCCATCGCGGGAACCCGTGATTTCTTTTCCGACACCTCTCAGGAGGCCGTCACCGGTATCCAGTCCGCCGACTATCTGGAAGCCATCGCCGAACCCCAGCCCCTCGTGCGTCAAGCCCGCCTCATCGCCGCGGCCAGCGAAAAAAACGAGCCGCGCCTCCTGCTGGGGGAGATGGAGATCAAGGGGGAAATCGCAGAAAATACCCTCGAATTCAACCGCTACGCTGTTCCCGCCCTGTGCAGTGCCAGGTTCGCGGATCCAGGCTACCTTGAGGCACTCTTCAAACGTGAGGAAAGCGTTCCTGTCGGGCACCTCATCTCCAACGAGGAGGTCCCCATCAGTATCGACTTCCGGGAGGTCCTCACGCGCCATTTCTCCGTCTTCGGCACCACGGGGAGCGGCAAGTCCTACTTCGCCAAGCAGTTCATCGGCAAATTCACCCCCTGGATCATGGACCGCGGCGGGCGCGTCCTCATCCTGGATACCCACGGGGAATATCGGGAGGGCAAGGACCTGCCGGAAAACGTCACCAAGATTGCCGCCGCCATCTCCTCTCAAACCCTCAAGGAAACCCTTTCCAAGAAACTCATGACCCAGGTGGACGGCTTCCGAGACCTGGGGATCAAGTGGGAACGGGAGGAGGAAGATGTCATCCGGGAGGCCCTTCAGAAGATCAGGAAGATCGACGACGAAGATGAAAAGATCCAGACCTTCTTAGCAGCCCTGGAGACCCAGACCCGGCAGCCCGCCGACCCCTCCTACAAGTGGGTCGACAAACTGGAAGGCCTTCTGAAGGAGGAATACGAGGCCGTCATCGACACGCAGCTCGTCAAGTGGCTTTTCGACGGTATTATCAAAACGAAGTTGGAGGAAGAAGGACTTTCAGGAAGTTCAAATGCTGCCAGGGAACGTAAATCGGTTCTCGTGGGCCAGTATCTCTCCGTCCTCAAGGGCAAGAAAGATCTCTACGAGGATCTCAAACAAAAGGTCATGGAAACCGAGGTAGGCAAGATTCTCAAGAGCTACCGCTCTTCCGGCCTTCCGGCCTTCTCTCCCGAGAAATACGAAAGGATTAAGGCCCTTTTCGAAGAGAAAAAGATCGGCTTTGTGGAGCGCTCCATCATCGACAAGATCAAGGATCCCGGTGTCTATGTCATCGAGCTTCGGGATCTGGAAGACGATGACGAACGCCGGGAGATGGTGGGCCGGCTCCTGCAGCAGGTCTTTGACGAAAGCAAACGCACCGACGGCGGGTTCCCCACTCTCATCGTGGTGGAGGAGGCCCACAACTACGCCCCGGAGGGGAAGGGCGGCGGTGCTCTCAGCGCTCGGGAGCTTCGGCGTATCGCCTCCGAAGGCAGGAAGTTCCATGTAGGGCTGCTCGTCATTACCCAGCGGCCCGCCTATGTCTCCAAAGACGTTCTGGCCCAGTGCAACACCTCGGCGGTCTTCCGCCTCGTCAACAACAACGACCTCAAGGCCATCGAGGGCAGCATCGAGATGGTCACCCAGGCCCAGTTGGACGAGATCCCCGCCTACGAACAGGGGCAGTGCCTCCTCACCGGTGTGGGCGTCCGGGAACCGGTGACGGTGAAGATTGGGTA
>JAOZMY010000131.1:2177-4524 GCA_029934085.1 bacterium | reverse complement strand
GTCCCAATCCCCAGGAAGAAGGCGGCATAGCCGTAGAGGTGAAATGAGACAAGAAAGGCCCGTGAGTCATCGGCTTTCGCCTTGTAGAGACGGTAGGCGATCAGGCTGGCCAGCGACCCGATGAGGTTTCCAAATCCACCCACGCTGACGCCCCAGAGCAGGGCGTGCCAGTGCGGGGTGAAATCCGCAAACAGGAGGGCGCTGGGAACGTTGCTGATGAGCTGGCTTCCCACGGCGGCGTAGAGGAAGGTCCGTATCGGGGTGCTGAGGTCGAACCGTAGCAGGTGTACGAGATTGTCGGTAAAGCCAAAGAAGGCAAGGAAGGTCAGCAGGAGGAGCCAATCGATCTTCAGGCTTCGGCGATCAGCAGTCAGGGCATAGATTAACGGAATCAATCCCAGCCAAAGAGGGGCGAATTTCAAAACCGCCACGACAAACACGAGGAAAAACCCCGCATAGAGCCACCCCTTTTTCTCCACGGTAATCCGCAGTGGTTGACGTCCATCCGGTGGTCCACCCGCTCTCATGGCCAGCAGGAGGACAATCCCCACGAAGATCAGGAAAAAGGGAAAAATGGCCTTCACAAAGTCAGCGGGATGGAGGTGATAGTGATAAAAGATAAAGATATTCTGGGGGTTCCCAAAAGGGGTCAGGGCCGAGGCGGCGTTGGCACTCAAGGCTTCGAGAATCACCACGTGATATTTTTTCTCCATCTCGAGGGCCAGGGTCAGGGGAACCACGGTCAGCAGGGCCACATCGTTCGTGACGAACATGGAGAGGGCCGCCGTCAAGAAAATAAGTTTTACCGCAAGCCCCTTCCCCGTCTCCACACTCGCCGCGATCTTTTTCAGGAAATGACTCTCCTCCAGCCCTTTGATGATAATCAAAAAGACAAAGAGGATATAGACCACATGAAAATCAGTGGCGGAATACGCGGGGAAACGACCCCTCCAAAGGGACGTGACCGCCAGCCCCAGCAGACTGCCGACAAGGAGCCATTCCCCCGCTATCTTTTCGAAGACCTTATTTGCCAAAAGCCCTCATCTCCTGTTCGGCCGGATAATCCGGCATAACCCGGTTTCCGTCTCTCGCGATTCTCAGATGCGCCACGATCTCACCGTGATACGCCAGGGGGACCGCCCAACTGTTCTCCCGATCGAGAAACTCCGCACCGTTGAGCGCCTGCAATGCCTCCATGCTGGGAGGCAGAGATCTCCCCACCCCATCTCCCCGGGCCGCGTCGGCAAGATGAAGCGGTCGGCATCCCATTGGAAGCGGTCTCCCTGTCGCTGGATCCAATGACACAACCACCACACACTTCCCCTGATAGAGTAAGGCCCTCATGAGAGCAGCCTCTCCCGCCGGGCCGCGGCGAGTCCAAACAGGGCCGGGGGTTAAAAGACGGACGACCTGCCTGGCGGCGGCTACGGCCCTTTCCGCCTCTTTTTCCTCAGGAATTTCCGTGCCCGGGGACGGAGGGAGGGGAGGTGCCTCTCCCAATTGAGGCACCACCATTCTCGAGGGCTGAGGAGGCAGGGTTGTCTGAAGGACCGGACGAGGCGGCCCGGGTTTCGTTCCGGGAGGAGGCGGCACAGGCCCCACAGGAGTCAATGCCGGTGGAGGCGTCAGCGCCATAACCATTCCCGCCCCCAACAGAAGGACGAGTCCAAAAATACCTATCATCATGTTACGTTTCATCTTAAATACCCTCCTTTACACCAATCAATCTTCTTTATCCAGATCTTTTCCCTTTTCCATCGCGTCGATCTTCTCCTCCAGTCTCTTCAGCCGTTCATGGATATCGTTCAGTGTCTCCACCAACTGATCCCTTCTGGGGGCGGGCTCGGAGGAGGATTTTTTGACCAGAAAATAGATCCCAGCTCCGATCACGACGAGCAGGAGCAATCCCACACCACCCCAAGGGCCTGGACCGAAGAGAGGGGGCGGAGGACCCATCGGGGCGCATCCCACGAGGAGCCCGAGGCCCGCAATGGCCATCCCGATTTTTCCTCGCATGTCATCACCTCCCTTGTATTTCACATAAAGAATACACGGGAAATTTTAAGAAGTCCTGAATGAATCATGAAGAAATGATGAAGATTTGAAGGGTATTACCCAAAAGGAACGAAGAGAATTATCCTGGTGCCTTCCCCCGGAGTGCTTTCGATCTCGACCTTGCCGCCATGCGCCGTAACAATGGCCTTCACGATGCTCAGACCAAGGCCTGTCCCGCTTCCGCTCCTTGCGGTTTCCGTTCCTCTTGTCCGTCCCCGAAAGAACGGTTCAAAGACATGGGGCAGATCTTCCGGATCGATTCCTTTCCCGTCGTCGGAAACATAGAGCGTCA
>JAOZMY010000131.1:0-2077 GCA_029934085.1 bacterium | reverse complement strand
AGGCGTGCCGCGGCGGTGGGATCATCCTGAACGCCTCTAAGCAAAACCTCCAGAGATCCCTGAAGCGCCGTGAGGGGCGTCCGCAGTTCATGGGCCGCGTTAGCGATAAAACGGCGCTGCGCCCCCATCGTCTCGGCGAGCCGATCCACCATCCCGTCAAAAGCATGGGCCAGTTGTCCGATTTCATCCCTCCGCTCAGGCAGGGCAACCCGCTGATCCAGGTTCCCGTCCGAAATGGCACGGCACGTGGAAACCATCTTCTTCAACTCGTCCAGGGAGGAGGAAACCGCCAGGAGCCCCAGAATCGAACCGACGAGGAGAACGAGAAACGCCATACCCGCCAACATGAGGCCGTGTCGCGCGAGGGTCTTTTCTACCACCGAAAGGGAAGAGGTGAGCTGAACCACCCCCACGATGTCCTTGGAGCCAGGGGAAACGCGGAGGGGAACAAGCACTACGAGGAAGGGAGAGGAGTTGTTACGGGTTTCATAGGTCACTTCGTTCTTCCCTTTCAAGGCTTGCTGGACATAACGGGGAACGGGGTTCACGGAATCAGGTTCTTCCGGAAGTCTCTTCCCGTCCGCCAGCACCCTGCCCCGGCTATCCAGGATGAGGGCCGTCGTGTTCCGGGACGTCAAGTCCCGCGCCAGGAAGGGGGCAATCTCCTCCAAGGGCTGGGGTTTTTCGTCCCCCTGTTTTCCCGTGGTCAGGAGGGGCCTCCCGTAAAGCCAGTGCTCGATGATCGGCTTGGCCCGCGCCCTGACGTGGGCAGCCGTGGTTTCCACGAGGAGATCCCGCGCGTCCTGGTAGAAGATCCATCCCATGATAGCCAACAGTGTGGCCAGAACCCCAACAAACAGGAGGATCAAACGGCTCCGAAGGGAGAGATTTGACCAGTTTTTCACACCGCCTCCTCTGGGTGGAAGGAGTACCCGACCCCGTAATGGGTCCGGATGAGGCGCGGAGGCTTGTCCCCCAGCTTTTCCCGAAGATGGCTCACGTGCACGTCCACGATGTTGGCGTCCCCGATGTAATGATATCCCCATACCCGGTTCAGCAGGGTCTCCCGCGTGAAGACACGCCGGGGATGTTGCATGAACATCTTCAGCAGTTCGAATTCGGTGGGTGTGAGCGAGACGGACTGGTCGTTCCGCCGAACCTCCCGGGTCTCCACGTTCAGTATGATACCGGCCGCTTTGAGCTCTGTGGGTTCTTGAGTGTGGCCGCTCCGTCGCAGCAGAGCCCGCAGACGGGCGAGGAGTTCCTTGAAGCTGAAGGGCTTCGTCAGATAATCATCCGCCCCCGCGTCGAGGCCCGTGACCCGATCCTCGATTTCTTTCTTCGCAGTAAGCATCAGGATCGAGGTATCCAACCCCCTCTCACGGATCCTCCTGCAAATCTCGAACCCGTCCATGTCGGGCAGCATGATATCCAAAATAATCACATCGAACGTTCCCTGGAGGGCCAATTCGAGCCCCCTTTTCCCTTCCTGGACGGCGGTAGGATCATACCCTTCGTAGCGCAAACCCGTCTCGAGGAATTCCAGGATAGTGGGTTCGTCCTCGACGACGAGGACCTTCGGCCCTGAGGCATTTTCCAGTTTTCGTTCCTTTCCTTCCACTGACGCCCCCTTGCAACCCCGTCAGAAGTGAAAAACAACCCTGGCTAGGGAGAAATAGATAAGCAGTCCTGTCGAATCCACCACGGTCGTCAAAAGTGGGCTGCTGATCACGGCGGGATCCAGTTTGAACCGGGTCAGCACGATCGGCAGCAGGCTACCCAGAAGGTTCGCCCAGAGACTGATAGCCATCATGGCCATCCCCACCACCATGCCGACCGTCGGCCCCCCCCGCCAGAAAAAGCTCCGCATGTAGAGGACAAGTCCCAAGGTCAGCCCCAGCATCAGCCCGATCATCAGCTCCTTCTTGACCACGGAGAACCATTTCCTGATCGTCAGTTCCCCCATGGCCAGGGCCCGGATGATCAGGGTCGAGGACTGTGAGGCAATATTTCCCCCCGTATCAATCAGGACCGGGATAAAAAAGGCCAGGGCGATAACCGCCTGAAGGGCATCCTG
>JAOZMY010000051.1 GCA_029934085.1 bacterium | reverse complement strand
GTGAGGAGGTTCTCCGCCGACTCATCCCCGGAATGCCGGTTTACGTTATCTTCCGCCTGCGTCATCTGAAGGTCTTGTGAGTAAATAAAAGAATGGTGGAGATGATGGGATTCGAACCCACGACCCCCACGTTGCGAACGTGGTGCTCTCCCAGCTGAGCTACATCCCCACGGAGAAGATACCTAACATGGCCGGTGGATTGTGTCAAGGTTAATGATTCAAGGTCATTCCGCCGATAAAGTATAAGTGGTAAAATGATTGCCGAAATATGGGCCTGGGAACTGAGCAAAGCGTGAAACAAGGAAAACCGGGCAAACGGAATCAACGGAATAGACGAAACGAACCGGACTTCTTCCTTTGAAAAAACGGTTCGTCCGTGATATCAAAAAGCCGTGAAAAAGATTAAAGACCTTCCGAAAAACGAGCGTCCGAGGGAAAAACTCCTTGAAAGAGGTCCACGGACCTTGTCGGATACGGAATTGCTGGCCATTCTGATCGGGAAAGGAACAAAGGATCGGGACGTGTTAGCCCTTTCCCGCCAGCTTATCAAAGTGGTAGACCAGAAGGGATTAGAGCTGACCGTTGAAGATATCCTTGATATTAAGGGAATTGGAACGGCCAAGGCAGCCTTGATCGTGGCGGCCCTTGAATTCGTTCGGAGGCGGGTAAAAGAAGAGGGGGTAAGGATTCAATCCCCCGTTGATGTCGTTCCCCTCATTCAGCACTACGCGAATCGAAAGCAAGAACATTTCATTTCCATCTCCCTCAACGGGGCCAACGAGGTCATGAACATCCGCGTAGTGACCATCGGGCTCATCGACAAGAGTCATGTCCATCCCCGAGAGGTTTTCGCGGACATCCTCGTGGAACGGGCCTCCGCGGTCATCGTGGCCCACAATCACCCGTCGGGATCTCTGACTCCGAGCCGGGAGGACATGGCGGTGACAAAACAGTTGAAGGAGGCGGGCGATCTTCTGGGAATTAAGTTGTTGGATCACATCATCTTCAGCCGCCGGGGGTATTATAGTTTTCTCGAGCACGGGGAGCTGTAAAGGTATAAAATGTAAAAAGGCGGGAGAGTTTCTCCCGCCTTTTTTGTGTCCATCGTGCGTCGCTACGTTAGAACAACAAGAGAAGAATGATATAGATCGGGATTCCGATGAACATCAGGGCGATACAGTATCCCATGATGTCTCGTGCCCGGACGCCGCAGATTCCAAGCAGTGGTAAGGCCCAGAAAGGCTGGAAGAGGTTGGTCCACTGATCTCCGTAAGCCATGGCCATGATGGTCTTGGGGATAGAGAAATGGAGGGTCTCCGCCGCCTTGACGAGGACCGGGCCCTGCACGGCCCACTGTCCGCCACCGGAAGGCACGAAGATGTTGACGAGACAAGCGCTGATGTAGGTGAAAACGGGATAGGTTGTGGCGTTGGAGATAGCGACGAACCAGCCGGCAATCACGGCGACCAGGCCGGAGAATTTCATCATTCCCATAATCCCCGCGTAAAAGGGGAACTGCAGGATGATGCCGGCGCATCCCCGGACTCCGTCTGCTATGGCCCGCACGTAGGCGATGGGACGTTTGTGGAGGATGATTCCCACGATGAGAAAGGTGAAGTTCACGATATTCAGATTCAGCGAGAAGCCGTGTTTCCCAAAGTAATAGAAGATGTAGATCAGGCCGCCCAGGCCGATGATCCACGAAAGGATCACGCTGTTTTCCAGCTTGTCCGCAAAGGTCCACTCTGATTTGGGAGTTCCCGTATCCTCGCCGACTTTACAAAGGGCCGGAGAAATGGTTTCAATCTTGCTCTCATCTCTGGGGGCCATCATGAACATGACCAGGGGAATTACGATCAGCATGACAATGAGCACCGTGATGTTTAGAGGGCTTCCCAGCGTCTTTGCCACAGGGATGATCCCGATGTCTTTAGCCAGAAAGTGGCCTTTTGTGGCAACCAACAGAGGTGCGGATCCAGAAAGACCCCCGTGCCAGACGGCCAGACCTGCGTATCCAGCGGCGACGAGCAGTGGGTAGTGAAACTTCCGATTATTCAAATATCCTTGCCGACCCACTTCCAGGGCGAAGATGGCACCGACGATGAGGCCCAATCCCCAGTTGATGAGTCCAGCAATTACGGCCACGAGGGCGACGAGCATGGCCGCTCCGGCCGATGTCTTGGGAATTCCGGCCAGCCAGCGCAGGAACTTTTGAACCGGCGCCGTGGTTGCCAAGGCATACCCCGTGACGAGGATGACGCACATCTGCATCCCGAATTTCAACAGGACCCAAAACCCCTTGTACCAATCGAGGATCATGCCAAACCATGTGGTTTTGGTGAAGATCAGGCCCAGGATGTAGGTAAGAATAGTCAGGAGAATCGCGAATATCATAGGATCGGGCATATATTTATGCGCCCAATTCGAGAAATAGTTTCCCATTCTTTCAAGCATTTTCTTCCCCTCCTCTCTAATGGTTAAAAAACCTTTTTAATTTCTTTGTTTCCACCTCCTTCCTGTTTTTGTAAGAGATATTAATGCCATGTTCCAGTGATGTCAATGATGTTTTGCAAGAATTCATAAAGTCGTTTTATTTTTGTAATGATACTTAGTCTCAATACGGAAAACGGAGGAAAAGGAAGAGACGAAGCGTTTTTCACGGAAGCCGGGTAAGGGAAGGCATCCATTGACAAGGGGAGTGAAAATTGTTTATGAACGTGCGACGAAGGAGGGAGAGATGAGTTCATTTAGACTGTCAGACGTGATTTCGAAGATTTCTGCGGTAGACCCTAAGCTGGATCAGGCCATTTGGGACAAAATGGACGCCCAGGCGCGACCGAGCCGAAGCCTCGGCCGCCTTGAAGAGTTTGCGTTCAGGGTGGCACGGATTTTCGGAACGCTGACCCCTGAGATAAAGGGGAAAACGATTTTTACCTTCGCGGGAGATCATGGAGTGGCGGAGGAGGGGATTAGTGTCTTTTCCCAAGAGGTTACCCATGAGATGGTGGCCAATTTTATACGGGGAGGGGCCAGCGTGAATGTCATTGCCAGGTTCTATGGGATCGAGGTCTCTGTGGTGGATATCGGTGTGAAAGGAGACTTTGAGGGAATGCCGGAGCTTGTGCGCCGGAAGGTTGCCCACGGGACGCGGAACTTCCTGAAGGAACCGGCCATGACGGAGGCACAGGCGATACAAGCAATCCAAACGGGTGTTGAACTTGTTTCGGAGAAGGCTGCCCAAGGTGTGAATCTCTTTGGGACGGGCGATATGGGTATTGCCAATACCACCCCGAGCACGGCGGTGTTGTGTGCCATCACGGGGGAGGCCCCCGAGACGGTGACGGGACGAGGCACAGGGATCGACGAGGCGACCTTGAAACGCAAGATCGAGGTCATCCGGCAGGGGCTAGAGAAACACCAACCCCGCTCCGACGATCCCATCGATATCCTTTGTAAGGTAGGGGGATTCGAAATCGCGGGGATTGCCGGGGAAATCTTGGGGGCAGCTCTGAATCGTTGTCCGATTGTGGTGGATGGCTTTATCTCCACCGCCGGGGCCATGATTGCCCTGTTGCTTGCCCCTAACGTGAAGGATTATATTTTCATGGCGCATCGGTCTCAAGAACCGGGGCATACCGAGATGATGCGGTGGATCGGGCTCGATCCTATTGTGGATCTCTCCATGCGGCTTGGTGAAGGGACGGGGGCGGCCATCGCCATGAACCTCTTGGAGCTTTCCACACATGTCCTGAATGACATTGCCAGCTTCGAGGAGGCGGCGGTTCACAGTCCGGAGGATCTATGAGCCGTTTTCTCAACGCCGTGAGATTTCTGACCATCTTTCCCATTCAACGGTGGGCCGCGCCTACCTCGGAGCAGATGGGAACCTCTATGCTCTTTTTCCCTTTTGTGGGAACGATCCTTGGATTGATCCTCGTTTTGGTTGCCAGGATCCTTGGAGGTGTTTTCCCTCCGGGGGGCCTCGGAGCGATCCTTGTGGGGTTGTTGATCGTTATGACCGGGGGACTCCATTGGGATGGGGTAGCGGATACCTTCGATGGATTGGCGGGGGCGCAGGGAGATAAGTCCCGGATGCTGGCCATCATGAAGGATGCCCGGATTGGGGCGATTGGTGTCCTCTCTCTTGTTTTTCTTATCACGTTCAAGGTCATCCTGCTGGCGGAGTTGCCGCTCGACTGGTGGAAACCAGCCTTGATTCTCATGCCTATGATCGGCCGTTTTCTGCAGGTTGAATTAGCCGCGTGGGGGCATTATGCGCGTCCGGAGGAAGGGACGGGTAAGGCATTCGTGGAAGGGGTCACGGCGAGGGATTTCTGGATTGCCTTGGCCGGGGTGGCGCTGATCTCAGTGCTCGTTTCAGGTTGGATGGGTTTGGGTATCCTGATCCTTTGTCTCCTCTATGGATTTGGGGTTAAGGCTTTTTTTCATCGGAAAATCGGAGGGATTACAGGGGATATCCTGGGAATGGTGAGTGAAACGGGGGAGGTCCTCGTTCTGGTGCTTTTCTATCTTTTTCAATAAATCTTGCATTCATCCCCTGTTCCGACTTCTTTGGTTGCCTTTTGTCCATAAATCAAGTATTATCCGCAAAATTTTAGTTTAAGGAGTTTAGGCATGCTCAAATTCATGCGGAAACACGCCACATCATGGTTTATCAAGATCGCGTTGGGCCTGATTATTGTCGTTTTTATCTTTTGGGGTGTAGGTGGTTTTAGGGGAGATGAAGGCGCTGTGGTTGCTAAGGTGGGCGATACGATCATCGATGTGAAATCTTATCGGGATGCCTACCAGAAAATGGTGGAGTACTATCGAAAGCAGTATAAAGGGCAATGGAGTCCACAACTGCTCAAGGTATTGGATGTCAAGCACCGCGTTCTTAATCAACTCATCGATCAGGTGTTGATTGCCCAGGAGGCCAAGCGGTTGCATATCACGGTGAGCAAAAAGGAGCTGGAAGAGAGCATCGAATCCATGCCGGTCTTCCGGAGGAACGGTCATTTCAGCCGTCGTCTCTACCTCGATTTGCTTCGCTACAACAGGATTGAACCGGCCGATTTTGAGTCTTCCAAGATGCGGGAACTCCTCTTTGATAAGGTGAAAAACCTGGTGGCGGATCCCGCTTCCTTTGTGACGGAAGAAGAAGTCAACCAGTTGATAAGCCTTCAGTATGAAAAACGACGTATGGCGTATGTTAAAATCGCCGCGAAAGATTTCATGGATCGCGTGGAGATCACGGATGCGGACCTGAAGAAATATTATGAGGCCCACAAGGAAAAGTATCGGGAACCGGAGAAGGTCTCGGTGGCCTATCTCCTCTTTGAACCGAAAGACTACACAGATAAGGTGAAGGTCTCAGAAGAGGAAGTCAAGAAATATTATGAGACCTTTCAGGAGGCCTACCGTGTTCCCGAGCGGATACGGGCGCGTCATATCCTCTTCAAGGTTTCCCCCAATGCCAAGAAGGAAGAAGTCGAAAAAGTCAAGAGTGAAGCGGAGAAGGTATTAAAGCTCGCCAAGTCAGGCGAAGATTTTGCCAAACTGGCGGAGAAGTATTCACAGGGACCCACGGCCAAGAAGGGGGGAGATCTGGGATATTTTACCCGGGGAATGATGGTCAAGCCCTTTGAAGAAGCGGCTTTTGCCTTGAAGAAAGGCGAGATTAGCGGGCTTGTTAGGACCTCTTTCGGTTTTCACATCATCAAATTGGAGGACAAGCAGCCCGCGCATGTCAAGCCCTTCGAGGAAGTTAAGAAAGAGATCGAGACGAAGTTGAAGCTCCAGAAGGCGAAGGATATCGCCCTGAAAGAGGCGGACAAGGCGTATACGTTCCTTTACAAGAAACCGGATATCCTTGCTTACGCGAAGGAACATGGAATCAAAGTTCACAAAACGGGTCTTTTCTCCAAAGAGGAGAAAAAGGTACCAGAGGTAATCCCTGAGACCGCTTTCACGAAGGCGGCGTTTGGATTGCAGAAGGGAAAAGTTTCTTCCATCGTGGAATTGAAGCGGGGATTCTGCCTGATGACGCTTCTTGATCACCAAGCTTCACAGATCTTACCGTTAGACAAGGTGAAAGAAAAGGTGACGGAAGCGGTTAAAAAGGAAAAGGCGGGGAAACTGGCGCGGAAAAAAGCCGAGGCCTTGATTGAGGCATTGAAAAAGGGAGAAACTCTGGAGGCATTGGCCGAAAAAGAGGGTTTGAAAGTCAAGAAGACAAAACTTTTGAGCATGATGAACCCTTATGACCCGGACTTGGGGGGTGCTTTGGCGGGCGCCATCAATGAGATCGCCCTGTTGACGAAAAAAGAGCCCATCGTGACGCGTCCCTTAGCCCTTGGAGATTTGGGTTATGCTGTGTGCGTGCTTGACGAGGTAGTGCCACCGACGCAAAAAGAGATTGAAAAATCAAAGAAAGACATCAGAAAACGTCTTCGGGAAGTCAAGAGCCAGAAGGCCTTCCAGAGTTGGCTTAACTCTTTGAGGAAGAAGGCAAAGATTGAAATTCGCCAGAAGGTACTGGATTCCTTTTCATAAAGGAGGCAAGGGCCTTTAGGCTTTTTATCTTATCACTCCGTCCCAGGCGGGCTTGCTGGATATAGCGGTTAAGGGCGTCAATGGAGGTCTGGTAGGTTTCCAGATCCACGGGATAGGGATGTCCGTCCTTCCCCCCATGGGCGAAGCTGTAAACTGCCGGTTCACTGAAACTGGGGGCATCTCCGAATATGACTTCAGAGAGCAAGGCCAAGGCCCGGAGTGTCTTGGGACCCACCCCGCGTGTAAGGAGCAGCTTCTCGAAGTTTTCCGGGGGAACGTCATAGGTCTTCAGCAGGGTCTTTTCGAGATGAGCAGGTCGGAAGGACTCCGCATAGATGGGGTGATGTCTGGGAAGCGATAGGGTGTCAATCTTTTTTATCTCACGGATGAGTTTGTCGGGGGCCGAGTGTGAGAGGGTAACTATCTCGTCTCTCGACGGCCGACTTTTCTCGGCCACGAGATTGAGGATCGTTTTTTCACGATGTTCACCAAGGATGGCCTCATGAGGCTCACTGACGAAAGAGGCTACCGTATCGCTCAGCCAGTGATATCGCCTTGCATATCGATGCTGTTCATGCATCCCCTGTTGGATGACGGCCCATTTCCCCGATTGTGTGAAAAAGAAGGTATGGTGGTAGAGTTGGTATCCGTCTTGGATGCCCGCAGAGTCGACTTTGGCGACCAGTCGGCTGGTCTTGATGAGGACAGGACCATGATTGAGTCCCGTGGCCTCACAGATTCGAGTGATCTCTTCCGGGGTTTTTAGGGAGGTTTTTCCCTTCCCCCCGGCGATAAATAACCCCAGTGAGGGGCCGCGCTTCTTCAAGGCCTCTTTGACGGCCCCGCAGGTCGTGGTGGTCAGGCCGCTGCTGTGCCAGTCAAATCCGAGAACACATCCGAAGGCCTGGAACCAGAAGGGATTGGAAAGGTATTTTAAAACCTCTTCTGGTCCCTTGTCTATGACCATCAACTCCAGGATTGCCCCGCTCAGCTCGACCATCTTTTCGAACAGCCAGCGAGGGGCCTTCCCTCCGTGCAGGGGGAGGTGGGCGACACCGGTTTTCATAGATCTATTATATCAGTTTCGAGGGGGTTTGTTAAAAAGGGATTCACGAGGCGCTGGCCAAGAAAGATGGGGGCTTCTTATAGGGTATTGCGAAGAAGCAGGTCGTTGTTTTATGAGAGAAGTAAAGGAACCGAATAGACTGAATAAATCAAATGAGCGAAATAAACGGAACAAACCAGACAAACCAGACAAACCAGACAAACGAAACAAGCCTTACGGCTGAAGTAGAAACCTCTTGAACCAGCGGACCGTCATGTTGAGCATGGCAGCCCGAAGAGATTCGTCCAAGAACTGATGGTCTGCTCCATCGACGATCCAGATCTCCTTGGGTGGGGAGATTCTTTCGTAGATAAAGAAGGCGTTGTCGGGGGAGACGACCTGGTCCTGGGAGCCGTGGATGATGAGGCAGTGATGGGCGTCTTGAAAGGGAAAGGTATCGAGAGCGGTTCTTGGGTCGTCGAAATAGCCGGGGTAGCGACCGTAGACTTCCTGGAGCTCTGGCGCGGGTTGGGCGGCTCTTTTGACCGGCGTGGCCAGGAGCACCAGAGCATCGGTCCCTTTTAGGGCTCCCGCGGCGAGGGCCACGGTTCCCCCCATACTGCTGCCGAATAGCCCGAGGGTTCCATTAAAGGACTTGAGATGTTTAACCCATTCCATCACGGCCATCAGGTCGTCGATCCTCTGAGTGAGGGTGGCGTCTTCGAAGGTCCCGCCGCTTTCCCCGCAGCCGGTGAAGTCGAAACGCACAAAGCCGAATCCGACTTCGACGAGGTTTTCTCCCAAGGTGATGTATTTAGGGCTATCCTTGGTGCTCATCATGCCGTGGGCGCCGATAACGTAGGGGGCAGGGGATTTTAAAGGGATATGATGTACCCCTTTGAGCGTGAAGCCTTTATGGTGGAGGGAAAAAGGTTCCTGGTGCATTATTCCATACTCAGTTTAAGGATGGCGTTGTTGTAGGCATTGATGACATCGGTACGTTTAAGCATCCCGATGAGTTTTTTGTGGTTTTTCGGGTCGACGACAGGGAGCTGCCCCAGGTCCTTTTGGGCGAATTTTTTCATGGCGGTATCCAGGTTGTCCTCTGGGGTGAGGTAGAGGAAGTTTTCGTCCACGATGTCTTTGGCGATGATGAGATTCATCAGCTCCTCTTCCATGAGTAAGGGACGAATATCCCGTAGAGAAATCACGCCGAGGAGCTCTCCATTTCGGGATAAGACAGGGAAATACGACTGAACACTTTCCTTGGCCCGCATCAGGATTTGGCGGAGGGGCAGATCTTCAGGAATGATATCCATCTCTTTAATCATTACCTCTTTGACGGGAATGTTTTTCAGGACATTGATATCGCGGCCTTGGTGGAGATTGATACCCTGGCGTGTCAGCTCGAGCGTGTCAATGGAATCCGGTTGCAGGATATGCGCTACCACGGTGCCGATAATACAGGCGATCATGCCGGGAATGATGACTTGATAGTCTCCGCTGAGTTCAAAAAGGAGGAACAGCCCGGTTAGGGGGGCATGGGTCACGGCGGCGAGAAAGGAACCCATTCCCACAAGGGCATAAACCTGCGTGGGGGCGGTAAAAGAGGGGAAGAGGGCATGGACCAGATATCCGTAAAGCCCTCCCATCATCACGCCGATGTAGATGAGAGGTGCGAAGACCCCGCCGGCCCCACCAGATCCCAGAGTAATGGAAGTGGCGATCATTTTGAAGATGAACAATCCGAGGAGGAGCTTCCAACCCATAATCCCGAACAGGGCCTGTTGGGCAAACTCGTATCCGTTCCCGAAGACCTGGGGGAAGGCGATGCCGATGATGCCAACGAGGAGACCCCCGAGGGCGGGTTTGAAGTAGGCAGGAAAGGATATTTTCTCAAAGAGATCTTTGACGTAATAGAAAAAGCGGATGAAATAGATTCCGAACACCGCGCTTAAGAATCCGAGAATGATATAGAGAGGGATCTCGAAGAAGCTTGCGATTTGGTAAGGGGGGATGGTGAATGCCGCCTCTGCTCCGAGGAGGACTCGTGTAATGACGGTTCCCAGGGCCGAGGCAATAACGACGGGGGCAAAGTTGGTGAGTTCGTAGTTTCCGAGCATCACGATTTCGAATGCAAAAAAGACCCCCGCGATGGGTGCGTTGAACGTGGCGGCGATACCGGCTGCGACTCCGCTTGCCACGAGGACCTTCATCTGGCGGGTCGAGACCTTGAGGAGCTGTCCGACCCACGACCCTATCGTTCCGCCAATGGCGGCAATGGGACCTTCCTGTCCGGCGGACCCTCCGATTCCCAATGTGATGGAGGCGGCCAGTCCTTTGATGAAGAGATTCCGAAGCTTGAAAATACCGCCTTTGAGGGCAACGGTTTTGAGGAATTCGGGAAATCCATAGCCGTAGACCTCCTCTTTGCGAAATAGAAGTGCAAGGGGGATAAGGAGGAGTCCGCCTACCATCGGGATGAGGCATATGAGTACCGCGCGCCAACCTCCAGCCGAGATTCCCAGGAATTCGTATAGTGTTTCAAAAACGAAGTGATGGAAAAATAGGATGGTTTCTCTAAACAGAAAGTTTCCTAATCCGCCGAGAATTCCAATGACAATGGCAACCAGAATGATAAACCCCTGCTCTCCCCGTTTGAAGAAAGAGAGGGTAAACAGAATATTTTTTTTGACCTGTTCGGAGTTAACCTTTAGAAAGGTGGTGGAAAACTCGGTGATTTCTTTTTTCATTTTATGTCAATCTTTTCCATGAGTAAGTCTATGCCAGTGTTTACTTGTAGCTTTATTATATCAACGCTTCATCGGAGTCAACCAAGTTTTCCAAGAATTTTCGGGGATTTTTAAGGGAAGGCCATTGATACCTTTGCGGGCATGCATTGGGATTTTAGAGGAATTGATGCTTGACACGTTTTGAAAATTACAATAAGAATGTTACTCAAAATCGTTATTCGGGTGGATTGTTCTGAGAGGAAACCGAATTTACCGAGATCGGGAGGTAGAAATGGAAGAGATTAAACGGATTTTGGTCGTTAGCCGAATGACCTTGTTCAGCCGAAAGGCGATTAGATATGGAATTTCACTGTCGAACAGGTATGGGGCGAAGCTCTTTGTGGCTCATGTGGTGAGTGATTCGAACCTGTTTGATGAATGGTTTCCCGTGTCAGTCAAGAAATCGTCTGAGGAATTGATGAGAAAGGCTAAGGTGGAAATTGAGAGGATAATCAATTCAGAGAGGGAGGGGGGAAGCCAGATCGAAGAAATCATGCTGGAAGGCGATGCCTTCAAGGAAATCATGAAGGTTATCAAAGAGAAAGACATCGACTTGATGATTCTTCCCACCCACGAGGAAGGCCGGATCGAGCATTATTTATTCAGCCGCGTGAACGACAAATTTGTTAAAGAGATGCCTTGTTCGATCATGTTGGTAAAATCTGAGCCTGAATTTGTCTGATTGGGACACAGTTGGCGAGCCGTTATGGGGAAGCGAAAGTCGATATGAATGATGCTCATAAAGAATTGAACTGGGATATTCAAAGGGCCCTGAAGGTTGTTCTTCAGGGCCTTGTTTGTGGATTCACCCAGATGGGTTTTTTAGAGCCGTGAGGAACTGAAATGACACAAGAAGGATTGAATACGGAAAAGGTTGAACAGACTTCCATTGAAGAGTTGTTCAGCACCTTAAAAACCGCCGAAACGGGCCTTTCTTCCCAGGACGCGAAGGAGCGATTGAAGGATTACGGCTTCAATGAAATTGCGGAGAAGAAAGTAAGCCCCTTCAAGAAATTCTTTATGAATTTCTGGGGGCCAATTCCTTGGATGATCGAAGTGGCAGCGATCTTGTCTGCCGTTGTGAAGCATTGGACGGACCTCACGATAATCGTCATTATGCTCTTTTTCAATGCCGGGGTGGAGTTTTGGCAGGAATATCAGGCGGGCAACGCCATCGAGCAGTTGAAAAAGGGATTGGCCCTCAAGGCGCGTGTTTTGAGGGACGGCAAATGGCAGGAGGTCGAGGCGCGGGAGTTGGTCCCGGGCGACGTGGTACGGTTGCGCTTGGGGGATGTGGTGCCGGCGGATGTCAAATTGTTCGAAGGTGATTATTTGAGTATTGACCAGTCCGCGCTGACGGGCGAGTCTTTGCCCGTGACAAAAAAGGCCGGTGCGGTTGTCTATTCCAGCTCCATTGTTAAACAGGGTGAGATGGTGGGACTCGTGACAGGGACTGGGATGAATACCTACTTCGGGAAGACGGCCCAGCTTGTTTCGACGGCGAAGAATGTTTCCCATTTCCAGAAAGCGGTTTTGACCATCGGGGACTTCCTGATTTACGTCTGTCTTGCCCTGGTGGCCGTGATTATCATCCTGGGGCTCCACCGGAAACTGCCGCTGCTGGAGTTAACCCAGTTTGCCCTGATTTTAACCGTGGCCTCCATACCGGTGGCCATGCCGGCAGTTCTCTCCGTGACCATGGCGGTTGGGGCCGTGGTGCTTTCGAGGTTGAAGGCGATTGTCTCTCGTTTGGAGGCGATCGAGGAGATTGCCGGTATCGATGTCCTTTGCTCGGACAAGACGGGAACCTTGACGGAGAATAAATTGACCCTTGGAGACCCCGTTACCTTTGATCCCAGCGTGGATCCAAAAGAGCTCATCACCATGGCCTCTCTTGCCAGTAAAGAGGAAAATCAGGATGCCATCGACTTGGCTATCCTTCAGGCCCTTGAGTCACCTTCGGTCTTGGAGGGTTTTAAACAAGAAAAGTTCGTGCCCTTTGACCCCGTTAACAAAAGGACCCTCGCCACCGTCGTAGGCCCCAAGGGTGAAAGATTTTACGTGGCTAAGGGAGCTCCCCAGGTGATTTTGTCCATGAGCCAGGTGGAGGAGACGTTGAAGGCCAAGGTAGAGGAGAAGGTCAATGACTTTGCTTCCAGGGGATATCGGACTCTGGGTGTGGCCCGAAGTGATGATGGTGAGCATTGGACGTTTTTGGGATTGCTTCCCATGTTTGATCCGCCCAGGAAAGACGCGGCTGAGACGATTGCCAAGGCGCGTGAGCACGGGGTTCAGGTAAAAATGGTGACCGGGGACAACGTGGCCATCGCGAGAGAGATTGCGGGAAACCTGGGAATGGGGAAGGATATTTTGCCGGCGGACGAGCTCGGAGACGACCTGAAAGCCCATATCAAGGAATCGGATGTCGCCAAACGGATTGAAAGGGCGGATGGTTACGCCCAGGTATTTCCTGAGCACAAGTATCTCATCGTCAAGGCCCTGCAGGCGCAAGACCATCTGGTCGGTATGACGGGAGATGGAGTGAACGACGCTCCCGCCCTGAAGCAGGCGGATGTGGGGATCGCGGTTTCCGGTGCCACGGATGCGGCCCGCGCTGCCGCGGATCTCGTCCTGACCTCTCCTGGATTGGGGGTCATCATCCGGGCGATCGAAGAGGCGCGACGTATCTTCGAGAGGATGAATTCTTACGCCATCTATCGGATTACTGAGACGATCCGGATCATGGTTTTCATGGTCCTGGCGATGATGGTCTATAACTTCTATCCCATGACGGCCATCATGATCATTCTGCTGGCCCTGTTGAATGACCTGCCAATCATGACGATTGCGAAGGACAATACGTGGCTTGACAAGAAGCCGGTACGGTGGAATATGAAGCGCGTTTTGACGATTGCGACGGTCTTGGGAGGGGTCGGCATCATCGAAACCTTTGCCCTTCTCGTTATTGCCAAGACCCGGTTTAACCTGAGTGTGTCTGTGTTGCAGACGGTTATATTCCTCAAGCTCGCCGTGGCGGGCCATATGACCCTGTTTGTGGCAAGAACCCGCCATTCCTTTCTCTCTAAACCATATCCCTCCAAGATTCTGCTCCTCACTATTTTGAGCACGCAGGTTGTTGCGGCCTTGATCGCGGGTTTAGGCATCTTCGTGACGGCTATTCCCTGGGCCTATATCGGCTACATCTGGGCCTACTGTATCGTGTGGATCTTCATCGAGGATCTTGTGAAGTTGATCGTTTATCACCATCTGGAAAGGGTGACTCCGCGACACAGAAAGTTCCTTCATTTCATCGGAAGGTCTCTACATCCCTTTCAGAGATCCACTATTTCTTGATAATTGGTTTCGGTTACTACGTCCGCATAGGGTTCAACGGGAGACAGGAAGCTGTCTCCCTGTTTTCTTTGCTGGATTAACCGGGGAGGGCCTTTTGTTCTCCGGGTATCCATCTCAGTTATTGTTTACATTCCCCCGGCGAGAGTGAATATCAAATTGATTATTAGGGGTGTGGTTGCAATTAAAATTTGACACCACAGTGTTTTAAAATATACTTGCACATAGAAGGTAACGGAAAAAAAACGAGAATATGAAGGAGGAACCATAATGAAATTTGTGCTTTTAGGTCGATATGATTTTTCGAAGGCCAGCGAAGTGGCGGAACGTGCTCAAGAGGTTTTTCGCCGTTTGCCCAGGGGGTTAGAGGTAGTGAAGAGATATTCTGCCGTGGGGAAAAACCTCACGATTACGGTGATTGAAACCGATGATGCGAGGAACATCGCGGCTCTTTTGCTGATGTTTGAGGGATTGATTAAGTTCGATGTCCTTCCGGTTTTTGAGGTAAAAGAGAAAGAGGCGGTTGATTTGACGCGGCAGTACCGGGAAATGGAAATGCCCATGCACGGTCCCATATAACTTCTTTGAGTGGAAAGGAGCATATCGATGAAGGAAGAAATTATCCCGGCACAAGATAAAAATGCCAACATGCGGGATTATGATGAAACCTATAAAAACTTCCGTTGGGAGGATTGGGAGAAGAGGTTTAGCTGGTCCACCACAGGGAAGGTGAACATCGCCTATGAAGCCATCGACCGAAAGGCCGAGGATCCCGAATACGCTACCCGGTACGCCCTGATCTATGATGATGACCACCGCAAAGAGCGATTGACCTATCAGCAGATGCGGGATCTGTCTAACAAGTTTGGAAACGTGCTGAGGAAGCTGGGAATTAAAAAGGGAGACCGGGTTTTTATCTTTATGCCCCGTTCTCCCGAACTCTATGTGGCCTTCGTGGGTTGTGCCAAGATCGGTGTCATCTTCGGCCCCCTTTTCGAGGCATTCATGGAAGGTGCGGTTAAAGATCGCTTGGCGGACAGCGAGGCCGTGGCTGTGGTAACCACACCCGATATGGTCAACCGAATCCCCATTCGGGAGCTGCCCCATCTGAAACACATCATCCTGGTTGGGTCTCAAAATCTTATGCTTCGTTCCGGAGAGGTTTCTTGGGAAAAGGAGATGGCGGAGGCTCCGTACGACCTGGAGGTCGAATGGGTGGATCGGGAGGACCCTCTCTATCTTATGTACACATCGGGGTCGACGGGGAAGCCCAAAGGAGTTATCCACGTCCATAACGACATGATCGGTCATCTGGCAACGGCACGGCTGGCCGTAGACCTCAGAGACGGGGACACTCTTTGGACGACGGCGGATCCCGGGTGGGTGACGGGAACCGTGTACGGTGCCTTTGCCCCATGGCTGTGTGGTGTAAACAACTTCATCAAAGGGGGACGGTTCGACGTTCACAAGTGGTACAAGGCCATCCAGGATTATAAAATCACCGTGTGGTATAGCGCACCGACCGCCTTCCGTCTGATCATGGCGGCGGGGGACGACATTGCCAAGCAGTATGACTTGAGCAGCCTTCGTATGATCCTGAGTGTGGGAGAGCCCCTTAACCCAGAGGTGGTCTACTGGGGCCGGAGGGTTTTAGGACTGAATATCCATGACTGTTGGTGGATGACGGAGACAGGGATGATGATGATCAGCAACTATCCCTCCATGGACATCAAGCCTGGGTCCATGGGCAAGCCTTTCCCGGGAATCGAAGCGGCGGTCGTGGACGAGAAGGGGAACCCCCTGCCGCCGAACCAGATGGGAGAACTGGCCATCAAGGCTCCCTGGCCCAACATGATGCGAAAGATCTGGGGGAACGAAAAGAAGTATAACGAATATTTCGCCAGGAAGCCTTGGTACATCTCGGGAGACACGGCCTATGTGGATGAAGAGGGTTATTTCTTCTTCCAGGGAAGGGATGACGACGTCATCAAGACCTCTGGAGAGCGGGTCGGTCCCTTTGAGGTGGAAAGTGCCTTGGTGTCGCATCCGGCGGTGGCGGAGGCGGGGGTCATCGGCAAGCCCGATCCCATCAAAGGGAATATTATCAAGGCCTTCATCTCCTTGAAACCCGGCTTCCACCCCTCCGAGGAGCTGGAGAAAGACATCATGAAGTTTGTTAAGACACGGCTGGCCGCGCACGCGGCGCCGAAGGAGATCGAATTCCGGGCCTCCCTCCCAAAGACGCGGAGCGGAAAGATCGTCCGGAGGGTCTTAAAGGCGTGGGAGCTGGGTCTTCCCACAGGAGACTTGTCCACCCTGGATGACGATTAGATACCCGTCGCTAGATGATATTTCCCTGGGGGGTCTTGGGGTGTTACCCCAAGACCCCTTTTTAATATGCAGGCATTCCAGCCCCCCTAAATTTTTGTAGTTGAAATTTCCTGATTTTTGTGCCATAAATACGAAGATCTCCTTTTAAAAAAAATCAGAGGTGTACTTGACAAGAGATTTTTTTTCGAGTATATAGCGAAATTCAATGGGTATGAATCGCTGGCGTAGCTCAATTGGTAGAGCAGCTGATTTGTAATCAGCAGGTTGCGGGTT
>JAOZMY010000130.1 GCA_029934085.1 bacterium | reverse complement strand
AAGTTGAGGCCGAAGGCAATGGTGAATCCCTTCGCCATGATGTGAAAGAGGGGATTGATCATGACGATCACATCCTCTCCCGGGGTCGTCCGGTCACCGATCACATCCTCCATGATATCCCGGATGTAGGAAACCTCCCCCAGGTGATTACCAGGGACTCCCTTGGGAAACCCAGTCGTCCCTCCCGTATACATGATGTAGGCCAAATCCTTCATCGGATCGATCGTCACGGCGGGTGGATTGGGCGGATATTTTTTTAGAAGGGACTTGAAGGAATAGATCCCGGATCGCTTCTCCACCTTTCCCGTGGGAATCTTGTCGAAGAGGCGACCGATAATTCGCTTCCAGGGGACAATCAATTCCGTAATGTTCGTTACGATGACGTTGCGAATACGCGTACGCTCGACAATTTCATTCACATATCCGAAGTTGGTGTCGAGACAGATAATCGTCTCCACCTCCGCGTCATTGGCCATATACTCAATCTCAAAGGCCGTGTAGATGGGAGACACCGGCACCACCACCGCCCCGATCTTCTGGATGGCGAAATTGGCGATGATCCATTGGGGGCAGTTGGGGATATAGATCATAACTTTACTGCCGGGACCCACCCCCAGGGCACTCAACGCCGTGGCAAATCGATCGACGGCCTCTTTCAGCTTACGGTAAGTAAAGACATCCCCCAGATAGACGAGGGCGGGACGGTTTGCGAATCGCTCGCAGGCCTCTTCGAATTTGGTAAAGGTATATTCCCCGCTCATACGCCGAAATACGCCGCTTTTACATCCGGGTTGTTCATCAGTTCCTTCCCCTTCCCTTCCATGACCGCTGATCCGTTTTCCAGGATATAGGCATAATCCACGATGGGTATCACGGGCCGGGCATACTGTTCCGTCACGATGATGGAAATCCTCCGGTCCCGCCTAATCTCCTTGATGACCCGGATCACATCCTTCTGAATGGACGGTGCCAGACCCAAAAGCGGCTCGTCCAAAAGCAAAAGCTTGGGCTGCGCCATGAGTGATCGACCAATGGCCAGCATCTGCTGCTCCCCCCCGCTGAGAAATCCCCCCTGCCGATCCTTGAGACGGTCCAATGTTGGGAAGAGTGAGAAAACATAGTCCAGGGTCTCTTTCGCCTGCTCCTTGCTGGCGAGATACGCCCCAATCTTGAGGTTCTCCAGGACGGAACTCTCCGGGAAGATCCGTCTCCGCTCCGGGCAGAGGATAATCCCCTCCCGCGCCCGTTCATGGGGTTTCATCAGAGAAATGTCTTTCCCGGCGTAGGTAATCTTTGAGAAGACGGTCACCCGCTCCCCGCCACGCATACGCTCCTTTCGCTGGATATCCAGGATGATCCCGGACAGGACATACATGAGGGTCGACTTCCCCGCGCTGTTGGCTCCGAAGACCCCCACGATCTGGCCGTCGTCACAGTGAAGTGTCACGTTGTTCACGGCGATCATATTCTCGTAGAAGACCATGAGGTCCCGGGCCTCAATCATCCGCCTCTCCCTCCCAGCCGAGATAGACCTCTTTCACCCGTTCGTCTTCGATGACCACCTCCGGATCCCCCTCGGTGATCTTATCCCCATAACTCAGCACCATTACCCGGTTGGCCACCCGGAACAGTTCTCGAAGTCGATGTTCCACCATGATGAGGGTCATCCCCTCCATCTGGAGCTTCTCGATGAGGGGCACCATCGTGGCGATCTCGCTCATGGAAAGACCGGAGAAAACCTCGTCACAAATAACAACTTCAGGCCGCAGGGCGATGCAACGCGCCAGTTCCAGCCGCTTGAGATAACCCGTCGGAAGGGACGAGGCCAGTTTGTAGGGCACGTAGGAATCCCGCTCGAACCCGATCTCTTCCAGGATATCCACCGCCACCGTATCCCGGTCGCCGTGCTTGCCGCCCCCACGCCAGCCCCCTAACTTCCGAACCCGCGGGGACCAAAGGGGAATGATGAGATTCTTGTAGGCCGGCAAGGAATAGTATGGACGCATGACCTGAAAGGTGCGGGTCACGCCCAGCCGCGCGATCTTGTGCGGCGCGAGTCCCGTGATATCCCGGTCCTTGAAGTGGACCGTCCCCGCGTCCGGTTTTAGAAACCCCGTGACACAGTTGATCAGCGTGGTCTTTCCGGATCCATTAGGGCCGATAATCCCCAGGATGTCCCCCTCGTAGAGGGTGAAGCTCACATCCTTGAGGGCGTAGACCCCCCCGAAGTGCTTCGTAAGACCCTCAACGGTGATGACCGGTTTTTTCAGACCTTCACCCATCGCTCGAACTGGTGATACTTTCTCTGGGCATAGACCATAATCCCTTCGCTTTTAAAGATGATGAACGCCGTCAGGACCAGGGAATAAAAGACCACCCGCAAGGTCCCGAAGCTCCGCAGAAGCTCTGAAAGAGGCACAAGGATAAAACTCCCGATGAGGGCCCCTACCAGGGTCCCTCCCCCGCCAATCACCGTGGCGGCGATGGGCATGATGGAAAAATCGAGGGCAAACAAAGAGAGCCCCGCCCACATGTAGAGATGAGACAAAAACGCCCCGGCGAAACAGCCAATACCGGAAGCGATAAAGACCGCCAGCGCCTTACAGAACGTCACACTAATCCCCGAGGCCTTAACCGCCTGATCGTTGTCCTTGACCCCGCGCAAGACCAGTCCCACATCCTCGTTGACGAGGCGGCGCAGCCCAAACAACACGATGAGGGTCACAACAATGATCGTGTATCCCTCCCACCAGGCGTTGGAGAATCCATCCAGGCCCACGATCCCGTTCGTTCCTCCCAGAATGTTGAAGGCCTGAATTAGTTTCTCGAAGATAAGGGGAAACATGAGGGACACGATGGCGAAATAGATCCCCCGTAGAGGCAGGCAAGGTAAGAGCAAAATGGTGCTGATTACCGCCCCCGCCACGGTGGCAATCGGAATGGACAAAACCGGCGGAAGGCCCCACTGGGCGTTGAGGATCGCCGTGAGGTAGCCTCCCAGGCCGATGAAGAAGCTGCTTCCCAGGTTGATGAGGCCCACAAAATTCGCAAGGAAATCGAAGGCTATCGACAACATGGCATAAATACAAACGATACAGACCACCCGGCGCCAATAAGGCGCGAAACTGAACACCAAAGGCAGTGAAAGTATCCCCGCGATCAGGATGAACCGGGGAAAGATGAGATAGAATAATTCCGGCCACCCGGAGATAGCATACAATCCACTCGTCCGGATCTTGATACCCCGATCGATACGCTCCTTACGACGTCCCTCTTCCGCCATATCAGACCCTTTCCTCCAGTTCCTTCTGACGGCCGAAAAATCCTGAAGGCCTGATAATCAGGGTAACAAGAATCGCCAACAACGCCACCACCATCTGAAACTGAGGACGGATGTAGGCCACGGTTAAGATCTGGGCGAAACCGATGACGAACGAAGCGATCACCGCGCCGCCCCAGCTTCCCAGTCCTCCGACCACGCAAACGGCGATGGCAAAAATCAACACATTATATCCCGCCTCGATCACGATATTTCCGAGGGGAAGCAGAATCACCGCCGCCAGACCCGCCAGGGCGCAACCAATCCCCATGGCGATGGTAGCCGCAAAGTCTGAATCGATCCCCAGCATCATAGCCGCCCGTTCGTCCTGGGCGATCCCCCGTAGGGCCAGCCCCATCCGCGTTAGCCGCGTGAAGAGCCACAGAGCCGCCAGGACCGCCACCCCCAGAACGACCACCATGATTCGCTGATAATCGATGGGAACCCCAAGTATCTGCACACTTCCCTTGAAAAAGGGAGGCAGGGTATAGGTCATCCCCTTGAACCCCGCCCACCGGAAGCCTTCGAGAATGGCTACCCCGAGGGCGTAGGTGGCAATGACCTCCGACATTTCCATCCCCCGGATCCGCACCAACACGCCCATGGAAATCACGGCTCCCAAGAGGGCCGAGCAAATGAGGGCGAGGAGGATCGCCAGGGGATAGGGAAGCCCAAGCTTGTTGAGGATAATCCAGGTCAAGAATCCGGCAAAAACATACAGGGCCCCGTGCGCGAAATTCGGGACCCTGCTGATACCGTAAACAAGGGTAAACCCCAATGCCATCAAGGCAAGAGATATACTATTGATGATCCCATAAAACAGGATTTCCAATCAGGTTCTCCCCACGCTTATTTCATCCAGGGTGGGAGTTTGATGGGTGCTTCGGCAACGGTTCCAGGGTAGACCTGCACCCGCTTGCCCGCCTGCCACTGGAAGATACAGGTCACAGCACCCTTCTTGGGATCGGTGCTGGCGATGATCTGATGGCTCTTCTTGTCGAACCGGATCCTCCCGTAAACGCCCATGAGATCCGTGTTCTCCAGGGCCTTGATGATCTTGTCGGAATTGAGCGAACCGGCCTTTTCGATGGCGTCTTTCAACACATAAACCGCCATATAGCTGGAAGAGGTTCCGTATCCTTCCGGCTCAAGCCCCCATTTTTTCTTGTAGGCCTCCACGAACTTCATCGTCCACGGGGTGATCTTGGCCGGGGCGTTCCCGCCGTTGACCACGTCCACGATGGTGTATTCACACTTGCCGTTCGTTGCCTTCCACGCACCCGGCTGTTCCATGGCGTTGATGAATCCGAACGGGAGACA
>JAOZMY010000050.1:15645-16722 GCA_029934085.1 bacterium | reverse complement strand
ATATACCATTTTTACCGTGCAACAGCAATTTAGTGTATCTTACCTTTCACCTTTCACCTTTCGCCTTTTACCATCCATCCTTGAGCTTCCCTAATAATCCGTGTTTATCCGCGCAAATCCGTGTCCCTTTACGTTCTTCTGGTTTGTTCCGTTTGTCCGGTTTGCTTTGTGCTTCCGGCTTTTTGCTTCGAACTATTTTACATATCTGCGTAATCTGTGGATTATAAAATAATCCCGTCAATCTTGTTCATTCTGCCTAATAATTTTCATTTACTGTGCAAATCCACGGCCTAAAATCTTAGGCTCCTCGTGATTTATTCTAAATCCTAATACGCGGAATCGTGATCCGGATGAAGGGTCAAGAGGCGAAGATAATCCCCTTCCCGATAGCCCACCGCCCGAACTTTCTTGCTGATTCTGAAACTGTAAAGTGTTTCTCCTTTCGGTCCTTCCCTGGACAGGATAGCTTCCCATTTCAAGCCATGATCCGTGTAGACCTGTTGCCAGGTCATTTTCGAAAGTTTTTTGAGCGTGTTCAAGACACTACGCTGCTCGGCTTTCGGGAGGTTGAAAAGCTGCTCCTGAAAAACGGGGTTGTTTAAATCAAGCAACACCTTGCGAGGAAAGACATGTAGGTTCATTTAATGCGTGCTTCTAAGACCTCAAGGTCTGTTTCTTTCGCAGGATTTTCCTCAGCCCATTTGATGGCCTCTTCCAGTTTTTCCTCCTGCCCCCGTGCATATAACCATTTTTCGCTGTCAGGAACAAAACGGCCAATCTTTACCACCCACACCCCCTCTTCCATCTGATCCAGCATCACCATCTTACCGGCGTATTTTTTCCCGAGGGAGATTTGGCCGTTCCGCCCCACCTTTTTTATCGCCGCCATGTTTAACACCCCTTTTATTGTGATATTTTCTTTATATTATTATGATAGCACGAATTTATGAAAATACAAATATATGTTGTCTCTCACCCCGACCGAATTCACTTCGTTATGCTCTAAAGAGCAATTCAACGGGGTAAATTTACCTATCCCGCGGATTCGTTTATTTTTTATCCGAGATAATCCGTGTC
>JAOZMY010000050.1:0-15545 GCA_029934085.1 bacterium | reverse complement strand
GCCACGTTCAACGTCAATTCCATCCGTTCACGGCTGCATATCGTGATCCCCTGGCTGAAGGAACACCGACCAGACGTTTTGTGCATGCAGGAAACGAAGGTGGATAACTCGCAGTTTCCCGCCATGGAGTTCGAGGCCATCGGGTATCACATCACCTATTTCGGTTTTAAACGTTACAACGGTGTTGCCACTGCCTCCCTGGAAAAACCGGAAGAGGTCATTCACGGCTTCCAGGACGGTGGGCCCGAGGACAAGGACCGGCTGCTCGTCACTCGGTTCCCACTCGGCACGGTGATCAACGTTTATGTGCCGCAGGGACGGGAAAGAGACCACGAGTTTTTCCAATACAAGCTTCAGTGGTTTGAAAGGCTGAGAAAATTCCTGGCCGATACCTACTCGGCATCCGAACCTTTGTGCCTCTGCGGGGATATGAACGTGGCCCCAGAGAAGATCGACGTTTACGACCCGGATGGGCTTCTGGGTCACGTTTGTTTCACGCCTGAGGTCTGGGAGGCGTTTGAATCACTCAAGGCATGGGGGTTTGTCGATATCTTTCGGAAGCACCACCCGGACGAGCCGAAACAGTTTACTTTCTACGATTATCGCCTCCGCGGCGGGATCAAGCGTGGGCTGGGCTGGCGGATCGACCATATCCTGGCGACCCCGCCCTTGGCGGAGAAATCCCTGCGTTGTGATATCGACATGGAGCCGAGGTTTTTGGAGAAGCCCTCGGACCATACCTTTCTGGTGGCGGAATTCAAAACCTGAATCTGCTCTTTACTTCCCTGCCCCCAAACTGTTGGAAATGGTGTTGATATAGTTGAAATATCCCACGATGGCCACGGCCTCGAGAATCTGGGAGTCGGTATAACCCGCCGCCCTCAATTCATCGATATCGCTTTGTAAAATCTTGTAGTTTTCCTTGCTGGCACATCTCAGGCAAAATTGATACAGAATTCTTTCTTTTTCCGGAACCTGCATCTTCTCGAGACCTTCGATGACGGCATTGACGTGCTCCTCAGGCATGCCGAGCATCCTTGCGATCCGTTCATGCTCCCCCACGCAGATCTTGCATCCGTTTTCCTCGGAGATCAGGATGGCGAGGGTTTCTTTGATATACTTGTCTAGTTCAGTCTTGTTGACCATGAGGGTCTTGAAGATCACGGTAGTGGCTCTGAAGATATCGGGACGGAGCGCCAACATCCTCGATATCTCTCCCACTTCTCCCGTCTTTTTTTCCAGGGCCTTCAGGCTTTCTCTTACATCTTCCTCCATCTCATCAAATTCGGGTAGTTTTATATACGCCATTGGCTCACCTCCACTCTTTTTTATGAATTCAATATCGAAGAATACCGCACGCCCAGGTAAATCCAACCCCTGTGCTTTGCATGACGATGATATCCCCTTTTTTTATTTTGTCCCCGGATAGGGCCTGCTGCAGGTTGAAAAATATATCGAAGGCTCCAAAATGGCCGAATCGCTCAAGAACCTCCGCAGAGGTCTGTTCCCTCGGAATCCCGAGGTTTTCCGCGACGATTTCGAGGACCTTGAGGTTGGCGTTGACCATGTCGAAATAGGCTACGTCGTCTGATGTCAGGCCACATTTCTCAAGAGCGCCACGGACACCCCTGACAATGGTGGGAACGTAAAGATCCTTAAAAGGGCCGTGGGCCCGTTTTTTGTCATAACAGTCGTAGTAGTGCAGCCCCTGCGCGAGGGCCTCTTCCGTAATGGGATGTTTGATACCCCCCGTCTCGATCCGCCAGAGGTCGTAGTATTCCCCATTGGTGATGATATTGAAACAGAGGAGCTGAAAATCGGGACATCCTCTCTGAACGATTACCGCGCCTCCCCCGTCTCCGAAGAAGACGGAATCGGCCGCGTGGTGGCGGGTGAACTGACTCCATTTATCTCCTGAGACTAAGAGAACCGTGTCGATACCCTCATTCAGCGCGATATAGCCTTTGGCGACTTGAAGCGCGCTGAGCATTCCGCTGCACCCTTGAACCAGATCGAAGGCAAAGGCGCGAGCAGCACCGATAGCGTGTTGAATCTTCCCGGATGTTTGGGGGATGATATAGTCGGGAAGCCCGGCACCGCAATAGATGATGAGATCGATCTGTTCGGCATCCATTCCCGCGTCGCGCAAGGCCTCTCTCGCCGCTTTTATGGCCATTTCAGAAGGGAGCTCGTCCTCCGCTGCCTCCCTCACCGTTCGCGCGCCGGCGAAATCCGCTACGATCTTCGGTATCCCCGCCCTTTCAGCCAGTTCATGCACGGAGACTTCCTTTTCAGGGAGGTAGAACCCGAATCCCGCCAGCCCGCACGCTGTCGCTTCTTTTTCCCGCACCCTATTCTCCCTTGAATTCCGGGGGTCTCTTTTCAAAAAAGGCTTGGAGCCCTTCCAGCTTGTCTTTTGTGTAGTGATTAACGCTGGCACCCAGGATCTCCAGCATGGTGGATGTCTCCCGGTGGGGTGACGCGTTCAGGCAGAAGGCCTCCTTGACGAAGTTCATGGCCAGGGGTGCCCTTTTAAGTAGTTTCTGAGCCATTTCGTTCACGACGTTATCCAACTCCTTTTCATCCACGGCCTTGTTCACGAGGCCGATCCTTTCCGCCTCCTTCCCGTCGATGATCTCCCCCATCAGTGTTAGTTCCAGGGCCTTTCCATACCCCACGAGTCGGGGCAGGCGGAAAGAGGTGCCTCCTGCGGCCACGAGTCCCAGTCCCGCTTCCGGAAGCCCTATCTTGGACTGAACAGCGGCCACGCGGAAGGTTGTAGCCAGCGTCAGCTCCAATCCCCCAGCGACACAAGCCCCATGAATGGCCGAGATGGTGGGCTGAGGAAGCATCTCCACGGCGTTGATGACACGGTTCAATTTGAGGAGAAAGGTCCGTGCATTCAAGGGATTATAAGTAACCCCCTTCATCTCAACCCCTGCGCAGAACGCCTTCCCTTCTCCTTTGAAAATGACCACTCGAGTTCGGTCGAGATGATCCCCAAGATGGGAGATCACTCCCTCAAGCTCGTCGAGCATCTCATCCGTTAAGGCGTTCATCCTTTCCGGACGATTGAGATGAATGGTCATGATTGGGCCATCTTCCGACACACGTACCGTTTTCCCCGACATCTTCCTACTCCAGTGTCAAAGGTTACTTTCCTATCTGATATTCTTTGATCTTGTATTGAAGAGAACGAAGCGTGATCCCAAGCGATTCGGAGGCCTTCCTTTTGTCCCCTCCCGTTTTTACAAGAACACGTTGTATCATTTCCTTTTCCAATCGACGTCGCGCCTCTCGAAGCGTGGTGGTCTCACCGAAAAAATCTCCCCAGTTTCTTTTCTGTAAGGAGGTCATCTCTTCCGGCAGATCGAAAACCTTCAGAACCTCGTTCTCCGCCATTAAAACCGCGCGCTCCACCACATTTTCAAGTTCCCTTATGTTCCCACGCCATGAATAAGACATGAAGAGATCGATCACCTGGGAATCCACCCTGGCGACAAGTTTTTCGTATCTCTCGGAAAATCTTTTGACGAAATGCTCCACCAAGAGCGGGATATCTTCCGCGCGCTCCCTGAGAGGAGGAACGGGAATGTGGATCACGTTGAGTCTGAAAAAGAGATCACTTCGAAACCGCTTTTCGTCCACGGCCCTGTTCAGGTCCTGGTTCGTCGCGGCGACGATCCGGACATCTACCTCTCTTTCACTCGTCTCTCCAATCCGCCTGATCTTTCCATCCTGTAAAAATCGCAGCAGTTTTACCTGGATAGAGAGGGGAAGGTCCCCGATTTCGTCGAGGAAAAGGGTCCCGCCGTGGGCCTCTTCCAGCAAGCCTTTCTTGTCCGCTCTCGCATCCGTGAACGACCCTTTTTTGAACCCGAAAAGCTCGCTTTCGAGGAGGGCTTCCGGTAGAGCGGCACAGTTGATAGGGACGAATGGCCTGTCACGACGCGGACTTCTCATGTGGATCTCCCGCGCGACCAGCTCTTTTCCCGTTCCACTCTCACCGGTAATCAAAACTGTCGAGTCGTATTGTGCGATACGCTCAATCAGGATGCGAAGACTGCGCATGGGAGGGCTGTCCCCAACCATGAGGTTAGTCTCTTCGCGAGATTCGTTCAACTGTCTCCGAAGTTGCGCGTTTTCGTCCTTCAAGGACAGATGATCCAGGGCTTTTTTAATCGTAAGAAGCACCTCATCGGGCTGAAAGGGCTTGGAGATATAATCATACGCCCCCATCTTCATAGCCGCCACAGCGGTTTCGATGGTTCCGTACGCCGACATCATGATCACGATGGGGTGATAATTCCGCGGTGAAACTGCCTCCAGAAAGGACATCCCGTCCATCTTGGGCATACGGATATCACAAAGGATGAGATCCATATTGGTGGACTGGATCAAGGCAAGCGCCTCCTCTCCATCTGCCGCCACGTAGACTTGATACCCCTCTCGTGAAAGGATAATTTCCATCATGTGACGGAGGTTTTCCTCGTCGTCCACCACCAGTATTTTTTTGGGTTCTAACGCCATTTTCCAAGTTTTACCATTGCATAATTTTCCAAAATCCTATATTAAAAACACACTTTTGTAAAGAAATGAGGGAGTTGTATTTTGTGAAAAAGGATTCGAAGATAGTTCTTCTCCTTTTCATTCTGATCCTGCTGTTCGGGTGCGCTCCGAGTGCCAGTGTCCATAACCCGAAAGGGAATTCCATCGACGTCAAACTCCTGGAACCCTACAACGGCCCGAAGGCGAGGATCGCCGTGGCGCATTTCGACGCGAAGGCGGGGAAGATTCCACCAGAAGTCGCTGACGGGCTCTCGGACATGCTGGCCACTGCCCTCGTTAACACAAACCGGTTCATCGTTCTCGAGCGGGACGCCCTAAAAGACGTGATAAGGGAACAGGATCTCGGCACTTCGGGCAGGTTAAACCCAACCTCCGCTCCAGCCGTCGGACAGATCGAAGGCGCCGAGCTTCTTGTAATGGGGGCCATCACAGAATACGAACCCATGCACTTTTCCGTTGGGGGAATCACCCTCGGCATCCTCACAGGGGCCACCTCTGTCATCCTCAATCAAAAGGAAAGTCACATTCCCTTGGGCGCCATCATGTATACCGATGCCATCGTAGGGGCGGATATACGTGTTGTCGATACCCGTACTTCACGCATTTTGTTTTCCGCTTCCTTCAGCGCAAATGCGAAAGATTTTGGCGGAGGAATCATAGCGTTCATCGGGGGCGGCAGGACAAGAACCCCTCTGGGATTCGGTGGATTTCAACACACGGGAATCAAGCTTGCCATGAGGGCTCTTATCGAAAAGGCCGTCGCCTTCATTGCCCAGAATACCCCCAGCAACTTTTATCACTATGTGGGGACCACGACCCCGGAACCTCAACTGATCGCCGTTCACGCGGTTCCCTATGGGCATGCCCTTCTCAAAACCTACCCCCCGAAAAGCGAGTACGTCTTCGATAGCATTGGTACATGGAGGAAGTTTGCAAGAACCTACTTCAAAAATTACCGCTCCATCCTCGTCTCACCCGACCTTTTCAAGGAAGAAAAGCTCATCGCCGCCTTTCCAAAATCCAAAAAGATCAACGCGGACGTGGAGATCAGAAAGGCGGTTGATCGGGTTTCGTTTATTGAGGTGTCTTTGACGGAAAGAGAGGTTCCGCCACCTAAAGTGGAAAAGGGGGAAAAGATCCCCCTTTCCTACGTCTTGGCAAGCATCCCGGCGAAACACAAACCAGTTTACTTCAGCCGGAAGGTCTTTGGATCAAAAAAGTAGTCTTTTGACGCTTCAACCCCAGTGAAACGTAAATGCAACGGCTTTATGGGTTGAACCTTCAGGTTTCTATCTTCGGACTAAATTCCTATGTAAAAAACGGGTTGTATTGCTTCTCGTTTCCCACGGTCGTGATAGGGCCGTGACCGGACAGGATCCTGAAATTATCACCCAGGGTAAAGATCTTCTGGCGAACAGACTGGATCAAGGTATTGTAGTCTCCCCCGGGAAAATCCGTCCGCCCGATGGACCCCGCGAAGATGAGATCTCCGGTAAAAACAAGCTCCGCTTCCGGCATTACCAGGGAAACACTTCCGGGAGAATGCCCCGGTGTATGGAGAACCTCGAATTTCAACCCGTCCACTTCAATGATCTGGCCTTCTTCCAGAAGAAGATCCGGGGGCGGGGAATCCTCCGCGTGCATGCCCCAGACCGCGGCGGACTGAGAAATCTTGCCGAGGTAATGGGCGTCCTCGGGATGGATAGCGATCTTTGCACCTGTCGCTTCTTTGAGCCGTTTATTGGCTCCCACGTGATCGAAGTGCCCGTGGGTATTGAAGATAACCTCAATGGTTAAATCGTGCTCCTTTATACGGTTTAAGATTCTCTCCGCTTCATCACCCGGGTCTATTACCACACCTTTTTTTGAAGTCTCATCTCCGACTATGTAACAATTTGCCTGAATCGGCCCAACTGGAAATCCCTCAAGAATCATTTTAACTCCTTTTAAATATCCCTGTTTTCTTCTTTTTTATCGAGCCTTACCAAAGGCATCAGTTACAAAATCCAACTTCCAGTATCAGCTTCACCTCTCACTCTTGACCCTTGGCCTCTAACCTTTCACCTTTTTCTATCCCATCCTGCCTAAAATAGCGCGTGCCACCACAATTTTCTCGATTTCTTTGGCACCCTCGTATATCTCCAAAATTTTCGCGTCGCGGTAGTATTTCTCGACCCCGTATTCCCTGAGATATCCATAACCCCCATGAATCTGGAGAGATTCGTTAGCCACGTAAACGGCCGTTTCCCCGCAGAACCACTTGGCCATGGCCACAAGCCGATGATCTTGAATGCCATTGTCCAATAACCAAGCCGCTCGCCAGTAAAGCGTTCGGCACGCCTCGATGCGTGTGGCCATTTCCGCAATCTTGAACTGGTTGGCCTGAAAGGCACCGAGATACTGACCGAACTGTTTCCGGCTCTTGACGTGCGCGATGGCCTTCTCCAGGGCCCCCTGGGCTGCCCCAACCGCCTGGGCGCAGACGTGGACCCGTGTGACATTGAAAAATTCCATGAACTGCTTGAAACCATTTCCCGGGGTTCCGATGAGGTTTTCCTTCGGAACCCGGACGTTACTCAGGGTCAATTCCGCCGTATCCGACGCTCGAATCCCCAGTTTCCCCTTCAGCTTGTTGGCCTCGAATCCCTCCCGGTCCGTCTCCACAACGATGACACTGTGACGCCGATGACGGTTCTTTTCTTCCGGATTCGTGACGCAGAGGATATTAACATAGTCGGCAATGGAGCCATTGGTGATGAACATCTTGTTCCCGTTGATAATATAGTCATCTCCGTCCAATACAGCCGTGGTTGCCGCGCCGGCCACGTCACTGCCCGCGTCCGGTTCAGTGATGCCGGAGCCCATAATGGCCTTTCCCTCCACGAGAGGAGCCAAGTATCTTTTCTTCTGTTCCTCTGACCCAAAAAGTTGGACCAGTTGTGCCCCGAAGGTTGCCGCTAAAACGGAGAGCCCACAGCCCGGATCGACCCGCCAAAATTCCTCGGATATCAGGGCATCCTCGAGGTATCCCAAACCCGGGCCGCCGTATTCTTCTTTGATGAATACCCCCACGAAGCCCAATTCACACCCCTTTTTCCAGAGCGCCTTTGGGAACACCTCGTTTTCGTCGCTTTCCTCCATGTAATTGGGGAACTCCCCTTCCGCGAATTCACGTGCTGCTGCAACGATGTCTTTTTGTTCATCCGTGAGTGCAAAATCCATAGTTTAACTCCTATGCAGTTATGATGTTTTCATATTTCTTCCGAAATCCATAAGAGACATTTCGGGTATCCACGAATAATTGACTCTTTGAGGCCACCCACTCGTAATCAATCCCGTCATGATCGGTTAAAACGAGTATGGCGTCCACCTGGCGGACCGTCTCCTCATTCAAAGGAACAGACTGGAAACCAAAATCATACTTGCGTGTCCTCGGAATCTGCGGGATATAGGGATCGTGATACGAAACCGCCGCCCCTTTTCCCAGGAGTTTATCGATAATCGTGAGGGCGGGGGACTCACGAATATCGTCCACGTTTTTCTTGTAAGCGATGCCAAGAACAAGGATTTTCGAACCTTTTAGACTTATTCCCCTCCCATTCAAACCATCCATAAGCCTCGCAACCACATAGTCCGGCATGCTCGTATTGATTTCCCCGGAAAGCTGGATGAATCGCGTCACGAAATCATACTCCTTGGCCTTCCAGGAGAGGTAAAACGGGTCGATGGGAATGCAGTGTCCGCCAAGTCCCGGACCGGGATAGAAGGGATGAAATCCGAAAGGTTTCGTAGAAGCTGCCTTGATGACTTCCCAAATATCGATCCCCATTTTGGTCGCGAGGACCTTGAGCTCATTGACCAACGCGATATTGATTCCCCGATAGATATTCTCAAGAAGTTTCGTGAATTCCGCCACCTCCGTGGAAGAAACCGGCACAACCTTTTCGATAGCCTCCCCGTAAAGGGTTACGGCAAGCTCCAGACAGTTCGGGGTTACGCCGCCCACTACCTTTGGTATCTTCGATGTGGAAAAGTTTGGATTGCCGGGGTCTTCCCGCTCAGGCGAATAGGCCAAATAAAAATCCTCACCCACCTTTCCAAAGGCCCCGGAAAGGTCCGGAAGCAAGATCTCCTTCGTGGTTCCAGGATAGGTCGTGCTCTCCAGGATCACAAGCTGACCCGGGCGGCCGTATTCAGCAATCTCCCGGCTGGTTTCACGCACATACTGAAGGTCCGGATCCTGGTACCTCGACAGGGGTGTAGGGACGCAAATGATAATTACATCAACCTCGGACAGGAGGCGGTAGTCGTTCGTGGGAACAAACAACTCTTTCTCAACGAGTGTCTGGATCTCTTGTGAAGGAATATGAGCGATGTAACTCTCTCCGCGCTCCAACATTTTCACCTTGCGCACATCGATGTCAAAACCGTAAACCTTAAATCCACATGACCCAAATCGGATAACGAGAGGCAGCCCCACGTATCCCATCCCGATAATTCCCACCTTTGCTTCGTGGGACTGTATCGCCTTCTTGAATCTATCTTTCATAAAAACTCCTGATCTCTCCAACCACAATTTCCTGCTCTTCCTCTGTCAATTCCGGGAAAATGGGAAGAGACATGACTTCCCGGGCCGCCTTTTCCGCGTGAGGGAGATCCCCTTCCCTGTAGCCTAAGTAGGCGAAACAAGGTTGTAGGTGGAGTGGAAGCGGGTAATAGATCGCCGTCCCGATCCCTTCTTCTTTCAAGTATTCGAGCAAGGTATCACGCTCGGGGAAACGCCCCGTGAACTGGTTGTAGACGTGATAAACGTCACTATCCTCCTTTGGGAAGGAAACTCCGAAACGGTCCAGTTGATACATGTCGTAAAGCTCACGATAGAACCGGGCATGCTCCCGGCGCTTCTCCGTCCATTCATCGAGAAATTTTAACTTGACCCGAAGGACCGCCGCCTGGAGAGCGTCCAGCCTCCCGTTGATTCCAACGGTATGATGGTAATACTTCGGGAAGCTCCCGTGGACCCGTAGGCGTCGAACCTGTTCCGCCAAATCAGGATTTCCCGAGACAACCATCCCCCCATCTCCTGCGCCACCGAGGTTCTTGGAAGGGAAAAAGGAAAAGCATCCCGTTTCTCCCAATGTTCCAGCATAGGCCCTACGTCCCTTGATTTTGCGCCACGCCCCTATGGCCTGGGCCGCGTCTTCCACTACAGGGATATCATGTTTTTTCGCGATATTCGCGATCGGCTCCATGTCCGCCATTTGACCGAAAATATGCACGGGAATGATGCACGCAGTCCGCTCTGTTATAGCCTCTTCCAACGCATCCGGGTTTAGATTAAAGGTGCTTTCTTCGATATCCACGAAAACCGGAATGGCTCCCAGGCGATGGATTACACCGGCCGTGGCGAAAAAGGTAAAAGGGCTGGTAATTACTTCATCACCCTCTCCCACCTCTAAGGCCATCAGTGAAAGGAGCAAGGCATCCGTTCCGGAAGAAACACCAATGGCATGGCCCGTTTGGAATTTTTCCGTGATGTCATTCTCAAATGCCTCGACTTCGCTTCCAAGAATAAAGGCCTGTTTTTCAAAAACCTCTTTTACAGCCTGATTTATCTGAGGTTCTATCGTGGCGTATTGCCGTTTCAAATCCAGAAGAGGGATCATGACGTATTCCTAAAATTTTGTTCCGACTCTATCCAAAGCCCTCAACCATGTCAACCACGGAACAAGTTAGAAAGCAAGAACAATCTTCGGCTTGACAGGTATCCGTGAGTTGGGATAGTTTTCTTAAAGCCAGAAAGAAGCGGTAACGAGGAAACAGATTGAAAATTAACTGCAAAGTCTACTCAAAAGAAATGCAACTCCTGGGGCTACGGCGACAATTGGATGATCCCCGGCTGGACAAGAGAGAGAAAGAAAGGTTATTAGAAGAAATCTCAAGACTTGAAAAAATCCTGGGCCTTTACGAGCCGGGGAAAACACGCCAGCAAGAAAGATAATTTAAGACAACCCTTTTCGAGAAAAATCATGGGACATGCCCTCTTTTCAGATGTGTGCTGGATCGTTCGGACTCTAAAAGACATGGGCTATCCTGCCTTCATTGCAGGAGGCGCCGTTCGCGACATCCTGATGGGCCGGAACCCGGAAGATTACGATATCGCCACCACTGCAACCCCCGAGGTAGTTCTTTCCATCTTCCCCCGGGTAAAGCCTGTCGGTAAGGCGTTTGGGACAACGCTTGTCATCATTGAGCACCGTCCCTACCAGATTACCACCCTCCAGTCGAGCGGAGGAACGTACACGGAACTCACCGAAAGGGATATTCTTCGTCGTGACTTTACCGTTAATGCCCTGTTTTGGGACCCAATCGAAGATCGACTGATCGATATCGTCGGTGGTATGAGAGATCTCAATCTTCGGCTTCTCCGACCTGTTACAACGGCTGAAGAAATCTTTCTGGACGATCCCATCCGTATGTTGCGCGCCGTGAGAATCGCCTACTCCCTTGGATTTACGATCGATCCTGCTATCCCTCCTGCCATCCGAAATCATAAGAAACTCATCCACCGCGTTTCACCCGAGCGCATCCAGTACGAGATGGCTAAAATCCTTTCCTTGTCAAATGTCCTGGAAGCACTCTGCCCACTCGTCAAGACCCGCCTCCTCTTCGAGATTATCCCGGAGCTATTCCCTCTTCTCAAATTGAAGCAGACTCCTTATCATGATTTCAGCGCCCTGTCTCACACCTTTCGGGTCCTTTTCTTCACCGAAAAGCTCCTCAATGCCTCCCCGTTTTCATCCAAGCTTAATATGTTTAAAAAACACGTCATCACCCTTTCCGCTCTCCTCCACGACATTGGAAAAGCTGACACACACACGACGGATGAAAAAGGAAACCACCACTTCTATGACCACGAAGATGTCGGGGCCCTCATGGCCTCGGACGTCATGAAGCGACTTCGATTTCCCAAAAAAGAGACTGTTCTCGTCAAGAATCTCGTTGAACGACACCTCTATCCTCTCCACCTCTTCCGGCACTACCGAGAAAACACTCTCACGCAAAGGGCCATTGACCGATTCCATCGAAAGACAAAACGCTTCCTCTGGCCTCTCCTTTTGCTTTCAAGCGCCGATCAACTCGCAAAAAAAAGAGGGGACACCGGTACCTTATCGCAGGACTGGTTGGAATTCATGGATATGCTCCTACTCACCACAGGAACAGGAAGGGAATAAAACTTCCACTTCTTCGAACGGGGCAAACGAATGAACAAGGCCGAAGAAATTATTAATTTTCTCGGGCTCAAACGCTCTGTGATCGCCCTGTTGACCATGGTCATTCTCGTTGGCCTTGGGGAAAAGATGGCGGAACGCTTCCTCCCCATCTACCTCATGGCCCTGGGAGGCGGAGCCCTTTCCATCGGTTTTCTCAATGGGATGGATAACCTTCTGGGTGCATTGTATGCCTACCCCGGGGGATATCTCAGCGACCGATTCGGTTACAAACGCGCCTTGATCATCTTCAACATCATCGCCCTGATCGGCTATCTCATCGTTATCTTCTTCCCTCACTGGATCGCGGTCATCGTCGGTGCCGCCTTCTTTCTCTCATGGACGGCTATCTCGCTTCCCGCCAGCATGAGCTTGGTCTCAAGCGTTCTCCCTATGAACAAGCGCACCATGGGCGTCTCGCTTCACTCTTTCGTTCGAAGAATCCCCATGGCCTTGGGACCTATCATCGGAGGCACCTTTATCACCCTCTATGGAATCAAAACCGGTATTCGCATCGCATTTAGCATCGCCTTTATCCTTGGGATTGTCTCCCTTGTCGTGCAGCAAATCCTCATCGAAGACACCCGGAAAAGAGAAAAGGCGGAGATTAGTCCCCTTAGGATGTTCACCTTTATGCAGCCCGCCCTCAAATGGCTCTTGTTATCGGATATCCTCGTGCGTTTCTGCGAGCAGATCCCCTATGCCTTCGTCGTGGTCTGGTGCCTGAAAAATGTGGGAATCAGCGCCGTCGATTTTGGATTTCTTACAGCGATTGAGATGGTCACCGCCATGCTGATTTACATTCCCGTGGCCTACTTCGCAGACAAAAGCTCCAAAAAACCCTTTGTCGTCACGACCTTCCTCTTCTTCAGCGCCTTTCCACTGGTTCTCATTTTCTCGAGATCATTCCCCGCTCTCGTCATCGCCTTCATCATTCGCGGGCTTAAAGAATTTGGGGAACCTACCCGTAAGGCCCTTATCATGGACCTGGCACCGGAAGGGAAAAAGGCGGGTATCTTCGGACTTTACTATCTCATACGGGATGTCATTGTATCACTTGCCGCCTTTGGAGGGGCCTTTTTATGGGAAGTTTCTCCCCAGACAAACTTTCTCGCGGCCTTCGGCTTTGGCTTAATGGGATCCTTCATCTTCGCCAGGTTTGGGAAAGACCTGTCAGCGATCAATCAAAAATAACTTCGTACTCTTTCTGCCAGGTAAGCATACCTCCAATGACGCTATAAATATGCCTATAGCCCTTCGATTTCAAAAAAGAGGCGGCGATGTTGGACCGATACCCAGATCTGCATATGATACTGATGTGGGCGTCTTTTTCGGCGTATTCCTCGAGGCCATCTTCGAGAATATCATGGATTGGCACATGAAAGGCACCTTCAATATGCCCCTCATCCCATTCTTCCACGGTTCGAACATCGATGAGGGCATGATCATCATATTTGCTCAAAATATTCTTTAGGGCGTGAATGGATATTTGGGGAAGAAACCCCACTTCCTCCCCTGAAAGGACCCAATCCGTAATCCCAATACTGTACCCGTATATGCTGTCATAGCCGGCCCTCCGAAACATAGTCACGGCTTTTTCTATGTCCCCTTCATTGGAAGAAACAAGGATCAGATGTCTATGGAGCTCAACGACGTCCCCCAGCCAGGACGGCGAGGAGGAAGACAGGCCGATATTGATGCTCCCCGGGATATGGGCACCGCCAAAACAGGCGGCTTCCCTCAAGTCAATGACGGCAAACCCCTTCTCCATACCCTTTTTAATATCCGCAACACTTAGGGAATAGACCGGCGGGAGTGTCTTCAGCGGTTTTGCCCCTTTCGAGTTGGTTTTGATGACGTAGGAAAAGTTTTTAGGGCGTCTAGGGATAGAGATCTTAATCTCTTTCCTAAGCCTATTTAAGTCAAGCAAAAAATGGCTATTATCATCTCCTTTTCTATCCTCGTTGGATTGGTAAGCTTTTTGTTTTCGAGAAAGCGGAAAAGAGCAATAAAACCTCAGGACGATCCGTAAAAAAGAGAGAAAACAAGATTAATGCCATCTCTCGTTTTCTCTCCTATCCATCTAATATCAAAGAGTTTATTACAAAGGAACCCCTTCTGATGACCAGCCACGCAGGCGGTAATAATCGGCCAGCATCTTCTCGAAGTCTTCCCGCCTCAGGACTTTACCTTCCGGCCCAAGTGGTTCCTCGAAGAAACGTTTCGGTAGAGTGTCGTCCGCCTTCGTGACACCCTCGCGCAGGTTGAATTTCCGCGTCAGGTCAATCACATGGGAAGCGAGCTGTTTCAATCCATCTTTGTCGAAATCCAGGCCCGTCGTTAACCTTATGATCTCGCTAAGTTCGTCCCACATGTACATATCGCGGTAGAATCGACAAACGATCAGGACATCGTGTAAAGTCAGTCGCTCCTCGAAATCGACGAAGACTTCCGCCTTCCCCTCGATCTGGTCCTTGTCAATCATCCCGGAAAGCTCCGCCTTGTAGAAGGTTGCACGAAGGTGACACGCCCCGCGGCACGAGGTGGCATAGGCCAACCCCATTCCCTTAAGGACCCTGGGCTCGTATCCGGCGGGCTCCATCCCCTTGACGTGGATGGCTACATCTTCCATCCCCCATTCTTTCGCCGCATGACGGATCCCCTCCGCCAGGACCTTCCCGACACCGCGACGGAAGGTAATGTCCATGAGCAGGCTCGCCGCCGCGTCCGGGTCGCCGTAGGGAATTTTCTCGGGGATCTTCCCCGTCTCCGAGGCCTCCATGGCAAAGGCGCAGAGGTTTCCCGCCGTGATGGTATCCATCCCCATCTGGTCGCAGATGCTGTTGAGGTAGGCAATCTCGTTGAGGTCGTGAATCATGCACAGCCCGCCAAAGGCATAAATAGTCTCGTATTCCGGCCCCTCGATCTGCAGTCCCTTGTGTCGTCCTTCCTGGACGGTGGAGAGTTTTCCGCAGGCCATGAAGCACTTGGCGCAGGAGCGGGATTTGGTCTTGAGTTTATCGTTCATGGTTTCTGCAGTCAGAGCCTCCCAGCCCTCGAAGGTTCCCAAATGCCAGTATTTGGAAGGGAACCCCCCTACCCCGTTGTTAATGGCCACCAACATGGGCGTCCCCAAAGTGCGGTAGGCCTTCGCCCCCGCGTCTGTCTTGCCCCGTTCTCGAATCTTCTTGAAAAAGGTGTCTAAACCTTCGGGGTCGTAAACCTCCCGACGCCGGTTTCCATGGAAAACCAAGGCCTTGACTTTTTTGGATCCCAGAACCGCCCCCACGCCCGTGCGGCCGGCGGAACGCCAGTAGTCATTCTCGATGACGGCAAAACGGACCAGGTTCTCCCCCGCCGGACCGATAGAAAGCACGGCCACCTTTTTACTTCCGATCTCCTCTTTGACCGCATCCTCCGTCTCATAGGTCCCCTTGCCCCAGAGGTGCCGGGCCTCGTGAAAGATCACATCCTCGTCCGTGATCTCCACGTAAACGGGCACATCCGAAGCGCCTTCCAGTATGACGGCGTCGTAACCTGCCCGGCTGATGAACTCGGCCACGTGTCCCCCCGAATAGGACTCGGAATAGATCCCCGTGAGGGGAGACTTGGTAAAGATCCCGTAGCGGCTGGACCCTGGAATCGCCGTGTCCGTCACCGGGCCAAGGGCAATAATGAATCGGCTGTCAGGTGCAAGTGGATCAA
>JAOZMY010000129.1:2069-4691 GCA_029934085.1 bacterium | reverse complement strand
TGGTTTATAAACCTATATATACTATGACAAAAAGCCTGTTTAGTCAACGAAAAAAAGGGGAAAAGGGGATTACGGGTGTTCTATGAGCGGGGAGTGGCAGGGCCCGTTTTTGGTGCGAGAGGGATAAAACGTGAGGTGAAGGGTTTAAGGAGATAACCGCCGGCAAAAAACTCGATGAGGCTGACGATATCGAAGACCGGGACAAGGAATTTTGTCTGGAGGTCGAAGCGGAAACTCGCCAGGTTCGTGCATTCAAGCAGGATGGCTCCCACGGGTTCACCCTGCGAGAAGAGAGCTGCCGAGGTTTTGAGAACGCAATTGCGCATGGCTTCCACGTTCAGTTCCTGACCCCTGTTGACCACGACCTTCTGAAATTCCTCACAATCGTCCAGACCACAAATGATGAGGCGATCGGGATCGGCGCCAACCAGGGTTAGATGGGCTTCTTTCAGGAGACGGGTGTCACCGGTGATGAGTCCGATTTTCAGGTGGGCTGGCAGCAATCTTTCGAGGAGGGGAAGTAAGGTGAGGGGAGACCCAATGAAGGGTATGTCCAGTCGATCAGCGATCTCCTTCTGAAAGACGGAAAAGAGGCCGCAGTCGGCGGCGACGAAATGAACCCCTTCCCGCTGAAGGCTTAAAGCGGCCTCGATGACGTTTTCGAGATGGTCTCGTTTGATGTCAATGAGGTCATCGAAGGGGAAATCCCGGATGACGGCGTAGCGGACGGGGAAATCGAAGGTTTCGGCGTGACCCGGATCCCCCGGAATCCGGGGGATCGTGGATTCGGTCATGAGGATGCCTGCGAGTTGGCCATACGTGGTAAACCCACCTTTGACGATGGATGCCATCTTACGGCCTCTTGCGGGCCTTTGCTTGGGGGATGCCTCTTTCGTTCCACCCCTTGAGTTTGTAGTATTCCTTGACCATTTCCTCCACGGGGACGATATGGCCTTTGGAGGCGCCTTCCTTTAAGGGTTCGCTTCGGAATCTTTCGGGAAGGGTATCCTGTGACGGTTCGATGCCGAAATCGATGTTGAGGAGCCGGTCCCGTTCGATGATTCTTTTGAGGACGTCGTCGACCCGTTCCGGAGTGAACTTCAGTCCCGTCCCCGCGGTAAGGAGCTGGGAGGCGAATTCGACGTTCATCAGGTCCATACTCAATCCGATGTTTTTGCACATGGTCAGGCAGTCGGAAATCAGGGCCTGCCGCTCCGTGTGCTCCACCAAGACGGCTTTCCCTTTGACGGCGAGGCGGTCGGCGATCTCCCGGATGCCCCAGCGTTTCTCCGCCTCGTCATAGCGTTCCGTCAACTCGAAGAATGGTTCCGCCCGCAGGTGGTCCCCACCCCGGGAGGCGATGGCGTAGCAGAGCCCAAAGGCCTTGATCCCGCGGGGATCTCCGCAGATCATGTCCAGTCCCTTCACGTGAAAGGCGTAGGTATCCGTTCCCTTTCCAAAACGCCGCGCCAGGCTACGGGTCCCCTCGGCGAAGGCGTCCCCGATTCCTTCTCGATAGACCATCATTCGAAGGATCTTCTCGATGGTCTCCGTGTTTCCCCAAGAGAAGTCGAAGCCATCAAGGTCTTCTTTCGTCAAGAGACCGCGTTGCGCGCATTCCATGGCCCAGCCGATAGTCTCTCCGGAGCTGAGGGAGTCCATCCCCATGCGATTGAGGAAGGTTGTCATTTTGAGGGCGAATTCCAGGTCGGAATTGCCAAGGCGAGACGTGTAGCTACAGAGGGTTTCGTATTCGGGGCCCTCTCCTTCGTATTGGGGTGTGATGAAGTATCGTGAGCAGTGGATATTGCAGTTGAAGCACGACTTGTTTTTCACCTTGTATCTTTCCGCAAGAGTCTCCCCGCTGATCTCGTCCACGTAGGGGCAGACCCCTTCCTGAAAGTGTCGGGTGGGGAGGATCCCGATCCCGTTGAGGGCCTTCATCAAGAGGGTTGAACCCAGGGCGTTCCGCTGTTCGTATTCCGGGTGATTCAGGATGTCGGTTTCGAGTTTCCGGCAGAGATCGGCGTATCGCAAGGTATCCGCGACGGTGATTCTTTTTTTCCCCCGCACCACGACGGCTTTGAGTTGTTTGGATCCTAAGAGGCATCCCATCCCCGTGCGGCCGAACATGCGGGAGTTGTTGCAGGCAACCGTGGCGAATTTCACCAGGTTCTCCCCCGCCGGGCCGATGGCGGCGATCTGGATGGCGTTGTCGCCCAGTTCCTTCCGGAGAGCGGCCGTGGTTTCCCAGATATCTTTGCCCCAGAGGTGGCTCGCATCTCGGATCTCGACATTGTCATTGGACACGAGCAGGTAGCAGGGTTTCTCGCTTCTCCCTGTTATGATGATTTGATCGTAGCCTGCCAGTTTCAGTTCCGCACCGAAAAACCCTCCCGCCGCTGAGTCTCCCAAAATCCCCGTCAATGGGGACTTCCCGGAAACGGTGGTGTAGGCGGAGGCGGGAAGCAGGGTGCCCGTGAGGGGACCCACACCTATAAGGAGCATGTTTTCAGGGGAGAGGGGATCGACGTTCCGTTTTAGCTCCTCGTAGAGGCGGGTGGAGTTGAGACCCCGCCCCCCGATGACGTTCAGCATATAGACAGGATCGGTCCTTTCGCG
>JAOZMY010000129.1:0-2059 GCA_029934085.1 bacterium | reverse complement strand
CCAAGTCAACCCGCAGGACGAAACCCCCATAGCCGTGAAGCATCGTTTATGCCCTCCTCTGGGAAAGCCAGGCCTCCCGGATGGGTTCAGATTGGGCTGAGGCGAAACGGACCCGCTTTTGCTCCGGGGAAAGGTGGCGGGATTTGCTCTTGAAAGGTTTGAGTGAGACGGTCTGGCTATTTTCCGGCTCGTAGCGGATGGCGTCCAGGGTGCAGGCCTTGACGCACACGGGATCCCCGCCACAGAGGTCGCAGACGTAGGGAATGTCCTCAAAAAGCTCAATGGCGCCGATGGGGCAGAGGGTTTCACAGAGGCCACAGGCGGTGCAGAGGGTAGGCGAGATAATCACCTGCCCCAAAGGGCCGATCTCGATGGCATGTTCCGGGCACTTGAGACAATAGCGTTCCACGCAATGTTGACAGACCACGGGGTAGTCGATGCCGATCTGTTCCATCTTCACGATCTTGATCCGAGCCCCGGAACGACCCACTTTTCCGGAATGGAAAAAAGAACAGGCTACTTCGCAGCGGCTACAACCGGAGCATTTCGCGGCATCCACGACGATCATGGATTCTCCCTGAGCTGTTCGATGCGAAAATGGACCTTCCCCTTCGGGTCGGGACAGACAAAGACCTGGTCGGCCTTGCTCGTCCAGTCTCCCTTTTTTGGCTCCGCTCTTTGCAGTAAGGGGAAGATAGGCATCATGCTTTGAAGCGCCCACATACAGACATGTTTGCCTGGAGGAACATGGATTTCACCCCCCTTTACCATGAAACTGTCTCCCACGAGTAGGGGTTGATTGCAATATCCATCGATTCTCTCGACCGTGATCTTTAGCGTGACCATCATTCCCTCACGAGAAAAGGTGTTTGAATCGAGTGTTTTTGTAGCAGGAAATTATTAGTATGTCAATAGTATATCACAAACATTTTTTGCAAGGCCATGTTTATTTTATGCTTATTCTGACGACTTAAAAACCATTATTGACAACATACATGTAGTATGTTAGTGAAATACAAACATCGTTACATGGAGTTATGGTGTGAAGGTTCTCAAGACGACACGGCGGAACGAAGATACCCTGGTCGAACAGGTTTACCAAACCCTTCGTAATGAAATTATCACCGGCAGGATCTCCGGGGGCAGCCGCCTGGTGGAATCGGCGCTCGCAGAGGAGATGAAGGTCAGCCGAACCCCGGTGCGAGAGGCCTTGCACCGTCTCGCCGTCGAGGGGTTTCTCTATTCTATTCCCCGAGCGGGTTATATCGTGGAGGAGATGTCGGATTACGACATTGTGGATCTCTTTACCATCCGTCTCGAAATAGAGCTTCTTGCAGCGAAGTTGGCGTATGAGAAGATCACACCTGTTGAACTCGAGAGGATGGAGCTTAACTTGAAAATGACCGACGAAAAGGTGGAGAGCGGCCACACCGAAGGACTCACGGAGCTGGATGTGGCCTTTCACAATATTATCTATAAGGCCACCCGAAGCAAAACCATGGTTCACATCTGCCAATCGCTGAGCGATCATTCCCTCAAATACCGGATTTCCCTGATCCATATTCCGGAGTTTGCCCGGAAGACGAGGGATGGGCATTATGAAATTTTCAGGGCCTTTGTTGCGAGAGATTTCCCCCGGGTGGAAGAGGCCATAAAAAATCATCTTCAGCTGGCAAAGGAAGACATCCTCAAGATAATCGAGCGGAACCGGGACGAGGCGTTCTTTTCGTCCGCGGAAAGCCTTTGAGTTCATAACCAGGAAAAGGAGGTGAGCGAAGAAGTAAAGAAACTTTAACTGACTTTTTGGGAGGGAGGTTTTTAAGATGGAAAAGCGTTATCGTCTATTCTTAATTTTCGCCTTGATTTTTTGTGTGGTGGGGTATTTCGCCCACGCTGAGGCTGCGGGCCTTGTGGACCCCTCAACGGGGATGAAGGTAACCGAGATCCATATCGGGGATGCCGGGTCCTTCACGGGGGATGCGGCGGCGCCCTGCATGGAGATCTTCAACTCTGCGCAGATCGCCCTGGATGAGTGGAATGCCAAGGGCGGAATCCGTGT
>JAOZMY010000049.1:5546-17038 GCA_029934085.1 bacterium | reverse complement strand
AATATCCCCCCTCACAATCTCAACGAGCTGATCAACGGCATCAAGGCCGTGGTCATGAATCCCGATCTCTCCTTCGAGGAGTTGATTGAACACATCCCCGGTCCGGACTTTCCCACCGCCGGATTTATCCTTGGACGAGAGGGAATTCTCTCCGCCTACAAAACGGGGCGGGGCATTATCCAGATGCGTGCCCGGACCCATATCGAGAAGGTTAAGAGCTCCGACCGGGAACGTATCATCATCACGGAAATTCCCTACCAGACCAACAAAAGCAGGATCGTTGAACGGATTGCCCAGCTTGTCCAGAACAAGACGATCGAAGGGATTTCAGACATCCGGGACGAGACGGACCGAGAGGGTATCCGTATCGTCATCGAGCTGAAGCGGGGAGAGACCCCCGAGATTATCCTCAACCAGCTATTCAAACACACCCAACTCCAGACCTCTTTCGGCATCATCCTCCTCGCGGTCCTCAATAATCAGCCCAAGATCTTCACTCTCAAACAGCTCATCGACCTCTTCATCCACTTCCGACTGGAAGTTATCGTCCGCCGGAGCCAGTTCGAGCTGAAAAAGGCCAAGGCCCGGGCCCATATCCTGGAAGGGTTCAAGATTATCCTCGACCATCTGGACGAAGCCATTGCCCTTATCCGGGCCTCCCACTTGCCCGCGGAGGCTAAAAAGGGGTTGATGGAGCGCTTCGAGCTTTCCGAGGTTCAGGCCCAGGCCATTCTGGACATGCGACTGCAGCGCCTCACCGGCCTGGAGCGGGAGAAGATCCTGGAGGAATACAAGGAAATCATTCAGACCATCGCCCGCCTCGAGGAGATCCTGGCCAACGAGGGTCTGCGGCGGGAGATCATCATCGAGGAACTGGAACAGGTAGAGGAACTGTTCCAAGACCCCCGACGCACGGAGATCATCGACGCCCAGGGCGAGATTGGGATCGAGGATATCATCGCGGAAGAGGACATGCTCGTTACCATCTCCTACCGGGGCTACATCAAGCGGGTCTCCCCGCGTCTCTATCGGAGCCAGAACCGGGGCGGGAAGGGCCGCATCGGCATGAACATCAAAGACGAGGACTTCGTCACGCAGATCTTCACCGCCTCCACCCACGATTACCTCCTCTTCTTTACCGATCAGGGGCGGGTCTACTCCGTCAAGGTCCACGAGCTTCCCTACGTGGGACCGGCCTCACGGGGTCGCTCCATCGTGAACCTTATCAATCTAAGGAAGGGGGAGAAGATCGCCACGGCTTTTTCACTTCGCGATTTTGAGTCATATCCCCACGTCCTCTTCATCACCCATAACGGGGTTGTGAAGAAGACCCCGCTGGCCGCCTATCGTCATATCCACAGCGGTGGGATCCTCGCCCTCAAGATCCGTCCCAACGACAGCCTTGTCAAGGTTCTCGGCGTCCGGGATGACCAAGACGTGATTATCTGCAGCCACGGGGGGAAGGCCATCCGTTTCTCCGTGAACGAGATCCGTCCCATGGGACGCACGGCCGCCGGGGTTCGCGCTATCCGTCTCTCAGGTGATGACTACGTCATCGGCATGGATATCGTCCAAGAGGGGGCCACCCTATTGACGGTCACGGAACGAGGTTACGGCAAGCGAAGCCCCTTCAGCGAGTATCGGAACCAGGCCCGGGGCGGGAGCGGTGTCATCAACCTCAAGATCACCAAGAAGGTAGGATATCCGGCCGGTGTGCTCAAGGTGGAAGAAGGGGACGGAGTGGTTCTCATCACCAGCTCGGGAAAACTCATCCGCCTCTCCGTGGCAGATGTGCCTGTCATTGGGAGGAACACCCAGGGCGTCAGACTCATCAACATAGAGGAAGGTGAAAGCGTTGCCGCCATCACAAAACTCGTCGAAAGATAACCCCATTTCTCCCATTGCCGTCATTGGAGGCGGGAGCTGGGGGACGGCCCTCGCCCGTCACCTGGCAGTAAAGGGCTACCCTATCCGCATGTGGGTCTACGAGACCGAGGTGGTCCAAAACATCAACGCACGTCATGAAAACCATCTCTTTCTCCCCGGGATTACCCTTCCGGATAATGTGACGGCCTACCATGACATGTCCGAGGTCGTGAGGAACATAAAATCGGTCGTCATGGTGGTTCCCTCTCACTTTTTTCGTAAAGTCGCCCTGGAAATGGCCCGACACCTTCCCGAGGACGCCAGTGTCATCAGCGCCTCCAAGGGGATCGAGGACAACACTCACAAGGTCATGACCCAGATATTGGAGGAAATCCTGCCCACTTCCTACCACGAACGTATTGCCTGCCTCTCCGGCCCAAGCTTCGCCAGAGAGGTGGCTGCCTCGAAGTTTACGGCGGTAACCGTCGCCTCGAAGAACCCCGAGACTGCAAGATATTTTCAGAAAATCTTCGCTGCTCCGCACTTCCGGGCCTATACCCACCACGACCCCATCGGCGTTCAAATCGGTGGCGCCTTGAAAAACATCATGGCCATCGCCGTGGGAATAGCAGACGGTATGGAAATGGGTACCAACGCCCGAGCCGCCCTTATCACACGCGGACTCGCGGAGATTTCACGCATCGGGAAAAAGATGGGGGCAAACCCATCTACCTTTCTCGGCCTGTCCGGGATCGGCGATCTCGTTCTCACCTGCACAGGTGACCTCAGCCGTAACCGCAACGTCGGCCTCAAACTAGGACAAGGACTGAAAATCGAGGAAATTACCCGCGACATGCGCATGGTGGCAGAGGGGGTCCTGAATACAAAGAGCGCACACCAGTTGACCGAGAAGCTCGGTGTTCGGGCCCCGATTATCTCTGGGATGTATCATCTACTCTACGAGGGAATGCCCCTCAAGGAGGTAGTGGACAGGATCCTGTCCACGGAACCGGGAGAGGAATTCGAGTAGGAGAACCCCGAAATATGACTTGAACTTTTCATATTTTTTGTCTATAATAATTTACGTCCTTGGCGCCTTCGATGAATGAAGGAATACCCGAAAAAAAGTGGGGAAGTTATCCACAATTGTTGATAAGTATGTTAATTTCTGAAAACACAAACCTTTTTCGCGCTTACACTTGAAACCCTCGCTGTAACGACAACGACATATCTATGGATGAAAATCTATTCCCTATAAAACAGATTATAAAAGAAGAACTGGGAGATGAAAGTTCCTACAGAACCTGGATTGAACCCCTAAATTTCAAGGACTTCTCGAACAACACACTTGTCCTAACCGTCCCCAATAAATTCTTTGGGGAGTGGATCAACGACCATTACAAGGGGACCATCCAGGCCTGTGCCTCCAGGTTTCTACGTGCCAAGGATCTCAAACTCAACATCGTTGTCGAAGCCGCCAAAAACCCCCTTAGTAATCAAAGGACGGAAAACGCGGAGATAAGGACTGATGGAAATGGATCCCTTACATCCCCACTGTTTAATCCCGCCTACACCTTCGATACCTTCGTAGTAGGTGACAGTAACCAATTCGCCCAGGCAGCCAGCCTTGCCGTCGCCTCCGCTCCAGGTCAAACCTACAATCCCCTTTTCATCTACGGCGGTGTCGGCCTTGGAAAGACCCATCTCCTCAATGCAATCGGAAACTATGCCATTGCAAACGGTTGCGTCTCCTCACCCCAGAATATCTCCTTTATCTCGGGAGAGGTCTTCACAAACGAGGTCATCAACGCCATTCGTTACGACCGTATGGAGGAATTCCGACAAAAGTTCAGAAACGTCGACATCCTTATGATCGATGACATCCAATTCATTGCGGGCAAGGAGCGGACACAGGCGGAGTTCTTCCACACATTCAATGCCCTGTACGTAGCGAAAAAACAGATTGTGGTCACCAGTGACAAGTTTCCGAGGGATATCAAGAACCTTGAGGAACGATTGAGGTCCAGATTCGAGTGGGGACTGATCGCGGACATCCAACCCCCCGACATTGAAACGAAGGTCGCGATCTTGAAGAAGAAGAGCGAGAGAGAAAACATCCACCTTCCCGACGAGGTTGCCATGTTTCTCGCTGCGAAGGCCTCGTCCAACATCCGAACACTCGAAGGGATGCTCACGCGTCTCGGTGCCTTCGCATCCATCACGGGAAAGCCCATCACAATCCCGTTTGCGAAGGAAATTCTAAAAGGCATCTTAAAAGATACAGATAAACCCGTCACAGTAGAGGACATCCAAAAGATTGTCTGTGAACACTTCGGTATCCGAATCTCAGATATCAAATCCAAACGGCGCTCGAAATCCCTCGTCTTACCAAGGCAGATCGCCATGTATCTCTCGAGGAACCTCTGTAAGGTCTCCCTCGCAGACATCGGGGATAAATTTGGAGGAAAAGACCACTCCACCGTCATCCACGCCATCAACAAGATTGAAGGCCAATTCGATAAAAACCCCCACCTCATGCAGACCATTGAAGAAATCAAGTCGAAAATCTATTCATAAACCCGTGGATAAATGGGGCATACATGTGAACAACCCACCCCTTCTTCTTTCATACAACACACATGGTTCTTCACACACACTCATACACATTTCATCCCCAAAAAAATCCACTCCTTCATACCCTCTACTCCCTTCCAAAAAAGCATTTATGAACATATTCAGATCCCTGATTATGATACTTAATTTATATAAGAGAAAAAACATAAACATATAAATAAGGAGGCAAATGTGGATATCCAAGTGCAACAACCTATATTTGCAAAGGTCCTGAATTATATTCAAAGTATTTCAGACAAGAAAAGCACCATGCCAATACTTTCCTACTTCCTTATGGAAGCTCAGGAAAATGAAGGTCTCAAGCTCTTCGCCACAGATTTGAATGTTGGACTTATTATAAAAACAGAGGCCCATGTGTCTGAGTCTGGAACTATTCTCCTCCCTTCGAAGAAGCTTTTTTCCATTGTCCACGAACTTCCGGAAAAGATTATACACATTTCTACAGGGGAAAAAGAGGGCTGGTGTAACATTACTTGCGAGAAATCTCGTTTCAGGCTTCCCCATCTCGACGCGAGTTCCTTTCCAAAGGTTCCGGTACTTCCAGAAGAGTTTTCAAATACCCTACCGTCCGAACTCCTTCTTTCAATCCTGGAAAAGACACTCTTCGCTGCTGCTAATGAGGAAACCCGTTACAACCTCAATTGTATCTTTATGAGGAAGTATCCTGAAGAAGAGATCATGCGGATCGTTGCAACGGACGGCCACCGATTGGTTCAAATGGATCTCAGCGCGTTGAAGGACCTGACGCTGGATGACTCAATCATGATACCTAAACGTGGGATGACGGAGCTCAAACGCATCCTCAGTGATGCCAAGGTCAGCTTAGTGGGTTTTGAGGTCAAGGACAAGAATGCCTACTTTCAGATGGAAAATGTGGGAATGGTTGTGAGGCTTATGGAGGGTGATTACCCTGATTACCAGCAGGTTATTCCAAAGACACGAGGAAGGTTAATCCATATCAATCGATGGGATCTGATAACAGGCTTAAGACGTGTGTCAAGAATCGCAAATGATGTGGATGAGGGGGCAAAATTTGCCTTTCGAAAAGATGGACTTATTTTAAAGATGGGAGATGCGAACACAGGGATTGCACAGGAAGTTATAGAAACCTCCTATGAGGGTGATCCCATCACATTTGCTTTCAATTACAGGTACTGTCTGGATATCCTTGGGGCTATAGAAGAAGAGGAAGTGGAGATCGAGCTTCTTGATGAGGATAATCCGGGTATATTCAGGGGGAAGGGAAATGCAGAGGTCTTTTACCTAATTATGCCCATGCGGATAGAGGAAGATGAGAATGAGTGAGAAGTCGAGAGTCGATTACGATGCGAAGAACATAAGGGTCCTGGAGGGCCTTGAGGCCGTCAGGAAACGGCCCGCCATGTATATCGGGAACACAGGGCCCGAAGGGCTGCATCACCTGGCGTTTGAGATCGTCGATAACAGTATCGACGAGGCCCTGGCTGGGTATTGCTCACGAATAGATGTGACCCTGTTGATGGATAACAGTGTTCAGGTAAAAGACGATGGCAGGGGGATCCCAGTGGACATCCACCCTGAACAGAAGGTTCCCGCTGCACAGGTCGTCATGACCAAGCTTCATGCGGGGGGGAAGTTTGATCGCAAGAGCTACAAGGTTTCGGGAGGCCTTCACGGCGTGGGGCTTTCCGTTGTCAATGCCCTGTCTGAGTTTGTGGAGCTTGAGATAAAACGTGATGGAAAGGTTTATCATCAGCGGTACGAGCAGGGAAGGCCCGTTACGGAGCTGGAGGTGGTTGGGAAGACGAAGAAGACGGGCACCATTGTTACCTTCAGGCCCGACCCACAGATATTCGGAGATATCGTCTTCAGCTTTGACGTCCTCGCTCAGAGGCTACGCGAGCTTGCCTTCCTTAACAAGGGATTGAAGATTACACTCTCAGACGAGAAGACGGGGAAACAACAGGAATACTTTTACAAGGGTGGCATTGCCTCTTTCGTGGAGTATCTCAACAGGAACAAGACCTGTCTCCACAAAAAGCCTATTTACTTCTCAGGCCAGAGGGACGGGGTACAGATCGAGGTGGCCTTCCAATACAACGATGGCTATTCGGAGAATCTCTTCTCCTTTGCTAACAATATCAATACCCATGAAGGGGGTACGCACCTTTCGGGATTCAAGACCTCCCTGACACGGACCATCAACAGCTATGCGGAAAAGATGGGACTGACGAAAAACCTCAAGGTTTCCCTTTCAGGGGATGACGTGAGAGAAGGGCTTGCCGGTGTCGTCAGTGTCAAGGTTCCGGAACCCCAGTTCGAGGGGCAGACGAAGACGAAGCTCGGGAACAGCGAGGTCAAGGGCTATGTGGAAAGCTTCGTGAATGAGAACTTGAGCACGTATTGGGAGGAGAACCCCTCCGTCGCCAAGCAGATCATCCAGAAGGTTATCAGTTCGGCGCGGGCGAGGGATGCGGCACGGAAGGCTCGGGAATTGACCCGGCGAAAAGGGGCGCTCGATTCCGCCGCCCTCCCTGGTAAGCTGGCGGATTGTCAGACGAGGGATCCCATGCAGGCAGAACTCTACCTGGTGGAGGGTGACTCTGCAGGGGGTTCCGCGAAGCAGGGAAGGGAAAAACGAACCCAGGCGATTCTTCCCCTGAAGGGAAAGATTCTGAACGTTGAGAAGGCCCGCCTTGACAAAATGCTCTCCAATGAGGAAATCAAGACGATTATCTCCGCCCTCGGAACGGGAATAGGGGAGAGCGATTTCAAGATAGAGAAACTCCGCTATCATAAGATCATCATCATGACAGATGCAGACGTGGACGGATCCCATATCCGGACGCTGATATTGACCTTTTTCTATCGACAGATGCCCGAGATCATCGAGCATGGTCATCTTTATATTGCCCAGCCTCCTTTGTATCGCGTAAAGAGAGGGAGATCCGTAACCTATTTTTCCGATGACATCGAACTGAACGACTTTCTCATTTCCGAGGCCGTCAAGAATTACGAGGTCGTTGCCCTGTCCTCCGGAAAGCGGTTCAGGAAAGACCGGCTTCGTTACATCCTCAAGCAGATCAGCCGTTTCAACGAGATCATGGACCTCTTCAGACGGCGCCAGCTCCCGGATGACCTGATCTTCACCCTCTTGAAATTTCCCGTCTATCCTAAGAAAGAGTTCTTCCGGAACAAGGAATCTGTGGAATCTCTCGCCCGTGCGGTGGGGGACCGTATCGCACTTGCATCTCTCCCGGAAGTTTCGTATGATGAAGAACACGGGATGTATCAAATCCCCCTTTCAGTCGTCCGGAATGGGGATGTCATGTCCCTGAACATATCATGGGAATTTATCAACAGACCTAAGTATCGAAGCCTATTCAGCCTATACCAGGAGATCAAAGAGTTGGAAGATCCACCTTTTAAAGTTATCGGTGATAAAAAGGAATTTCTGGTTGAGAATAGGAATGATCTTTTGAATGATATCCTGAAGGCCCAGCAAGGAGCCTACAGCATTCAGCGCTACAAGGGTCTGGGTGAGATGAATCCAGATCAGCTTTGGGAAACCACCATGAACCCCGAGAAGAGAAAGCTACTCCAGGTCAAGATCGAGGATGCCGTGGAAGCGGATGAGATTTTCACGATCTTGATGGGAGATAGCGTGGATCAGAGAAAGCGCTTTATTGAACAGAACGCCCTTCTCGCACAGAATATCGATATATAATCTGCCTGAAACAAATGAAAATTGTGGGGATCACGGGAACGATAGGAAGCGGCAAAAGTGAGGTGGCTAAGGTATTTTCAGAGGAAGGGGCGGTGGTTATCGATGCAGATGTGGTGGCTAAGAACCTCCTGAATAGAGACGAGGCTGGGTATCGTGCGGTTACGGAGGCTTTTGGCGGAGAAATCCTTGATGAGAGAGGCAACATTGACAAAAAGAAGCTGGCTGGTATCGTCTTCTCCGATCCTGAGAAGGTCAAGATCATCAATGCCCTTATCCATCCCCTGGTTCACCAGTGGATAGTGCGGCGAATTCAGGAGGTCGAGGCCCAGAATCATGACGCCGTTGTGGTCATCGATGCGCCACTCTTGATTGAGGCGGGTTTTGACAAGATGGTGGATCACCTTATTGTCGTGACCCCAGGGGATCTCGAGGCGGCGGTTGCGCGAGCGGCAAAACGGCTTGGGATCACGGGTGAGGAGGCAAAACGCAGGTTTTCTTACCAGATTCCCTTGGAGGAGAAGGTAAAGAAGGCAGACACCATCATCGTAAATGACGGAACGCTTCGGGCGCTCCGTGAGAAGGCGAAGGAGGTTTGTAAAAGGATGATTAAAAAGGAGGAAGAAGAAAAGGTATGAATCTCACAGAACTGAAACAGAAACCAATCAACGAACTCCTTGAGATTGCGAAGGATCTCGGGATCGAAGACCCTGCTTCCATGGGACGGCAGGAGCTTATCTTCTCGATCCTTCAAGCGAGGAGCGAACAAAACGGGCTCATCTATGCGGACGGGGTCCTGGAGACCCTCCCTGATGGATTTGGATTCTTGAGGGCCCCCAATGCCAATTACTATCCCGGCCCGGACGATATATACGTTTCTCCCTCTCAAATCAGACGGTTCGGTCTCAGGACGGGGGATATCATCTACGGTCAGATTCGGCCGCCGAAGGACTCTGAGCGATACTTCGCTCTACTTAAGGTCGAATCGATCAATTATGATGACCCATCCGTTGCCAAGGAGAAGATTCTCTTCGACAACTTGACCCCCCTCTATCCCAACGAGCGGTTCAAGTTGGAGATAGAGTCGGAGCCGGAGAATTACAGCCTGCGGGTGATGGACCTGTTGACCCCCATCGGGAAAGGGCAGAGAGGGTTGATTGTTGCCCCGCCCCGGACCGGGAAGACTATGCTGTTGCAAGCTATCTCTAAAGGTCTCAAGCACAACCATCCCGACGTGGTACTGATCGTTCTGTTGATCGACGAGCGGCCGGAAGAGGTGACGGACATGGAACGCTCCGTGGACGGGGAGGTGGTGAGCTCCACCTTCGATGAGCCGGCGCAGCGGCATGTTCAGGTTGCAGAAATCGTCATTGAGAAGGCGAAACGACTCGTGGAACATCAGCGGGATGTGGTCATCCTGCTGGATAGTATTACCCGCTTGGCCCGTGCCTACAATACGGTGGTGCCGCCCAGCGGAAAGGTCCTTTCCGGTGGAGTCGATTCCAACGCCCTCCACAAGCCGAAGCGGTTTTTCGGGGCTGCCCGGAACATTGAGGGAGGCGGTAGCTTGACCATCCTTGCGACGGCCCTCATTGATACGGGAAGCCGGATGGATGAAGTCATTTTCGAAGAGTTCAAGGGAACCGGTAATATGGAGCTTCACCTCGACCGCAAATTGATGGAAAAGCGCGTCTTCCCCACCATGGATATTGCGAAGTCTGGGACCAGGAAAGAGGAACTCCTGTTGGAAGCGGAGGATTTGAATCGTATCTGGATCCTTCGTAAGGTCCTTCAGCCCATGGGCACGGTCGATGCCATGGAGTTCTTACTGGACAAGATGAGAGGAACAAAGAGCAACAAGGAATTTCTTGCCTCGATGAGTCAGTAGTCCTGTCTCACAAAATCACTTCCTTGTAAAATATGGCTACCTGGTAGCCGGCGCTGGATTGAGAGAACTGCCGATCAATGATCTCGACTCCCACCTTCTTGAGCTGTTTTCTCGCCCACTGGTTGTAGGCCTCTTCGAGTTCCTCTGTGGTCTTGGCCTGGATGATGTGGATTTTCTCCGTTGTTGCCACCTGTTTCCTCCTGACTTTTGATTTATTATATCGAAGAAGAGCCGGAAGGCAAGATTGTCCCCTTTCTATAGGGCTTGAATCGGTTTGTCTCCCTGTGTTAAAAGTGACCCGACTTCGGAAAAGGAATTAAGCGATGAAAAAACCAGATGATTTGATCCTCATACACGCCCCTTCTATCTACGATTTTCGAAAGCTCCCCATCATGCACGGCCCCATCAGTGACGTGGTTCCGTCAACCCCCATCTTCGAGATGTACCCCATCGGCTTCACGAGCTTATCGGAGTATCTGGAGCGGAAGGGTTTCAAGATACGCATTATCAACATAGCCATGAAGATGATCAAGGACCCGGATTTCGACGTCGAGGCCTTGATGAAAAAGCTGAACCCCAGGGCATTCGGTTTTGACCTCCACTGGATGCCTCATGTGCAGGGAAGTTTGGCCCTGGCGGAAATGGCGAAGCGTCTGCACCCGGAGACACCCGTGCTCTTCGGGGGACTGTCCTCAACCTATTTCCATGAAGACCTGATCCAGAACTATCCCTTTATCGATTATGTTATACGCGGGGATTCGACCGAGGAGCCCATGGCCCTCCTATTGGATGCGATTCGTAAAAATGTGCCTCCCAGAGATGTCCCGAACGTGACATGGCGGGAAGAGGGGGAGATGCGGATCAACCCGTTGAGTTATGTGCCGGAATCGATGAATCATATTACCATAGACTACGGGCACATTATGAAAAAGGTCGTGAAGTATCGTGACATGACGGGCTATGTTCCCTTTACCAACTGGCTTGAATATCCCGTCACGGCGGTCTTTACCTGTCGTGGCTGTTCTTACAACTGCCGGACCTGTGGGGGATCTGCCTATGGATTCGCCCGTTATGCCAATCGAAAGAAGCCGGCCTATCGCGCCCCGGAGCTGCTGGCGGAGGATATCTTCCGGGTTTGTGACCATCTCAACGCCCCCGTGATGATCATCGGGGATATCTACCAGGCGGGGGAGGAGTATGGAGAGAGACTCCTTCGCACCTTGAAAAAGCGGCGACTCTCCAATCACATCGCCTTCGAGTTTTTCAGACCCCCCCGACGGGATCAGATCGAGATGATCGCAGACTGCGTGGAAAATTTCAACTTCGAGATCTCTCCGGAATCGCATGACGAAAAGGTCCGTCACGCCTTCGGGCGATATTACAACAACGATGAACTGGAAC
>JAOZMY010000049.1:3782-5446 GCA_029934085.1 bacterium | reverse complement strand
AAAATCATCAAGACTGTTCTTCTGCCCTCCAAGCCGAATATCCTACCGGAGGAAAAGGGATGAGAGAAAATTCAAAGAAGGAACTGTTTCGCAAGATTCCGAAGGTCGATGAGCTCTTGAAAGGGGAGCGTTTCGGGAAACTTCTTGAGAACTATTCCAGGGGGCATCTCGTGTCCGCGATTCGCGTCGCCTTGTCATCTCTTCGTGAAAAGATCAAGGAGCTTGACCCCTCAGCGGTGTCTATGGAGTGGTTTACGCCCGAGGCGATCTATTTTCAGGTGGAGGAGGAGCTGTCGCGGAGAGAGGAGTATCATTTTCGGCGCGTCATTAATGCCACTGGGGTGGTCATCCACACGAACCTTGGGCGATCCCTGCTCGCGCCGGTGGTGATGGAGCACCTCGCTAGGGTCGCCGGAAGTTACAGCAACCTGGAGTACGACCTGGATGCGGGAGGACGGGGCATTCGCTATGTCCATGTGCAAAGGCTCCTCTGTGAGCTCACAGGTGCGGAGGACGCTCTCGTGGTGAACAACAATGCCGGTGCCGTATTGATCGCCCTGAACAGTCTTGCCTCCGGCAGGGAAGTAATCGTTTCCAGGGGAGAGCTCGTGGAGATCGGGGGTTCCTTCCGGATTCCGGACGTGATGGCCTGGAGTGGGGCCATCTTGAAGGAAGTGGGGACCACAAATAAGACCCATCCCTACGATTACGAACAGGCCATCGGTGAACAGACAGGCCTCCTGTTAAAGGTCCACACAAGCAACTTCAGGCTTGTGGGGTTCGTGGAGCAAGTACCGGGGCAGGAGGTCGCGTCGATTGCCCACAAGAACGACCTCCCGGCGATGGAAGACCTCGGAAGCGGGAACTTCATCGATTTCAGGACGCTGGGACTTCCCTCGGAGCCCACGGTTCAACAGGCCCTGAAGGACGGTATGGATGTGGTTACCTTCAGTGGAGACAAACTACTGGGTGGCCCCCAGGCAGGCGTGATCCTCGGAAAGAAAAAGTACATCGAACCCATCCAAAAGAACCCCCTCAACCGGGCCTTGAGGATCGACAAACTGACCTTGGCGGGACTTGAAGCAACCTTAAAGCTGTATGAGGATCCGATGGAGGCCGTTTCTCGCATACCCACCCTCCAGATGATTACCCAGTCTCCGGAGACCTTGAAGCGGAAGGCCGTGAGCCTTAGACGTCGCCTCATGAATGGTGTCAGAGAGGGTTTTAGCTTTCAGGTCGTCTTGTCAACTTCCCGGGTAGGGGGGGGAGCCCTTCCTGAAGAGGCCCTTCCCACCTACTGTGTGGCCGTGACCCCGCTTCAAATGTCGGAAACAGCGTTGGAGGAACGTCTACGCGGCTCGGATCCACCGGTGATTGTCAGGGTGGAGGAGGAAAGGGTGCTTCTCGACGTGCGAACCCTTCTCGAGGGGGACGCGAAGGATCTCGTTAGAATCTTTTCAGACATTTCCGATGCGGGATAAAAAAAGATATCGTTTCATTTGGACCTTCCTACTCTTCTCTTTACTTTTTGTGCAGGCAGCCCATGCGCGGAGGCGATACTATAATCTCCATCGTGGCCCCGGGATGAAGTTCAGGATTGTGGGACACGTCAGGGCGGGAGAAAAGCTCGAAGTCATCGAGGAGAAGGCGGGGTGGGTCAAGGT
>JAOZMY010000049.1:0-3682 GCA_029934085.1 bacterium | reverse complement strand
CGATCCTACTATCTCTTCCTGACGATAGATTTCAGCCCGGCCTTCTACCGTCGAACGATGAAGCGGTTCAGTCAGCCGGAAACCATTGATCTGCTCCCCTTCAACCCCAGCATATGGGCGCTCAGGGCCTATAAGCAATCGCTCCTCCGTTCCCTTGAAAAGCAGGAGAGGCCGGAGTGCGCTTTTGTAAAGAAACTTGCTATTTGCCTCGTCCTTAGGCGGTTGAGCGGTGAAGAAGTAATTCTCAAGACGGTCGAGGATGGAGTGTATATCTATTTCAGTCCGGTTTTGATCTTCAAGAAAAGTGGCGGACAGAGTTTTAGGATCATGTCGGTGGAGCCTAAGAAAGTGGGGCTCCTTTCCGCCTTTGCCTTGCCGTATCCCATGGGAGAAGGGGGGCTGGACACGGAGAGGGCCGCTGAGGTGTATCGCTTTTTCAGGAAGAAGAAATGAGTGAAAAGAGCTGCGTGGTGCCGGAAGAGGCCGATGCCATGAGGATCGACCAGTTCCTTGCCCTCCAAGGGGGAATCAATTCCAGGGGCGTTGCACAAAGGTTGATCAAGGAGGGACACGTGCGCGTGGGCGGAGAGACGGTCCAAAAGCCATCCGCCCGGGTTTATCCCGGGGCCATCGTTTCCTACGAACTCCCGACCCAGGAACCGTTCCGGCTGGTCCCCTGGCCTTTTCCCCTTGAGATCCTCTATGAGGATGAGGCGATAGTCGTAATAAACAAACCTCCCCACATTGTTGTTCATCCGTCACCCGGCCACGCTGACGATACAATTGTCAATGCCCTGTTGGCGCATACATCTAAGCTCGCTCCCATGGGCGGGTCACACCGGCCCGGGATTGTCCACCGACTCGACAAAGGGACCTCCGGTGTGCTCCTCGTGGCGAAGACGGATACGGCGTATCTCTCCTTGATTGGTCAGTTTAAGAACCGCCAGGTAAAGAAGATCTACCATGCCCTGGTATATGGCCGAATGGAGACAGAGTCGGGGACGATAGAGCACGCCATTACCCGGAGCGCCCGGGACCGCAAGAAGATGTCTGTCGTGAGGGTGCCGGAGGCAGGCAGGGAGGCTGTCACCACTTGGAAGGTCAAAGAATCCTTCCCGGGGCTGAGTTTTCTGGAACTTTCTCCCCATACCGGGCGGACCCATCAGTTGCGGGTACATCTGGCGTCGCTGGGACATCCTATCGTGGGAGACCCGGTTTATGGACGTCGGCGTTTTCCAACGACAGGCCTTCTGGCCCCTTTTGCGAAAGAGGTCAAGGCCCTGGGACGGCAGGCCCTTCACGCCTCGAAAGCTACCTTTTTTCACCCGGAAACCGGGAGGAAAATGACCGTCAAGGCACCTTGTCCCGAGGACCTCAATACTCTACATCAAAAACTCGAAGAACGCTTCGCGTGAAAGGATCCTCTATGCAATTTGTCACCTCTCCCTTGTTTGAATCTCTGCCCCATCTCTATCATGGGTTCGGGATGCGTTCGGAAGAAATTCCCTCCGGTATCCTTTTCCCCAAACAGGTCCATGGGGACCATGTTGAGATTTTCGATATCCCCGTCCCGCTGACCTGGCACGAGCCGGCCGATGCCGTGATTGTCACCTGCCCTTCTCTGCCCATCGGGGTGAAAACGGCGGACTGCCTTCCCATACTTATCGCCGAAGGCTCTGGGAAAGGAGTGGCAGTGGTTCACGCAGGCTGGAAGGGAATGGCCCTGGGGATCCTCCCAAAGGTACTTTATCGGTTTGTTGAACATGTTGGCGTAGAGGCTGAAGATGTCTATCTTGCCGTGGGGCCTGGGATCGGGGCCTGCTGCCTGGAGGTGGATGAGCCTGTCCGTGCGTATTTCGTCGAACAGGGACGACAGGGGGACTGGGAGGCATGTGTTCAGCCCAGTCGGTCGGGCCATTGGTGGCTCGATCTCAAGCTTATGGCAAAGGAACAGGCCATGGCAGTGGGGCTGAAGGAGGGGCATATCGATGTTTTGCCCTACTGCACGCGGTGCGAAGAGGCCTATTTCTTCTCTTACCGCCGAGAAGGCCTTGCCGCGGGCCGTCAGGCGAATTATATTGTTTTAAAAGAATCGGAAGAGAGGCAATAAATGTTCGTAATTGCAAACCTGATCATGGCGTTGGCAAAGATTCTGTCGATCGTCCTGACGCTCTACATGTGGGTGATTATCATCCGCGCCATCATTTCCTGGGTCAACCCCGATCCGTTCAATCCCATCGTGCGAATCCTTTATCAGATCACAGAGCCAGTCCTCTGGAGGATTCGACGACTCATCCCGCTTCATTTCGGCGGGATCGACTTTTCACCGATCATCCTGATTCTGGTCATCATCTTTCTGCAGAATTTCCTCGTCAATTCACTCATTGAACTGGCGATCCATCTCAAGTAGTCCGTGGATTTTTCCTTCCACATACGGGTCCAGCCGGGGGCCTCGAAGAACGAGATCGTCCTCACCCCGGAAGGAGTCAAGATACGTCTCCAGGCCCCGGCCGTGGAAGGCAAGGCCAACAAGGCCTGCATCCAATTTTTGAGCAAGCAGCTTGGAATCCCGAAGAGAAGGATTGCCATCACTCGGGGCGAGCGTTCGCGCGTCAAAGATATCACAATCTTGGATGCCAGTGCGGAAGAGATTGGAAAGACAAAAGAGATCTTAAAGGTGGGATAAAGAAGGAAGAGGCTGTTATCCTACCCTAATATGTTTTCTGACCCATTGGGGGACGGATTTCAGCCTGTAGTAATAGGCCATGGTATGGAAACAGGTGGAGGAGCAGTATGGCATGCATTTCTTCTTGACCGCCTGAAGTTCAACCGGGTCGAATTTGGGCTCCCATATCCTTCCCCAGTCGTGATCATAGGTTATGAGATCGAAACAGGGTGAAAGGCTGCCGTCGGGTCTTATGAGGGCACCGTTGTGACCTGCCCTGCAGTCCCATGGCCTCATCTGACCTTTCATTCTTTCCTTGAATAGTTGTAAATGCTCAATCGAGTTGACCATTGGCCAGCCATGCCGTTGTTTGTCGATGAGCCAGTCCAGCAGTTCATTTACTTCATCGTACTGCTCGGGCGTGATAGATAGCATGTCGTCGTGATGTTTGTAGTGACTGGTATCTACGAAGCTGTGGGGAGGTTCGTTAAGATGGTAGTCCGTCCCGATCTTGTTTTGATGTGCGATCTCGGTGAGGAGCTTAACATCCTTGATATTGTTCCTGCAGATATTGATGTTAAAGAACGTGAGGTAACCGTATTTTTTTTGGCGCTCGACGAGATACCTGAATTGGGGTTCGATATTGAGGAGGGCCTTGGGCAATCCCTTTTTTGGGGCCACACAGTCAACGGCCAGGTTTATGGCCGCAACTCCCGCCTTGCCCACTTCATCGATGAAGGCCTTGTCCAGAAGGTAGCCGTTGGTAGGCAGGTACATGAAGAACCCGTTTTCCGCACCGTATCTGATTACCTCTAAGATGAAGTCTTTTCTCATCAGGGGCTCACCGCCCATGATCGGGATCACCCGGCAGCCGATGGATTTAAGCCAGTCGATCGCGCTTTTGGCGGTTTCTATGTCCATCCCCGGCAGGTCGTTGTTGTACTGGAAACAGTAATGGCAGTCTATGTTACACTGCCACTCCGTAAAGAGATAACAAAGCACAGGCCGAAACTGATT
>JAOZMY010000128.1:1241-4796 GCA_029934085.1 bacterium | reverse complement strand
ACAATAGGAGGACAAGCCATGGCATTTACAATCAAAAGCTCGGCTTTTCAAGAAGGGGGAGAAATTCCCGTTCGGTATACCTGCGACGGGAAAGATATCTCTCCCGATCTTGCATGGTCTGGGGCCCCGGATGGTGTAAAGAGCTTTGTAATCATCTGTGATGACCCGGACGCCCCGGTGGGTACGTGGGTGCATTGGGTTATTTACAATATCCCCGCGCAATCGGAGGGTCTTCCGCAAGGGGTCCCGGCAATCAAAGAGCTTCCCGACGGAAGTCGCCAAGGAATCAATGATTTCAAGAGGATTGGTTACGGAGGGCCTTGTCCTCCCAAGGGTCCCGCACATCGTTATTTTTTCAAGCTCTACGCGCTGGACACAAAGCTGAACCTAAATCCGGGCGCGACAAAACAGGAACTCCTTAATGCCATGAAGGGGCATGTCCTGGGGGAAGCTTATTTGATGGGAAAGTATAAGAGGTAGAGGTTTCTGGTAAAGAGTTAAAAGTAAAAAGTGGGAGACGGTCCCGTCTCCCACTTTTATTTGGCTGCACGCTTATTACATTTTTACATCCTTAAGGGACTTAATCACTTTCACACCGTTTTTCTCCATTTCTTTGACGGCGGCGGCGCTGGTCTTCGGATCCACACCACGGCAAAGATCTTCAACCACGGTGACCTTGAAGCCCAGTTTCGCCCCGTCGATGGCGGTACTCTTCACGCAGTAGTCGGTGGCGATTCCGAACATGATGAGTTTATCCACACCGGCCTTTTTCAGGGCGCTCTCGAGCACGGTTTTCTTGTCGTCCCCGATATAGAATCCTGAGTAGCTATCCCAGTCCTTCATCATTCCCTTTTGAGCTACCAGGGTAAAGAGGGAATTATCCACGAGGATCTTGGCGTTTTCCGTGCCTTGAATACAGTGAGGTGGCCATAGAACCTGTGTCTTCCCATGGAGCTTGATGACGGAGAAGGGTTTCTTGCCTGGGTGGTTGGTAAAGAAGGAAAGATGGTCTTTCGGATGCCAGTCCTGTGTGGCGTAGATATTCAGACCTTTTGCCTTCAATGCCTTGACGGCCGCGACGACCTTATCGAGGTAGGCGGCATCGGTTCCCTTGACGGCGAGAGATCCCTTTTTGAGTGTGGTGAAGTCTCCCTGCACGTCCACAACGACGACGGCCCATTTACCTGCGGAAGCGACACTTACGCCAGCGATGAGGCTTAACATAGCAACTGCCAGAATGATCGTTAATGTTTTCATGTAAATCCTCCTTGTTGGTTAAGGTTGATATCTATGAATTTTTCCCCTCCTTTCCTTTAGATTTTAACGGAGCCGAACGGTCCGTGGATCAGAAACAGGATTCCAATAACGATGATGAAGGCGGGACCTACCAGGTCCAGATGCCCGAATAGGGAGCTTGCCCTTTCCATTCGGGCGAGGAAGTTTCGTGACGTGAGAATAGCGATGCCGATGGCGACGAGGGTTGCCCCCAACCCAAGTGAGAAGACGAGGATCATCAGGATGCCGTAACCGATTTTCCCGATGGAAATGGCGGCGAAGAGGACCGCCATAGCGGATGGGCAGGGGATAATCCCGCCGGAAAACGAAAGCCAAAAGGCCTGCCACGTATGGGATCGCTCGGGGTGACTTTCATGATGGTGGTGCGTGTGGGGGTGAGGATGTGTATGTGGATGCGTATGCGTGTGGCTGTGAGAGTGGGAATGCGCATGATCATGGTTATGTGGGTTATCATGGCCGTGGTGGTGTTTTATGGCTCGTTTGTCCATGATTCTCGCATAGAGGACATAAACGCCCGTGGCAATGATCAACAGGGCCGAAATGCGTGCCACCCATGGGAAGAGGGTGGAGGGGAGAATGATATGGGAGAAAAACATGATGATGAGGCCCAGGAGAATGACACTGAAGGTATGGGTGAAGGTGGTGGTGAGCCCCATGACGATGGCGTCCTTGATGTGTCCGTGCTGTCCTACAAGGTAGGCAGCCATGAGGGACTTTCCGTGCCCGGGGGTGAAGGCGTGCCCAATCCCAAGCAGGAAGGCCATGACGAATCCAATAAACAGCCAGGCAGCGGAAAGGTCCCTCGTAACGAAGGATTGCAGGTCGAAAAGATGTTGTCTCAAGGGGCTCTCTGACCGGGCTACGATGGGTCCCCCGCGCTGCCATTCCAGGATGGAATGATCCTTGTTTAAGATAAAAAGTTTTGTCTTGTCTTTTAGCTTTTCCGTCTCTATGTTGAAGAAAGACTGGTAAGAGGGGTTTTCTTTACTTAAAAGGGTATAGTGGATAATGAGTTTATCTACCGGTGTGGGGGTGTGGGCGCTCATGGAGAGTTCAAAGCCAAAAGGGAGAGGGTTGATCGTGTCGAGGTTTAGGCGGAGGGAGCGGCCGCTTTGCAAGATTTGTATCCCGCGATTGAGCTTTTCTTGAATTTCATCATGGGCTTGCCTCAATCGGCCGATGTCCTTTTCCGTCAGATCCTCGCAGTTCCAGTGGGTCAACCGACACATATCAATGCCGGATATGATCAGACGATAGGATATCTCGTGTCCATGGATCGTGACATAGTTGTAGGTTCCGGGCAAGGCATGAGCCAGGACATAAAGGGGCAAAGCTGTAAAGAAGAAAATAAAGGTAAAGGACAGGGCGATTTTTCGGCCTTTAGAATCCAAAAAAGGCCCTTTCTAATATTCTTTCCATCGTTATATTTATTAACAGAGCAAGCCGGATCATGTCAACAATAGTCAGAGGAAAAAAGAATTGACACTTTCTATTCGATAGGATAGATAAAATGTTCCGGAGGCGAGGATTATGGCAAAGTGGAAAATGAATTGTCCCTTTTCTGGAAAGGGATGCAAGGAATGTTCGATCTACCGGGGGCGGCACTATTTTTTATGCTTTTCCAAGAGATACCGTGGGGTTATCGGTGACAGGGTAGAGAATTATGAAGAGGCAATGAAAAACACCACGTTCTTCCCCTCATCAAGAGACGAGAAGAAGGAACCCAAGGTCTCCATGGATAAGTGGGACAAGTCTGTCTTTGGTACAGAGACGGTCCTGATTGTGGAAGACGATTCCTACTGGCAGGATTTCCTGAATTGGGCCCTGGACGATACGGGTTACACGATTATTATTGCGGGAAGTGATGAGGCTATCGACATTTTCAACAAGCGTATGGACGAGATCGACCTCATCATCGCGGACATAGCCTCTTCCGGCAAGGGAATCATCCGGTACGCGAAGGAAAAGAAGCCCGATGTGAAGGCCATTCTAACCACGGGAAACTACTCCGCGGTTTCAGATTTCCATGATGAAGGACAGGTGGCCGCGGTTCTTCAGAAACCCTACAGTTCCTATACATTGGTAAGGACGGTGCGGGATGTCTTGGACGGGAAAGTTTTTTCTCGACAGGATCATGAAGCAGCAACAACGGCTTCGTAGAAACCAGGACGGAAAGAACGACAAACAAAACGGAGAAGGAGGAGAAACCATGCCTGATATCGAAAAAGCCAAATCTCTCATTCCCTATTTCGAGGAGCA
>JAOZMY010000128.1:0-1141 GCA_029934085.1 bacterium | reverse complement strand
TGCAAGGCGTATCTGGCCCTGGTGGACCACGTGGAAAACTTCGGGGAACCCTATATCTTGGAGGATACAGGGATTTCCGATGAACTGCTGGAAAAGGCAGTCTTCGAGCAGGGCGGTTCCATGCTGATTGCCGGTCTCTACGCCATCGACGACACCATCAAAACAATGATCCGGGAGAAAATCGAAGGTAGAAAATAGACCGCTTGGTTTTAGTCGTTATAAAAAGGAGGAGATATGAAAAATCGTAGATGGGGCGGGTAAAGGCGGGGTCAGCCGACAATTCCGTCACCCGTGAATTCATCCAGAGAGACCGCATCTGTTGGAAATTCACGTAATATCTGTTTATCCACTGTAACCAATGGAACGTCCAGGGTTCTTGCCAGGGCTATAAATTCGCAGTCATACGCCGAGCACTTGCTTTCGCGTACTAATTGCAACACGTCCATTGAAGCAATCTCGTATTCTCTCCCACTCATCAATCTTGTGGCTTCGTCCATGATACGCATAACATCTTCGAATCTTAAAATGCCTCTCCTGAGATATTGCGCCAACACGTTCCGCAACTCACTTCTCCACAAAAGAGGTGCCGCCCACTCCGCATCCTTCAACAACGCTTTCTCCGCTTGTTCTGATCGCTCACTACTCAGATACAAATAACCAATGACGTTGGTGTCTACCACTATCATAACCGCCCCGCTACTTTCGCCGCGCTAAAATCGTCGTCACTGATTGGGTATTGCGCCGTCTTTTCTCTCAAACGCCGTGCCCTAGCTAAATATTCTTCCGGTTGAATCCTGTGAGTGTATATTGCTCGCTCTATGCACAAAATAACTTCACTGTTCAAGCTGCGTCGGTTAATCTCAGCATATTGTTTCAGTCGCACATAAAGATTCTCAGGGACGTTTTTTATCGTCAGGGTTGCCATATCACACCTCCGTATAATGGTTCCGTTATGCATCCATTATGGAAGATACATCCTCTTTTGTCAAATGTTGACAGTTAAAGGCACACATCAGCGCGAAGGGAATGGCCAAGCTCACCTGCCGCTATAGAGCGCCTTTGTCCCGCCGAAGCTTCACGCGAAAGTGGAAGCGGAATAGCTGACCAGTGCGCATTGTTAGGCTTTATTATAAATTTCAAT
>JAOZMY010000048.1 GCA_029934085.1 bacterium | reverse complement strand
CTTTACCTTCCGGCCGTCAGGTCATCGCCCACCTGAAACACCGCGGGGAACGATTTTTACCTTGAACAGTTTCGGCCAGAATTTCCCCGTCACGTATATCGCCCTGGTCTCGGGATCGTAGGCGATGCCGTTGGGCATGTTGATACCGGACAGGGAAAAGGGGGACATCTTTTCGTAGAGGGGGGTGAGATCAATCAGTCCCGTCACGTTTCCGGTGGAAGGGTCGATCCGAACGATCGAATTCGTGATATAGACGTTGGCGTAGATCATTCCCTCGACGAATTCGAGTTCATTGAGGTTGTTGACGATGGCCCCGTTCATTCGCACATCCAGCGTCCGGACGGTCTTGAAGGTGTCCGGGTCGACGAATCGTAGCCGATGGGTGCCGTCGCTCATGATGAGGTACCTTGCGTCGTGGGTTAGTCCCCATCCTTCGCCCTTGTAGGTGAATTCCCCCGTTTTCTCCAGGGTGTCGGCGTCATAGACGAAACACGTGTGGGACTTCCATGTAAGCTGGTAAACCTTTTCCCGGAAAATGGTGATTCCCTCGGCAAAATGGGGAGCGGGCACCTTGCGGCTTTTCACGGCCTTTCCAGTGAGGAGATCGACCTTTCTCAAAACGGATCTCCCCCTTCCGCCTCCGCTTTCGTAGAGGAAACCTTGATACCATACGAGCCCTTCGGTGAAGGTGGTTTTGTCATGGGGATGGATGGAGATGGTTTTTAGTGTAAAATTGGGTAAATCTGGGTCTTTTATAACGGAGAGAGCTTTGATTTGGGTAAATTGCCTGTATGCTTTTTGAATTTTATAAACAGAAAGAAAAATGGTGAGACCGACGAAAGTGACTGCCAGTAATAGGATTTTTTTATGATATTTTCTGATCATAGGGTGTTCTAAAACCGGAATTGAATCGATAGAGGCGTTTTCTCTCCCCGACGTAAAATAGTTGTTTCGCCTTTTTCTAAACGCTGTCTTCGTGAGATATTAGATTTTTTTATATTACAGACAGCAAAGCTTTAATTTCTCCCGAACACTATCATAAGTGGAAAGATTTTGTCACGCCTTGATGAGTCGTGAAACTCTGTGCTAAGATAGATTTAATTGTCACAACACGAAGGAGGATAATATATGCACGGAGGAACGAGTGTTTTTGTGTTGATTCTTGATCTTGTCTTTGCGGTTTTGATGATTGTGTCCATGTGGAAGATCTTCGAGAAAGCGGGAGAGCCGGGATGGGCATCAATTATCCCGTTTTATAATCTGTATGTTATTCTCAAAATTTCTGATAAGCCAGGCTGGTGGCTTATCCTTTTCTTTATTCCCATCGTTAACCTCATCATGATCATAATCACCATTTTTGCGCTTGCCGGAAAGTTTGGGAAGGGGGGAGGATTTGCTGTAGGAATGATCCTGCTTCCTATCATCTTCTTTCCAATTCTTGCCTTTAGTGATGCCAGTTATTCCGGATAGATAGGGGCGTGCAATATTAGGAGGGCCATGATCAATGGGATGAAACGCCCACTTGTTGTTGCGTTCGTGGCTCTTTCGATTGTTGTCACAGTTGGTTTGGTGAATTACTGGGGTCATTTTCACGGGGAGATCCTCGGATTTTTTCGGATAGGAACGGTTATCCCCCATTCCCCTTATCTTGGTGATGTTCCAAAACATGTCCTTTCTGAAGGCGAGTTGGGGTATGATGGGCAATTTTTTTTGGCCATTGCTTTGGATCCAGGACTTCAACAAGGAGGTTCTGTGGCTGCCCTCGATAACCCACGCTACCGTTATCGTCGAATCTTTTATCCGTTTCTGGCTTCACTGATTTCTCTGGGTTATAAATCAGCTGTTCCTTACGCGCTCGTGGGAATCAATGGGGCTTGTTTGGTAGGGATAGTTTTCGTTGTTGCCTTGTGGTTTCAGGAGTCGGGACTGTCTCCATGGCTGGGACTACTGGCCTTGGGTATCGTGGGGGTGTGGATTGTTTTTTTTCTTTCCACCGCGGATCTTCTAGCCTCGTTTCTCCTCATTATTTCTCTCTATGCCTATTTTCACTGTAGGGTGTGGATTACGGCTTTGGCAATGGCGGCGGCGGGCTTAACTCATGAGACGCTTCTTTTGGTCCTGGGGGGATTCTGGTTTGGCGCGTTGCTCAAAAGGAATTGGAGGGATTTACTGATCTTGGCGCTTGCAATCTTACCCGCTGGGGTTTGGAATATCCATGTCTTGAAGGCCCTCCCAGTCCATGGGAGCACGACAGGGTTTTTTGAGAATTTTACCCTTCCAGCGGAGGGAGCCGTAACCAAAATCCGTGTCTTTTTGATGGATCCATTAAGTGTCAAAGCAATGTATGATGGCTTCACTTTTTTCCTTATCACAGGGATGCTTGTGCCCCTTTGTTTCGGACCAAAGCAAAGTGACCAGGGTAGGGTTTTACGTTGGTGTGGCGTTGTCTATCTGATTCTTTATCTCCTTGTTAGTATGCAAGTTTTTGAATATTATTTAGGGTTTAACCGAGTGTTTATGAACGTGGGACTCCTATTATTGATGGGGCTTGCCGATCCTTCATGGCGAAGTGTCAAAGTTGGGATTTTGGGATTATCTTCCGTAGCCTCCCTTTTCTTTGTCATTGCTTACACATTGGGTTTGATTTAATTAGTTAGTCGCTTTATTGGGTGTTTAGGCAAAAAGGGATTCAAGTTGCCCCTTAATTTTTCTGGTTAGAAATCTTTTGTTTAAACCTACATCGAATACGAGTCGGCCAGCTTTCCTGAGCATTAGAACATCCCATCGAAACCTCCCATGGGTGATAATCGTGTCGAGGACATCATAGGTTGCTCCCTTGTAAATATCTTTGAAGACAACAACGATTTCTCCGGATTTGAATATCCCCCCGCTAAAAATAGTGGAATTCGATTCGATATCGAAAGAAACGGGGACGAGAGAATCCTTCCCGAGGGAAGATTGAAAGGGATGCTCGGTGCGTTGGAAGACTATTTGAATGATGCGGCGCCCCTCAGAACGCCATTTTCTTTCGTATTTCGTGGGAAAGGGGAGCTGAGCGTTTTTGGCATCTCGAATGAGTTGAAAATAAGGGCTTTGAGAGAATTGTTGTTTGGTAAAATCGGCATAGTCTTGGTGATCTGTCGTGAAGTGTATTTCGCCACCAGACCGTAGAACCCGTGCAAAATTACGGAGTGTTCCCGGATGGATGAGTCGGCGTTTGAGATATCTTTTCTTTTCCCAAGGGTCTGGAAAGTTTATGAAAATTGTGTCAAGGCTGCTGTCAGGAACGTGATAATTCAGGATGTATTGCGCGTCATTCCGAATGAAGTGGATGTTTTCAAGGCGCGCCCTTGCCGCCTTTCGGAGTGCCTTTTTAAGGGTAAAACCGTTGATTTCAGTCCCGAAGTGGTGCTTCTCGGGGTTTTTAATCGCGTGTTCTGTGAGGAATGAACCGTTTCCCGATCCTATTTCAAATACATTTGGCCCTCGTTGATGCCAATTAAATGAGATGAGCTTTTCTTCATCCAGGAGATACTCGATTCCCACATCTGGGGCGTGGGGGTTTCCCAGATTGCTTTTGATGATTTCGATGCCCAATTGGCGAGCGACATTTAGGAGGATTTTTTTGTGGCGGTTGAGGATAAGATCGATTGGGGTTGTGAGAAGGGAAAGCCGCCATTGTGATTCATGGATGGTTTTGATTTTGATGAAAAAAGTTCTTTCCTGAATAGTTGTGCGAATAAGCTTTGTATCGTCCCGATCATGTTTCCAGTGTTCCTCGGGAAGGAATGAGGGTATGGTTGTGTAGAGATGAGGCATCGTCCGTTTCCTGTCCTATTCTTTTTCCATATTGTCCAAAAACATGTGGAATTTAGCAAGGGCTGCTTTACGGGACAAAAGGATTTTGTTAATAAGGCGAGAAGGATTTAGTACAATGGAGTGGTGCTTCACGTATCAAAGGATGAGTTTCTATTGAAAAGGATTAGGAGAGGCTGGTGATGATCAGGAAGCGGAATGAGAAAGCTGATGGGAAGAAACGTGTCTCATCCGAACATGGGAGGGAAATGGACAGAAAACATCTCATGACCCTTTCCATTGCGGCGCTGGGAGTGGTTTTTGGAGATATCGGGACCAGCCCGCTGTATGCCATCCGTGAGTGTTTCTACGGGGATTTTGGGATTGCCGTGACCCCCGCCAATGTGCTGGGGGTCCTGTCCCTGATCTTCTGGTCTCTTATCTTGGTGGTTTCGATCAAGTATCTCAGTTTTATTCTCCGGGCGGACAACAATGGGGAAGGTGGGATTATCGCTTTGACTTCTCTAATCCGTCCTCGGGGCCTGATGAAGATGGAGGGGAAATGGATCCTCGTGGCGGTCGGGATTTTTGGTGCCTGCCTCCTGTATGGGGATGGGATGATCACTCCTGCCATTTCCGTAATGAGCGCCATCGAAGGGATGGGGGTTATCACGCACAAACTGGATCCCTATATCCTGCCCGTGACGGTAATCATCCTCGCGGGACTTTTTATGCTCCAACCCCGGGGAACGGGGAGTGTGGGGGCCCTTTTCGGTCCAGTTATTTTTGTTTGGTTTTGCACGTTGGGAGTGCTGGGATTTGCCCAGGTCATTAAAAATCCTGCTATCTTTCACGCTTTGCTGCCTTGGCACGGCATCGATTTTCTGCTTCGGAATCACGTGCACGGGTTTCTCGTTCTTGGTGCGGTCTTCCTGGTGGTGACGGGGGCGGAGGCCCTCTACGCGGACATGGGACATTTCGGAAAACGCCCCATTCGCCTGGTCTGGACGGTGTTGGTTCTCCCGGCGCTTCTGCTCAACTATTTTGGCCAGGGGGCGGTTCTGTTAACGAATCCACAGGCGGCTAACGATCCTTTCTATGCCATCGTTCCTTCCTGGGGAATGATTCCCATGGTATTCCTGGCGACGGCCGCGACAATCATCGCCTCTCAGGCGGTAATCTCGGGGTCCTTTTCCCTCACGCGCCAGGCGGTGCAGCTGGGATACCTTCCCAGGATCAAGATTATCCATACCTCCGCGAAGCAGATCGGACAGATCTACGTTCCCCTCGTTAATTGGGTGTTGATGATCAGCACCATCAGCCTCGCACTGGGATTCCATTCTTCCAGTAAGCTGGCGGCGGCGTACGGCGTGGCGGTGACCTCTACCATGCTGATTTCTACCATCCTCTTCTTCGTGGTGGCGAAGGAAAAGTGGAAGTGGTCGCCTTACTGGATGGTTGCGTTTTTAATCTTTTTTCTCGTTATCGATATCTCTTTCTTCGCGGCGAATATCAGCAAGATCTTTCACGGAGCCTGGTTTCCCCTCGTCATCGGTGGCATGGTGTTTACGATCATGATTACCTGGAAGCAGGGCCGTGAAATGCTCTGGTCCCGGTTGAGACGACGTACCATGAGCCTGGAGAAATTTCTGGAGGCCATCTCTGAAGATCCCCCTATCCGCGTGGAGGGACAGGCCGTTTTCTTGACGGGAAATCCGGATATGGTGCCGGTAGCCCTGCTGCACAATCTCAAGCACAACAAAGTCATGCATACCAACATCGCTTTTCTCAATTTCCGAACCAGGGAAATTCCCAGGGTTCCCAACGACCAAAAGGTCGAGGTGACCAAGCTTGGCAGTGGTTTCTACAAGATTGTTGCTTATTACGGGTTTATGGAGGATCCCAGGATCGAGCATATCTTTTCCCTAGCCAAAGGGAAGGGGCTCGATTTTGACCCGGATAGGATCAGTTACTTCCTCGGACGTGAGAAATTGACCATCAGTAAAAAACCAGGTATGTGGCGATGGAGGATAAAACTCTTTTCTTTCATGTCGCGCAATGCGTTGGAAGCGTCGGATTTCTTCAAGATACCAGGGTCGCAGATCATCGAATTAGGAGTCACTTTGGAGATATGATGTAGCGTACCAGGAGTTGGTGTGAAAAATGGCAAAGGTTAGCCTTCTGATAGATGGAAAGCCTGTTTTTTCCTTGCAGGTTGAGGAGTCACTGACACTTGGCCGTAGCCCCGACAACGATCTTCAAATTTTCGACACAAAAATATCGAGATATCACTGTTTAATTGAAAAAGAAAAAAACGAATTTATCATTCGGGACTTGAACAGCAGTAATGGGACCTATGTGAATGGTAAACTCATATCTGTTAAAGTGCTTTCGGATGGAGACGAAATTCATTTGGGAGCCACAGATCTGCGGTTTGAACATATGCCCGAGACTGCTACGAAGAGGTCTCCATCCCTTGAAGGTAACAGGGGTCAGACGGACATGACCGTCGTGGGCGGTTCCTTCCAGATGAGGGACTTGACGGACATTTATCGTGCGGATATCTCTCGACGGGATTTTAGGAGGATACTCGAAAAGCTCTCCGCCCTTTTTGAAATCGGAAACATTATCAACGTTCACAGGGATTCGGCTTCGTTGTTGAACGCGATTCTTGAACAGATCGTTAAGGTTATCAAAGCAGACCGTTATTTCCTCCTGCTCCGGGACGAAGAGATGGGGGAGATAATGCCTGCGGCGGTTTATCCTTCTCAAGAGGTGAAGGAATTTACTCCGATATCGAAGTCTATCCTTGACCAGGCCTTTCAGAAAGGGAATTCTATACTTTCCTCGGATGCTTTGCACGATGAGCGGTTTCAACACGCACAGAGTATTATCGTGAATGAAATACATACGGTTATGTGTGTGCCGTTGCGGAGCCATGAAAAGATCTTGGGAGTTATCCATGTCGACTCCAGAGATCCCGACAACGTTTTTACGAAAGACGACCTTAAACTCTTGACCGCTATTGGGATCAATTCGGGAATCGCGATAGAAAACCTTAGGCTCTACGAGGACTTAAAAAGACTCTTTAGATCCACAGTCAAGTCCCTTGTGACGGCTTTGGAGGCGAGTGACCGATACACAGGGGGGCATTCGGTACGGGTCGCTGATTACGCGAAAAGACTGGCAGAATGTCTCCAACTTCCGACGGAGGAGATAGAAAATATAGAACTTGCGGCCTATTTGCACGATATCGGAAAGATTGGCATCCCAAGTGAGGTTTTGAACAAGCCAGGGACTTTTAGCACGCGTGAATTTGTTTCCATGCAACAGCATCCCGTTATTGGGTATGACATCTTGTCAAAGATCGAAGGCATGGAGGAAATCGCGCGGATGGTTCGTTACCATCATGAAAGATTCGATGGAACAGGATACCCGGACGGTCTCTCGGAGACGGAAATTCCTCTTGGAAGTAGAATCATAGGTATAGCGGATACCCTGGATGCCATGACGACAGATCGCCCTTATCGAAGAAGATTGAACATTGAGGATGCCTATCGTGAGATAGCCCGTGGTGCAGGGTCCCAATTCGACCCAGAACTTGTCAGGGGTCTTCGGTCCTGTTTGCAGGAAACTTATGGTAGTGTGATCCGTGAAGACGATTAGAAAACAAAACCAATTAAGAGGACTTTCCAGGGGATAGATGAAAGTTAAAATAGGTTTCATAAGTTCGTTCGCCAATGAGCAGCGGATCATCCGAGAGGTCGCGGAGAAATATGCCGATCAGGTAAGTATCTCCATCCGTTCCGGGATCCTGGAATCGGCCGTTCCCGCGGCTAAACAGTTTGAGCGGGAGGGGGTAGAGGTTATCATTTCGCGGGGTGGTACCGCTCTGATGATCGAGAAAATGGTGGGAGTTCCCGTGGTAACCTCCCTTGATTCTCTCTCCGATATCCTTCAAGCTCTGATGCACGCGAAGCGGCTGGGAAAGTTTATCGGCATTACGACGCACAAGCCTATCATTGAGGTGGAGATGCTTCAGAGGCTTCTGAATATCCGAATCCGTCCCATCCTCTTTTCCAACGGGAACGATTTTTTTTACGGGGTGATGGAGGCGGTTAACGAGGGGGTTGAGGTTATCGTTGGAAAGGGTGATTTGACTCTTGAACTGGCCTCACAATTTGGAAAGAAAGGGGTGCTAATTACCTACAGCAAGGAGGCGCTGGAGCAAACCTTTGAAAACGCCATCCGTGTGGCCAGACATAGAAGAAAGGAGCTGGAGGAGTTTAAACGCCTGGAAACGGTTTTCGATTCCTTGACAGAAGGGGTGGTGGTTGTGGACCGGGCGATGCAAATCACCGACATCAATACCGCGGCTCGGGACATCCTGGGGCTGAGAGACCGGAACGTGCTGGGAGAGGTGGTAACCTCTCTTTTCCCCGGATTTCCGGCTAAGAGCGTTTTCGAGGACAGGAAAATCGTGGAGAGCGATTTTGAGACCGTGGGAGAGGTGTTACTTGTAGGAACTCACGTTCCTATTCTGCTCGAAGGGAAACTTCTGGGAGCAGTGTCCACCTTTCGCAGGACCTCGGAGATACAAAGGATGGATAGTAGGATCCGCCGCAAGATGATTTCCAAGGGGTTCGTCTCCCGTTACAAGTTCGATGGAATCGTAGCCAAAAGCCGGCGGATGAAGGAAGTCATCAAAAGGGCGAAGCAATATGCCTTGACTGACTCCACGATTCTTATCACGGGCGAGACGGGCACGGGAAAGGAAATCCTTGCCCAGAGTATTCACAGCCATAGTATGCGGCGGCATGAGCCTTTTGTGGCGATTAATTGTAGCGTGATTCCAGCAGAACTTCTTACGAGCGAGCTCTTCGGTTATGAAGAGGGCGCTTTCAGCGGTGCAAAGAAGGGAGGAAAGCAAGGGCTCTTCGAGTTGGCTCACAAAGGGACCCTATTTTTGGACGAGATTGCTACTATGCCAATGGATCTTCAGGCAAAACTCCTCCGGGTCATTCAGGAACGGGAGGTCATGCGGCTGGGGGGAGATCGGATGATACCCGTGGATGTACGGATCATCGCGGCTACAAACAAGAATCTTGCCGTGGAGGCCCAGGAAGGTAGATTCCGAAAGGATCTCTATTTTCGTCTTAATGTCCTGGCCATCGAGATTCCCCGTCTCCGGGACCGAAAAGCGGATATTCAATGGTTGGCGCAGGCCTTCATCGATCGGTTTTGTCGGAAATATGGGAAGACCTCCCCCTTTGTTCTGGATGAGAGGTGTATCCGGCTTTTGAAGGAATATCCTTGGCCCGGAAACGTGCGGGAATTGGAAAATATGATGGAGCGAGTGGTTTTACTCCACAAGGACTTGAAAAAGGTCTACGATTTTTTGGTGGAGGAATTGGAGAGGGGATTCGAAACCATCGAGATGGATCGGGGAAAGCCTCAGAAAAAGGTGTTTTCCATTGCACAGGCCGAAAAGAAAAAAATGCTCAAGGCATTGAACGAAAACTCTTTCAATATCTCACAGGCGGCTGCCTCCATTGGGATCAGTCGTGCGACCTTCTACCGTAAGATGCGGCAATATGGTATTGGGAGATGAACGTTGCTTGGGGATCACGCTTTCTAACTATTCGTTTCAAAACTATACGATATGATACAATATGATACAATATGAGCGTAAAATTCCGGTTCCTCTGAATTCCCGGGTGGGGAAGGATCAGGCGAACTCATTGTGATTGTTTAAGATTCTGTTGGATTTGAATAGACGTGTTCCTTTGGAACACAAGTTGCTTTATATCATCAGATTGGCTTTAAAAAATCAAAGGAAGGAGGGTGATTTTTCAATCAATAAAGAGAGAGGAGGAGATTATGCGAAGGAAAAAGGTATGGTGGTTGGCAAGTTTGTTGGTAGTGGGTGTCTTTTTTGTGGTGACGGGATGCGCGACGAGCAAGAATGCCCCCGAGAAAAAGGAGCAGAAAGCTGCCTATAAGACAGAGGTCTGCTCGTCGGCCAAGATTACCAAGGTCGATTACTTCATGAAGAAATACAAGGGATCTATGCGACTTCATATTACCGTTGGGATCAAGAATGTTTCATCCAGTCCCAAGCGTTATAGACTACATATCTTCCTCCCCGGAGGTGTTTCCAGCGGTGGACTGTATCCCAGAAAAGGCAAACCGCCTGTAATCCAACCTGGGAAGGAACTGGTTCAAACGTATCCCATGTATTACAGTAAAATTCCTGAAAGTTTCGAACTGGTTGTTACAGAACTTCCACAAAAGTAGGCGAAGGCCTGAGGAGGATATTATGAGACGTTTGAAAGGATTGAAAATATTTTTGACGGTTTTGTTGTGTGTCCTAATATTGGGGATTACCGTACCTTCCCATGCTTTGAAATTTATGTCGTTCGGCACGGGGAGCCCGGCGGGGACCTACTATTTTTTGGGGGCTGGTTTTGCCAGTATCATCAACAAATATGTCCCGGGTGTGAGGGTGACGGCGGAATCAACGGCAGCATCACTGGAGAATTGTCGTCTCATGATTCGTGGACAGATGGATATGGGGCTGGCCTGCATGGGCAGCGTGGCTGCGCTGAAGAAGGCGGGAATGGACGTAAACAAGCTGCGTCTCATTGCCATCGGCCACACCAGCGATGTCCATTGGATCGTCCGCAAGGAATCTCCCATTAAGAAAATCGACGATTTCCGCGGTAAAGTCATCGGTGTAGGCCCAGCGGGGAGTGCCACTCTCAACATCGTGTCGAAGAAACACCTGAAAGCAGGATGGGGGCTTACGTTCAAGGATTTCAAACCGAAATATCTCTCTTTTACGGAGATATGCACGGGAATTCGTGACAAGACTATCGATGCCGGCGTCATCTTTGCAGGCTATCCCCTTGCCTCCGTGATGGAGCTGTCTCGAGACATCGCCATTCGTTTAATCCCCATTTCTGCGGAAGAGGTCGCGCGGCTGAAGAAGGTTTACAATAACGTGGTACCCATGACCATTCCCGCGGGGACCTATAATGGGATTGATAAACCGACCCCCACTTATAGCTTGCCACAGATGTGGCTTTGCCGAGCCGATCTCCCTGAGGATTTGGTCTATAAGATTCTCAAGGCGGTTTATGAGCATCCGAAGGAAAAGAACGCCATTCATCCCATGGCGAAGCGTTATACCATCCAAAACGCCTTCAAAGGATACGATTCCGTGCCGGTGGGATACCATCCCGGTGCCATCAAATATTACAAAGAGAAGGGTATCTGGGACAAACGGGATCAATATAAGTAAAACGTAATGGAAGGCCTCCCGATATGTCGGGAGGCCTTTGTTTGTTGTTTAATCTCAAGGGCTAAGGGAGATCGTGAAGAAAGGATACACGACGGTGGTGCGGTGGATCGCCATCGCCATGAGTTTGTTTCATCTTTATACGGGGATGTTCCAACTCACGGCGATGAATCAGCGGGTGACGCACGTTACCTTCGGGCTGATTCTCATCTTCCTCATCTTTCCCATTGGAAAGAAGGGGAAAAAGGATCGTTTCACCATCGATTCCGTGCTTTTTGCCGGCATGGCCCTGTTCATCGGGGTCTATGTCCTTTTGAACTGGTTCCGCAAGATCGGTCAAATCGGTTTAGAGCCCCCCCTCTATGAGCTGATCATGGGGACGGTATTGATCGTGCTCCTCATCGACGCGACCCGACGGGTTGTGGGATGGGCCTTCCCATCCGTGGCAATCCTCGCGTTGATCTATGCCCGGTTCGGGGAGATGCTCCCCGGGATCCTCGCTCACAAAAACTATAGTTTCACCCGCATCGTCTCCAGCATGTTTATCACCACGGACGGTATCTTTGGGATGCTTACGGGAATTTCTGCCACGTTCATTTTTCTCTTTATCCTGTTTGGCGCGCTCCTTCGGGAGTCGGGGGGAGGGGACTTCTTCCTGGATCTTGCTTACAGCCTCCTGGGGCACGTGCGCGGGGGACCGGCCAAGGTGGCCGTGGTGGCCAGCTCCCTCTTTGGGATGCTTTCCGGAAGCGGGACGGCCAACGTGGCGGGGACGGGTCAGATCACCATTCCCTTGATGAAGAAGACGGGGTACCCTGCGTATTTCGCCGGGGCGGTCGAGACGGTGTCGAGCGCCGGTGGGTTGTTGATGCCACCCGTGATGGGGAGCGCTGTTTTCGTCATGATGCAGATCCTGGGGGTGAACTACGTTACGATCATCAAGGCGGCGGTCTTGACGGCGCTCCTCTACTACGTGGGGCTTTTCGTCATGGTGGATATTGAGGCTCAGAAGATCGGGCTAAAGGGTCTCCCCCGAGAGAAGTTGCCGTCTTTGAAGAAGGTAATCGGAGACGGATGGCATTTCCTTATTCCCATCGGGGTGTTGATCTATTTTCTCGTTTTCGCTCAAGTCTCTCTAACCCGGGCGGCCTTTTGGGCCAATGTGAGCGTACCGTTGGCCACCTTTCTGCGGCCCAAGCGTCGCATGACCCTGACGTCATTTCTCGATGGTCTGGAAAACGGCGCGAAGACGGCTCTGCCCGTGGTGGCGATCCTTGCCCTGGCGGGAATCGTGGTTGGCATGGTAACCCTTACCGGTCTGGGGTTGATGATGTCGTCCCTCCTTATCGAGCTCTCCCATGGCCACCTCTTTCTTCTGTTACTCTTTACCATGATCGCCGCTATTATCATGGGAATGGGGGTTCCCCCTGTGGCGGCCTATATCGTTCTGGCGATCCTGGTGGTGCCCGCCCTGGTGAAGGTAGGGGTCTATCCCTTGGCGGCGCATCTCTTCGTTTTCTATTTCTCCACCATCGCCGGGATTACGCCGCCCATGGCGCCGGACGCCTTCGTTGCAGCGGGGATCGCCGATGCCCCTATGATGAAGACGGCCTTCACCGCTTGTCGTCTTGCCTTGGTGATCTTTATTCTCCCGTACGTTTTTGTGTATAACAACGCCCTTCTCCTGGTGGGTAACCCGGTTCAGATTATTTGGGTATCGCTAACGGCCTTCCTGGGGGTTCTGGCATTGGCCTTTGCCCTCCAGAACTTTTTTGACGGGAAGAAGATGGACATCGTTACCCGGCTGTTGTTCTTTACCAGTTCTTTTCTGCTTATCTACCCTGGCCTGGTTACGGATCTGTTTGGATTGGGGATCCTTGCCGTGTATGCATTCAGGTATCGATCTCAGGTTGTGGAATTCTTTCGGAGGTTTTTACCTCTCAAAACCACGAATTGAAAAATCCCTTAGAAGAGGAATAAATGATGGATGCTATATATACCCTTGTAGATTTTTTGGATGGGATCGATTTTGATGACCTTTCTGATGAGGTAGTGGATCGAACGAAACGTTTCATCCTCGATACCCTGGGAGTGGCTGTCGCGGGGACTTCCGCTCCGGGGTGTCGAGAAACCCTTGGTGTCTATTCAAACTGGGGGGGACGTGAAGAGGCGACGGTATGGCTTTTCGGGCGGCGTTTGCCTGTTCCCGCCGCAGGGTTACTGAATAGCCTTTTAGTACATGCCCGGGATTTCGACGACACCTTTGACGAAAGCGCCCTTCATGCCCTTGCAACGACGCTCCCTCCCGCTCTCGTTCTTGGGGAGCGAGAAAAGGTCTCGGGGCGAGATCTGATCACGGCAGTGGTCAGCGGCGTGGAGGTGGTTGTCCGGTTAGGACTCGCCATTCAACGTCCCCTATCATGGATACGAACGGCGACCTGTGGCGGCTTTGGCGCGGTCGCTGCGGCAGGAAAGGTCTTGAAACTCTCGAAAAAAGAGATGCTCAACGCCTTTGGGGTGATGTATAGTAAGACCTCTGGAAACGCCCAATGCCTCCTGGACGGGGGGTTATCAAAACGATTACAGCCGGGTTTTGCTGTGGGTGATGCCTTGCAGGCGGTGGCCCTGGCTGAAAGTGGGATCAATGGGGCAAAGGAAGTTCTGGAGGGGGCCTATGGATTTTTCAACCTGTATGAGCACGGAGACTACGAGAGAGAGAGATTGATAGAAGAGGTTGATGGACATTTTCATATCTTGGATTTGAGTTTTAAGCCTTATCCTTCCTGTAGGATGACCCACGCCACGATCCAGGCGATTCTTAAGTTGAGAGATGAGTATCACATAAAACCGGAAGAAGTGGAAAGCATCCATGTGGCCGTGTCTTCCATGGTTAAAGAGATGGTAGGTGGTGATTTCGTCGTTCGGGACAATCCTCAAGTGGATGCCCAGTTCAGCATCCCCTATACCGTGGCGGTCGCCCTGAACAAAGGGGATGTGTTCATCGAAGACTTCGAAGAAGAGGTTATCCGGCGCCGTTCCGAAGATTGGAAGCCCTTGATAGATAGGGTCGCAGTAGAGGCAACCGATTCGCTGACGCCAAAAGATATGAAACATTCTTCCGTGAAAATCGTTCTGAGGGATGGTCGCACATACGAGGCGGAAGAAGAGGCGTTGATAGGAAGTCCCAATCTGGATATGCCTTGGGAGATGTGCGTTGAGAAGTTTCGAAAATGTGTGAGTTTTAGCGCTAAGCCCTTGAAAGATATCGCCGTGAACCACCTCCTGGACACGATCGAGAATCTTGAGTCCCTGGAAGACGTTTCGTTGCTTGTGAAAGATCTTGTCGTCTAAAAATACAAAAAACATGGGTAAAGGGGAGAGAACAGGTGTCTCTATCCAGTGAAGATTTGAAAAAACTTACCGATTCCCTGGGGGAGATTGTTGGCGAGACGTATGTTTCCACCAGCATCTTTGAGAGAATCCGTAACGGTTTAGATGTTTACCCTTACAGCGCGGAAAGGGAGAAACTTCCGTATGCCATTGTCCTCCCGAAGACGGCCGAGGAAATCTCTGAGATATTGAAATTGGCCAATACCTTTCCAGTTCCCGTCTATGTTCGGGGCTCCGGGACTTCTCTGGCAGGGGCATCACGTTACAAGTATCCGGGAATTGTGGTCAACACCCACCGTATGGACGCCCTGGAATTCTATGAAGATTACGGTTATGCGGAGTGTGAGCCAGGGTGTGTCTGTTATGACGTGATGCAGGCCTTCGAAGAACGAGGGGCCTTCCTCCCCGTGGCGCCGGGAAGCAAGCTGATTGCCAGTATGGGGGGGTTGGTGGCTAATAACACGAGCGCCCACATCATAGACGCCAGTATCGGGAAATTTTCCGATTATATCCTGGGGGTTCAGGCGGTCCTTCCCACGGGAGAGATCATCGAGACGGGAACGAAAGGGTTGCGTCGCCCCGCCGGGACGGACCTGACGAAGTTTTTCGTGGGAGGCGACGGGTTGTTGGGGATCGTTACACGGATAAGGATCCGCTTGGTCCCTACCTTCGTCAAGGCTCATGGCTATGCGGTTTACGGGAGCCTCGATTCCTTGGCGCGGGGGGTTCAGCGGATGTATATGGAAAAACGCCCCATGCCGCTCTACATGGAGTTCATGGAGAAAGAAACCGCCAAGATCGGCTATGAGATCAAAGGAATGGATCCGCCGGAAGGGTCGGTTATCTTTTTCGTTGCGACAGGGATTACGCAGCAGGAGGCTGACGGCAAACTCGACCAGATCATCCAGTCCCTCAAGAAGGAACACCCCCTCGAAATCCGTCACATTTCCGATTTGGAGGAATGGGAGAAGTTGTGGTCGGCACGTGAGGTTATCGGTTCCTACATCATGCAAAAAAATGAAAGCCAGTTCAGTTCCGCCGAGATCGTTTCAAACCTGAAGGACCTGCCCGAATGTATGGAAGAGGCCCGAACCTTCAACCAGGGATTACCCTTGTTAAGTCAGTTGCGCCTCTACTTGTTCGGTCATATTGGTTCGTTGACCATGCACCCAGGCGTCTTGATCCCGAAAGACTGGGACGATGCGAAATTCAAGCAGGCCGTGGTTGAGAAGTTTAATCGTGAGACGGAACTCAATGTTAAATATGGCACATGTGGAGGGGAGTGGGGACAGTTTTCTCACCGTGCCGATTTTTTCAGAAAAAGATATGGAGACCTTGGATACAACCTTGTGAGACAGTTCAAGGCTGTGGTGGATCCCAACAACATCCTGAACAGGGGTGTCTTTGAGGGGAATCTCCCCACTGATTTTTAAGCAATTTCCTGGATGAAGAAAAGGGTGAGATAATGAGTGAGGACTTGTATATTGAACAGACAAAAGATCTGATTCTTTCAGTAGCGAGCCGGTGTCGGAAGTGTAACTATTGCTATGCCGTTTGCCCTTTGTATCAATCGACACGTGGGTTTCAGGTGCAAGGCCCCAGCGGGATCCTCCAGGCCATGGCCTATGCGATCAAATGGGAGCTCTTAACGGGGGATGAAAAGGATGACCTGAGAAACATCGTCTACACTTGCACTACCTGCAACAGTTGCACACTGAAGTGCAAGGCCTCCTGCACGGGAATCCCGGTTCTGGATGCCATCGAAAAGGGACGGGCCCTGCTCATCGAGGAGATGATCGGCCCCGTGCCCGAGCAGAAGGTTGTTCTGGAATCCCTTTTCTTGAAGGGAAACTCTTACGACATGCCGCCTCAAAAACGCCTCGACTGGCTGAAAAGCTTTCGAGAAGAGAGAGATTTGTCCATAAGGCTCCTGCCCGACGGGAAACCGGTGGACGTTCTCCTCTTCGTGGGATGCACGGCCTCCTACAACAGTGATGTGCAGGACATCGCCAGGGCCATGGTGGCGATCCTTGAGGCCGCTGGTTTGGATTACGGGATCTTGCGGGAAGAGAAGTGTTGTGGAAGCCCCGCCCGGAGGATTGGTGAAGAAGGGCTTTTCGAGGAATTATCCGATTACATGGTGGAGAAAGTAATGAAGGTGCGACCCAAGCGTATCGTGACCCTTTCCCCTCACTGTTACAACACCTTCATCAACGAATATCCAGACGCCGTCAAAGGAGTCCTCGTTCAACATTATACGCAATTTCTGGCTGAATTGACGGAAAAGGGGATATTGAATATTGGGACGAACGGTGTTGGGAAGATTACCTATCACGATCCCTGTTATTTGAGCAAACAGAACCAGGTATTCGAGGAACCCCGTCGTGTGATGAAGGCGATGGCGGGCGAAGATGGCTTCGTGGAAATGGCCCATCATCACGCGGACAGCCTCTGCTGTGGGGGCGGCGGGGGAAGGATCTTTTGGGATCCGGAGGAGGTGAACAGGCTTTCTGAGACACGGGTCCGAGAGGCACAGGATGCGGGGGCGGAGGTGATTGTGACGGCCTGCCCGTGGTGCCGCATCGAGATGGAAGACGCCGTTAAGACCCTCGATGTTCAGGGTGAAGTGGCCGTCAAGGATATGGCGGTGATGATTGCGGAGAGATTGTGAGATGTGAGGGACACGCATTGAGGCGGGATCAGAAGGGGATGATCCTTGCTCGATCTATGATTCCCCGTTGATTTTTGTTATATTGATTGACAATCCGATGTTTTTCCATGGCAGATCCGCAAATAGAAGAAATTGGTGTTGGCGTGGTATTTTCGGAAAAAGTTCTGTTTTGTGCT